>JACZQV010000111.1 GCA_022545545.1 Pseudomonadota bacterium
AGCGGGGCGGTTTGGATAGCTGGCAAGCGCACTTCATCCCGAATGGCTGACAGCGCTTGCAGGAGCGGCCCTATCTCCGTCCAGGGGTATTCCCCCTTGAACGCCGTGACTTGGCTCTCCTCGCCGCCTTTCACCGCTCCGGCGGAGGTCATTCGGGGCACTATCAATCATCATCATTGTCCAGGTCCGGGTCCGAATCGGGGGTGTCGGGTTCTGGTTCCGCCGGCGGCGGTGCAGGAACGACCAAGGGGGCGCCTTCGCAGGGACAATCGCCGCCGGTCTCGTCCTCCACATAACGGGTCCCCGGATCGGCATTGCGGAACGCGGACCCGCCGGCGAGCGACACGGCACTGTGGATCAGGAAAATCTGTACCCCGCTGACCTTGGCCTCCTTCATCGCAACGCGCATGAGCTCATCGGCGAATTTCCGGTCCTCATCCCTTGCACCATGGCCCGCCAAATCCTGCCAGGCGATATAGAGAAAATCATGGACGATCGTGGCCTCGAGATGGGGCCCGACGCGGTTCACCGCCCAGCGAAACCCGGGCGGGATGGAAGAAAGATCCGTCAACATGCCCTTCGGCACCTCGATTTCCCGCTCAACAGTGTCAGTGTCGAGCTTAAAGCTGACCTTATAGGATTGGGCGAGTACATAATTGGCGTCCTCGCCGGTACGTGTCTGAACGGCCGTCATGGCGCGGCAGAGATGCAAGTTCGAGGCGTAGACGAAGTCCGTGATCTCGGACCATTCACCTTCGGGGTAGGGGTTATCGAATTGCGGCGTATAGGCTCTCATGACCGATCCTCCGTTATCTTTTGGCAAGCAACGCGTAACGACGATAGCCCACGGTTCACGATCCGGCTACTGCCGGTGCGGCAGCCGCGCCAAGGCCCTCTCCACCCGGCGGCGCTCGTCCCAGTCCTTGCTGGCGTTGTAGCGATCACGGGCTATACCGCCGTAGGCCGTGCCAGGCAGTTGACGATCCCGGCATTGCCCTCCCGGGTCCGCGCCCCGGCCCGTAATCCGGAGGCCGGGAGTTCCAATCACCCCTTCGGCACCAGTCTTTCAAGGGCTTACGCGAATATCGGGAATTGGCAGGATGGGCCGTGTCCGCACTGTGTCCGAAAAAGCCCCGGCGGAGCGGGGCGGGTAAATATCTAGAGGGTCGCCCCCAACAGCGCCGCCAATAGGGCAACAGCAATCATCGCTACAATGTTTTGAGTTTGACGCTTCTGGCTGAAGCGCTCGTTGTACCAATGCTGGGCGATTAACTGCACTGCTTTTTGTGACCCGCTGTAGCCACCAGGCACCGAAATGTTTTCGCCTTGAGATATTCGGTACAGCCGCGCCATGTCCATCTCGCGGAACGTTGGCGCCAACTGATCCTCCAAATGGATCAGCACCGGGTCAAGGCTCGCAACACCCTCAGCGGTCGCCGCAATTTCGACTTTGTGCGTCACCCGTTCCGGGGTTTCATTCTGTGGGCCGTCGTCGCTCATGGGACAGGAACATAGCACAAGAAAAAGCCCCGCGCGAGGCGGGGCGAGGTTTAAGTCTGGGTATCGTCTAGGTTTAAGTCTGGGAAACGTAGAGCCAGCCGGGCGCGCTCCAGGGAGGCCCCGAGAGCGACCACCCGACTGACAATTGCGGATTGTACCACAGGGTCCGGCCACCATCAATGATTAGGTTGGCCAGAAGAAAGCCCCGCGCGGGGCGGGGCGAGTTGGACAAAGACCAGCCAGCGCCGGGTCACGGCGCCTCGGCGGTCCGCCGGTCGGCGCCGTCGCCGCGATAGGCATAGCGGAGACCGGGAATTTCGGCACGCCGGAACCCGCCGATCATTGACGGCCAAGCCTGACACTCCATCTGGCAGGATAGTGCCCTATCACCAAGGCACGATCAGCCGGAGGTGCCGAGGAGGTCGTCGATGCACTCCCCGGCGCTACGGCTAAGCGCCGGGTCGATCAGCCGGTGCTCGATGAAGTCGTCCCGGGTGGCGCCGGGGTCGAGCGGCGAGCCGTACACCGCCTTGGCGGCACTGAGATCGAGCGCCGTCAGTTCGATCGCCGTTTCGCCGGAAAAGACGCCGGCACCACGGCTCATCAGCGAGTTCTCGGGCCCGCAGATGCGCTTCGCGTCGATGTGGCACATGCCGATGACGCCGTGGCCGACGACATCGTGAACGTAATCGTTCACCGGCAAATCCGCCGCCTGCACGGCCCGGCCGGAGCGGAGGATGCCGGGCCGGTCCTTGGATTCGAACCTGTGGATGATGCATCCGCGATCGAAGATGCACCCCTGGCTCACCGGGTCGGGGTGGAATGTCAGGGTGACCTCGTTTTGCTCCGGCATCGGGTTGGCGTCCTCTGTCAGCTCGAAGGTGGCGTCGATGGCGCCGTTGGTCGCTTCCGGCACCTGTCGGAGCGCCTGTTCGATCGCCTCCCTGACCTTCTCCGAGACGGTGGTCGAAAGGCGCACCTTCACCGTCGTTCCCCGTGGGAAGCCTTTCCAATAATCGGTCAAGGGACAGGCATGGGAGCCGTCGGCCGGCGTCAGCGGCCCCGAGCCCAAGAACAGCGCCTCGATGACGTCCGCGTTCTCCGCCACCGGTGCCGGCGGGGACGGCGGATCCTGGGCCCCGATGGCGCGCGCGTCCAGAAGGAGCGCCGAGCTCACCAGCGCCAAAAGCATAACCCGTCTCATGCCCGATCTCTCCATCCGGCCGGCCCCTTCACACGGGGCCCTTCCATCGGCAAAGAAAACACATTTCGCATTTCGTTCAAGCATCGCCTGCAAATAAAGTCGCCGCCGGTGGCGCGGGGACGGGAAATGAGTCGGCGGAACGGGACCAAACGAGCGCCCGGTGGACCAGCGCCGCGCGGGAGATTCCCGATCTCGGCCGCTATCGCTTGCCCATACTCGTTGCGCCTCGAACCCCCTTACGCTTAAGCTCCGGGCGGGATGCGATCCTTGATCTTCTATGCCCTGGCGGCGGTGGCGGAAATCGCCGGCTGTTTCGCCTTCTGGGCCTGGCTCAAGCTCGGCAAATCGGCGCTGTGGGTGGCGCCCGGCGTGGTGGCGCTGGTGCTGTTCGCGTTTTTCCTGACCCGGATCGACGCGGTGTTCGCGGGCCGCGCCTATGCGGCGTACGGCGGCGTCTATATCGCCGCGTCCTTGTTGTGGATATGGGCCGTCGAAGGCGGCAGGCCCGACCGCTGGGACCTCATCGGCGCCGCCGTCTGTCTGGTCGGCGCGGCGGTGATCCTGTGGGGGCCGAGGACGGCCTAGGCGCGATCACGCCGATCGGAAATGGACAAATCCCAAGAAAGGAAGAAATCATGCGGAAATACATCATCGAGCGGGACATGCCCGCGGTCGGCGGCCTCGGGCGTGACGAGCTGAGCGGAGCGGCGGAGACATCGAACGGCGCGCTGCGCGAACTCGGCCCCGACATCCAGTGGGTCGAGTCCTTCGTCGCCGCCGACAAGACCTTTTGCGTCTATCTCGCCAAGGACGAGGCGATCATCCACAAACACAGCGAACTCAGCGGCTTTCCCGCCACCAAGATCACGGAAATCATCGGCATGATCGACCCGACCACGGCGACGGGGTGACAAGCACCCCCATCCCGCCCTCGGTCCTCCCTCCCCCGCGGATTTAGTCGTTTCTGTCGCCATGGCTTGCCGATAGACTTCCGATGCCGGCGCGTTGGCGCCGCTCGATCGCAAGGGGCGAGCAAGCAGGAGGCGTTTTGGCGTGAGCGAAGCCACGATGAGGGAGCTCGAGGTCGCGGTCTGGCGCGGCGGCGACAGCGGCGGATTCGTCACCTACCGGGTGCCCGAGCGCGCCGATCAGACGGTGCTCGACGTCGTCACCTTCATTCAGCGCCGCATCGATCCGACGCTCGCCTATCGATATTCGTGCCGCGTCGGCATGTGCGGGTCCTGCGCCATGACCGTCAACGGACGCCCGCGCTGGACCTGCCGCACCCATGTGGCGACGGTGGCGAAGGGGGGCAGGCTCTCCCTTGCGCCGCTCGCCAACATGCCGGTTATCCGTGATCTCGTCGCCGACATGACCGAGTTCTTCGACAAATGGCGCCGCGCCAAGGGCCGCTTCGTCCCGGCGAAGGAATCGCCCAAGGGTTTCGCCCGGGTGCCGCCGGCGGACCCGAAGCGCCGGGCGGCCGACGCCGGCATCGAGTGCATCAATTGCGGTATCTGTTACGCCGCCTGCGACGTCGTCAGGTGGAACCCGGACTATCTCGGCCCGGCGGCGCTCAATCGCGCCTGGACGCTCTATAACGACGTCCGCGACGGCGATCGCCTGGGCCACCTCCTGGCCGTCGCCGGCGACGCCGGCTGCCACGCCTGTCACAGCCACCAGAACTGCATGGAGTTCTGTCCCAAGGGCCTCAACCCGACGGCCTCGATCGCCGGGCTCAAGCGCGCCGTGGCGGGCGCATATCTCAAGGGCGAACTGTGAGCGCGAAAACCGAAACCCTCGTCTGGCTCGCCCAGCGCATCAGCGCCATGGTGCTGGCGCCCCTGGTGCTGGTCCACATCGTCACCGTGATCTACGCCATCAGGGGCGGGTTGAGCGCCGCCGAAATCCTCTCCCGCACCCAGGGAAGCCTCTTCTGGGGCGGCCTTTACGGCCTCTTCGTCCTCGCCGCCGCGATCCACGGGTCGATCGGCGCGCGCACGGTGATCGGCGAGATGACGCCGTGGCGGGGCCGGAGCCTCGATGCCGCGGCGGTGGCGTTCGCGGTGGGGCTGATGGCGATGGGCTTTCGCGCCGTCGGGGCGCTGACGTGAACCGGCCTACAGTCGGCCGAAGCCGACGTTCGATCGGCGAAGGCGGAAGCCGACTTTCGGTCGGCGGAGGCCGGCGCCTCGACAACCATCCCGCCTACTGGGCCTTCGTCCTGCACCGCCTCTCGGGCGTCGTGTTGGCGCTGTTCCTGCCGGCGCACTTCTATGTCCTGGCGCTGGCGATCGAGGGCGAAGGAAGGCTCGATGCCTTCCTCAGCTGGACCGACGACCCCTGGGTCAAGCTTTCGGAAGCGGCGCTCATGGTGTTGTTGGCGGTCCACATGACCGGCGGGTTGCGCCTGCTGGCGGTCGAATTCCTGCCGTGGCGCGATTGGCAGGAGACCCTGATCGCCTGTGCGCTTGGCGCCGCGCTCGTGGCCGGCGCCGCCTTCCTGGCCATCGCGGTCTGATCCGGAATGGCGGCGACAGATCGGCTTAGGACCGACATCTTGATCCTCGGCAGCGGCGGCGCCGGGCTGTTCGCGGCGCTCCATGCCCGGCGCGCCCGGCCCGATCTCGGCATCACCATCGCCGTCAAGGGGCTGATCGGCAAGACCGGCTGCACGCGCATGGTCCAGGGCGGCTACAACGTCGCCATCGCCGAAGGGGATTCGGTCGAGCGCCACTTCATGGACACCATCGTCGGCGGCGCCTGGCTGCCGCGCCAGGACCTCGCCTGGAAGCTGGTCACCGGCGCCAAGGAGCGCGTCGTGGAACTCGAGAACGAGATCGGCTGTTTCTTCGACCGCAACCCCGACGGCACCATGCATCAGAAGGCGTTCGCCGGCCAAAGCTTCGACCGCACGGTGCACAAGGGCGATCTGACCGGCATCGAGATCATCAACCGGCTGATGGAACAGGTGCTGGCCGCCGATATCGGCCGCCTCGAGGACCACCGCGCCATCGCCCTCATCAAGACCGCCCAGGGCGATGCGCTGGCGGGCGTCCTCATGATCGACATGCGGAGCGGCGATTTCGTCTTCGTCGAAGCCAAGGCGGTGCTGCTCGCCACCGGCGGCGGGCCGACCATGTACCGCTATCACACGCCGTCGGGCGACAAATCCTGCGACGGCCTGGCGATGGCGCTTCGGGCCGGGATCGAGCTCCGCGACATGGAGATGGTGCAGTTCCACCCGACCGGGCTTCTCGCCGGGCCCGAGACCCGCATGACCGGGACGGTGCTGGAAGAAGGGCTGCGCGGCGCCGGCGGCCGGCTACTCGGCGGCGACGGTAAGCGCTTCATGGCTGGTTACAGCCCGGCGGCGGAACGGGCGACGCGGGACATCGTCTCCCGCGCCATCTACCAGGAGATGCGCGAGGGCAACACCACGCCGGGCGGCGGGGTCTACATCGACATGAGCCATCTCGGCGCCGATAGGGTGCGCGCCGAGTTCAAGGGCATGGTGGAGCGCTGCGCCGATTGCGGCTTCGATCTCGCCGGCGGGCGGGTCGAGGTGGTGCCGACCGCCCATTACCTGATGGGCGGGGTGTGCTTCGAGGCCGACGGCTCGACCGGGTTGCCCGGCCTGTTCGCCGCCGGCGAGGATACCGGCGGCGTGCACGGCGCCAACCGGCTCGGCGGCAACGGGGTGGCGAACTCCACCGTCTATGGCGGCCTCGCCGGCGTTGCCATGGCCAGCTGGGCGGCGAACGAGGGCGGCTTTCGCGATGCCGATGGGGTGGCGATCGATGAAGCGGTCGGGCGCGCCCGCCGGCCGTTTTCGAGACCCGCCGGCGACATCAATCACTTGCGCCAGCGGCTTTACGATCTGATGTGGGAGGACGTCGGCATCATCCGCGATCGAAACCGTCTGCGGCGCGCGATCGCGGCGCTCGACGAACTCGGCGGCGCGCTCGCCGGCACGGGCCTTGGCGGCCAGGCGCCGGCGTTCAATCTCACGTGGCAGGACTGGCTCGACCTCGACAGCCTGATCACGGTCGGCAAGGCGATCGCGGCGACGGCGCTGGCCCGCGCCGAATCCCGCGGCGCCCATTTCCGCGAGGACTTCCCCGAAACCGGCGATCACGCCCAAGCGCGCTACTCGGTGACGCGAATGCGCGGGAAAAACCTTGATATCGCCATGGAAGCGGTCGATTTCTCTATAGTGAAGCCGGGGGAATCGCTGATCGAGGATGACGCCGGCGCGCCGCCCGCCTCCCGAAGTGGTACGGAGGGCAGGCCGGAGAGTTGAGCCGGCAAGACCGGGGCTCGGCGGCGGCCCTGAACGCGTGAGGACGGTGATGATTGGCAAGGACGCGGTCGAGGAGACCGCCTATGAACTGACGGCGCGGGCGAGCATCGAGATCCCCGACGATTACCTCGCCGGCGTCGAGAAGATGGCCGAGACCGAGGAAGGCGATCTCGGCCGCTTCGTGCTCTCATCCATGCTCGAGAACTGGCAGGCGGCGAAGGAGGACCGCCGCGCCATGTGCGGCGACACCGGCCTGCCGCGCTATTACGTCAAGATCGGCAACGAGGCGGCCGTCGAGGGCGGTTTCGTCGCGCTCGAGACGGCGATTCGCCGCGCCACCGCCCGGGCGACCCACGAGATTCCCTTGCGGCCCAACCGGGTGCATCCGCTTTGGCGCACCCATCACGACAACAATGTCGGCATCAACGCGCCCGAGATCGAGTACTCGTTCGAGCCCGACGCCGAGTGGATCGACATCACCACCGTGCACAAGGGCGGGCTGTTCGGCACCGATTACCGCATGCTGTTTCCGGGCGACGGGATCGACGGCATCAAGCGGTTCTTCCTCGACGTCCTCGTCTCCTTCGGCAAGCGCGGGCTGGCCTGTCAGCCGGCCATCGTCGGCGTCGGGCTCGGCGGCTCCAAGGATATCTCGATGACGCTCGGCAAGCAGGCGGCGTGCCTGCGGCCGGTCGGCGAGCGCAACCCCGACCCGGCGATCGCCGAGTTGGAGGAAGAGCTCAAGGCGCTCGGCAATTCCATCGGCATGGGGCCCATGGGCTTCGTCGGCTCCTCGATGGTGGTCGACTGCCATATCGAGGTCGGTTACACCCATACCGGCGGCATGCCGATGAGCGTGCATTGCTTCTGCCTGTCGTCGCGCCGCGCCACGGCGCGCATGTTCATGGACGGGCGTGTCGAGCACCGCACCGATCCTAAATGGTTCACCCCTTATATGCGAAGGGAGGGCGTCGAATGGCCGCCGGCGGCGGAAAGCTTAAAAGCGTCCGGCTGACCGCCCCGGTCCGGCCCGAGGACATCGACGCGCTCGAGCTCGGCGCCGTCGTCTATCTCGACGGCGTGATCTACACCGGCCGGGAAGGAGTGTATCAGCGCATCATCGCCGACGGCCATGCGCCGCCGGTCGACCTCGCCTCGGTATCGAACGTCAACTTCCACTGCTCGCCGGCGGCGAGCCGGCGTGATGACGGAACCTTCAAAATCGGCGCGGTAACGGGGACGGCGAGCTTCCGCTTCACCAAGTGGCTGACCGACTGGTTCGAGCTCTCCGGCTGCAAGATGATCATCGGCAAGGGCGGCATGTCGGAGGCCGACTACAAGACCTATTTCGTGCCCAACGGCGCGGTCTATCTGCTCACCGTCGGCTACGGCACCGGCGCGCTGTTGGGCCGCGGGATCAAGCGGGTTCGCGACGTCTACTGGCTCGATGAGCTCGGCATCGCCCAGGCCATGTGGGTGCTCGAGGTGGAGAACTTCGGGCCGCTGCTGGTGGACTGCGACCGCGCCGGCAACAGCCTGTTCGAGGCCCACAACCGCGCCATGAAGGCGAAAATCGAGGCCGCCTATGAAGGCCTCGAGAAACCGTCGCTCGGCCGTTTCGGCGAGACCGATGACCGCGGCGAGGAATTGATCTGAGGACGGGGATGGCTCGGGAGACGCGGAAATCCCGGTTTCACGCCCCAGGCCGGCCCGTCTTTCACGCCCCGACGGGGCGCCCGCCCGTTGTCGGGAAGTCCGTCCGGTGTAAGAATGAGGGGTTCGACGAAGTCCGAATGAGGACATCCCATGAGCGAGCCCCTGTTTCACATGGTCGCCGCCGGCCCTTCGCCGGTCGCCCCCTTCAGCCACGCCGCCGAGGCCGACGGCTGGGTGTTCCTGACCGGCCAGATGCCGACGGATCCCGACGACAATTCCCGGCCCCTTCCCGAAGGGATCGAGGCTCAGACCCGGAGGGTCATGGACAATCTGACCATCGTCCTCGGCGGCCTCGGCCTCGGGCTTGAGCACGTGGTCTCCGTCCGGGCGTTCCTCACCCGCTTCGGGGCGGACTTCGAGGCCATGAACCGGATCTATGCCTCGTATTTTCCCGCCGACAGGCGCCCGGCCAGGACCTGCGTCGGCGTCACCGGCCTGGCCCGGGACGCCCGCGTCGAGATCGATTTGATCGCCCGCCGCCCTTGAAGACTTACCCTCCGGAAGGCCGCGTGGCGGCCGCCTCGTTTTTCCTGGGCATGCCGGGGAAGGGGCGCCAATGAGAATTGCGCTTAGTCCTTGAGACTTTTCGCAGTATCATGGTACGGATTAAGCCGTGTTCCCATTCCGGCTCCGCCGAGGCAGGGGGAGCGGACAACAAGGAGCGTTTCTCAATCAGGGAGGAATTTCCCATGCGAATGATCATCAGCCTCATTGCCGTCTTTTTCATGGCCTCGGCCGCCAATGCCGGGACGTTGGAAGACGTCAAGGCCCGAGGTGTCCTCAACTG
>JACZQV010000112.1 GCA_022545545.1 Pseudomonadota bacterium
GCAAATCGGCCCCTCGGCGGCGTTGCGGCGCTTGCCCGATGCTCAAGCATCGCGCCGCGCGCCGCGCCTGGCCGAATGAGCCGATTTGCACCCATCAAATTGATTCCTATCTACCAAGAACCGCTCTGGAGGGGCCGCGCCCGATCAGCCCGAGGCGCGCTTCGGCCCCTGGTCGACCCCGAAGCAATGTTCGGTCCCGGGGAATTTTCGGGCCCTGACATCCGCCGCGTAAGCCCGCGCAGCCTCCTTGATCCCGCTGTTGAGATCGGCGTAACGCTTGACGAATTTGGGGGTGAAATCGGTGAACAGCCCGAGGATATCGTCGGTGACCAGGATCTGGCCGTCGCAATAGGCGGAGGCGCCGATGCCTATGGTCGGGACGGGAAGCTCATCCGTCAGCTCGCGGGCTAGGGATTCGACCGTG
The DNA here is from genome assembly GCA_022545545.1 of Pseudomonadota bacterium. GTDB lineage: Bacteria > Pseudomonadota > Alphaproteobacteria > SMXQ01 > SMXQ01 > JACZQV01. The sequence continues at coordinate 425 of JACZQV010000112.1, forward strand.
CCCTCGATCACCATGGCGAAGGCGCCGGCCTCGGCGATCGCCTTGCCGTCGCGCAACACCTGATCGGCATCGGGCGCGTTCTTCCCTTGCACCTTGAAACCACCCATGCTTTTCACCGACTGGGGCCTTAGGCCGACATGGCCGAGGACGGGGATGCCGCGAGCGGTCAGGAAGGCGACGGTCTCGGCCATCTCGACACCACCCTCGAGCTTGACCCCGTCGCCGCCGGTCTCGGCCATCACCCGGGCGGCGGTACGGTAGGCCTCGAACTTCGACGCCTGATAGGAGCCGAACGGCAGATCGACGATGACGCAGGCGAACTCGCGGCCGCGCACCACCGCCCGGCCGTGGTTGATCATCATCTCGACCGTCACGCCAAGCGTGTTCTCCATGCCGTAAATCACCATGCCAAGGGAATCGCCGACCAGTAACAAATCGACATGAGCATCCAGGCACCGCGCCATCGGCGTCGTATAGGCGGTGAGACAGACGATGGGCTCGCCGCCCTTGCGCGCGGCGATGGCGGGAACGGTCATCGGTCTCTTACGGCCAATCGTTGACACATCCATCCTCCGCTAAAGCATTACCCGATTAGCTTGACCCATCCCGATCCACGGAAGGGCGCGGCAGGGACCCGTCAGTATTCACCGGGCGGTCAGAAACCTTCGGCCAGATCATCCGGGTCATCGGGTCTGGAGAGCAATATATGGCCACTGTCCATCAGCGAAATAACCCCCTCGTTCCTGAGTTGGGTCAGGGTGCGGCTGACGGTTTCGATGGTGAGGCCGAGGGATCTGTCGCCGTGACGGTGAGTTCCCAGATGCTCCATGCCATCCCCAAGCCTGAATCCATTACCCCCTTAATGTGTTCCCAATCTGCCCATTTGGCAACCTCTGGATTGGCCCGAGATGGCTTGATTCGCCTGGATTCTCCCGGATTCGCCCGGATTGTCAGGACTGGCCCGAATCGGCTGGATTGGCCCGGATTGACCCGGATTGGCCGTGAGCGCCTTAAGCCTCTGGCCCCCCACACCCGGCGCATCTATGATTAACGCCGGCGGTTGGCTTTGGGCGCGGAAGGGCCGGGGATCGTATTGCCGGGCGGATCGTACGAGCGAATGACGGGCGGAGGTTCTTCTTGGCGGAGAACCTTCCTGACCTGGCGGCGGCTCTTGAGTTTGGCGGCCGTCGGGATCGTTGCCGCCTGTGGGCCGGGCGGACCGCCGCCAATAACTTCGGCCGCGGACGACGCCGCCGGCTCGGTCTTCCGGGTTCGCGAAGTGGCGGTGGCGCGCCGGCACATGGTGGCGGCGGCCAATCCGCTGGCGGCCAAGGCGGGACTGGATATCCTGCGCCGGGGCGGCGGCGCCATCGACGCCGCGATCGCCATGCAGATGATGTTGACGCTGGTCGAGCCCCAGTCCTCGGGCATCGGCGGCGGCGCCTTCATCGTCTATTTCGACGCCGCGAAGGGGGAGGTCTCGACCTACGAGGGCCGGGAGACGGCGCCTGCGTCGGCAAGAGAGGATATGTTCCTCGGCCCCGACGGCAGGGTCAGAAAGCGCGCGAGCCTGCGTTCGGGGGGCCTCGTCGTCGGCGTTCCCGGCACCCTCAAGGCGCTCGAACTTGCCCATCGCAAGCACGGCAAACTGCCATGGAAACGCCTGTTCGCCGCCGCCATCGAGCTCGCCGAGAACGGTTTCGCGGTCTCGCCCAGGCTCCACGATTCGATCCGCCGCGACCGTTACCTCAAGGACTTCCCGGTGGCGCGGTCCTATTTCTTCGACGCGGCGGGCCGGGCCAAGGCCCCCGGCGCGTCCCTCGTCAACCGGGCGTTGGGCGCGACCCTTGGCGCCATCGCCGAAAGCGGAGGCAAAGCCTTCTATGGCGGCGATGTCGCCGGCGATATCGCCGCCACGGTCAACAACGCCAGGACCAACCCCGGCCTCATGACGGTGGCCGATATCCGGGCCTATGAGGCCAAGCGGCGCCCGCCGGTCTGCGCGCCTTATCGGGTGTGGCGCCTGTGCGGCATGGGCCCGCCGAGCTCCGGCGGCGTCACCACCTTACAGATCCTGGCGCTTCTCGAACGCTTCGACCTGGGATCGATGCGGCCGGGATCGGCCCAAGCCGTGCATCTCATATCGGAGGCGAGCCGGCTCGCTTATGCCGACCGCGCGCTCTACCTCGCCGACGGCGACTTCGCCGATGTCCCGGTCCGGGGTTTGCTCGATCCGGCCTATATCGCCAAACGATCGGCCCTGATCTCGCGCGCGCGCGCCATGGGCAAAGCCAAGCCCGGCACCGTCGCGCGCCGGGGCGCCTGGGGCGCCGGGCCGGCGGAAGATGGGGAGGCGCCCTCGACGACCCAGATCGGCGTCATCGACGCCAACGGCAACGCGGTGGCGATGACGAGCTCGATCGGCGGCCCCTTCGGCTCGCGGCTCATGGTCAGGGGCTTCATGTTGAACAACGAGCTCACCGATTTCTCCTTCCGGGCGCGCGACAACGGCCGGCCGGTGATCAACCGCGCGGCGCCAGGCAAACGGCCACGTTCGAGCCAGTCCCCCACCCTGGTGTTCGACGCCAACGGCAAGCTGGTGCTCACCGTCGGATCGCCGGGCGGATCGCGCATCATCGCCTATGTGGTCAAGACCTTGATCGGGACCCTGGATTGGGGCCTCGACATCCAGCGCGCGATCAGCCTGGCCAACCATGCCAACCGCAACGGCAAGACCGATCTCGAGGAGGGCACGGCTCTCGCCGATCTGGCGCCGGCGCTAGAAGCGATGGGTCATGACGTCAGGGTCCGGGCGCTGGTCAGCGGCGCCCAGGGCATCGCCGTCAAGGGCGCCGGGCTTTACGGCGGCGCCGACCCCCGGCGCGAGGGTGTGGCGCTCGGCGACTGAAGCCGGGCCTTCAGGGCGTAGTGCCGTCGCGGTGAAACCGGGAATTCGCGACCACAGAAGGCATAGAGGCACAGAGAAATTTCACCAGCGTTGGTGCTGAAGTATTTCAACCTCTGTGTCTCTGCGTCTCCGCCTGCCTTCGCCGAAGCGAAGCTCCGGCTTCGCGCAGGCAGGTGGTGAATCGTTTTTTGGCGCCCATGGTGACGTTGCGGTGACGGTCGGGTGGGCGATCTCGGGGAAGCTTTCGAAGCCAGCCAGGAGCTAGTTCCTGAAGCGGATGCCATCGAAGATATCGAGCATCTCCGTCACCGCCTTGTGCGCACAATATTGAAAGGTCACGATGGCATTGTAGGTTGGCGTGGCCTGCGCGCCCTTGGCCTTGCGCAGATCGAATCCCTGGCGCGCGAAGAGACACTTCTCGCCGCCGGAGTACTCGGCGACGACATAAAGATACTTGCCGGCGCTGTTTTCCCGCTGTTCCGCCTTCGTCGTCTCGGCGCCCGAGAAGGCTTTTCGCGCCCTCTCGAGGGCATCGGACTTTCGCCCCAGACCTTGCGTCGTCGACCGGGTGTAGCGGGTGGAGGCGGGAAGATATTCGGCGAATACCGTCGAGGGGCGCGCATTGGCGCCACCTTTCAGGTGGATGCGTTCCTGCAGCACATTGTTATCCCTGATCCGCATCTCGACGAGGTCGATGTCCGGTCTCTTCCCGGCGAGGAAATAGATCAGGCTGTCTCTCTCACCGATCATCCGCCAGGGGCCGAGATAGGCCGTCCGCCCATCGACCGTCTTGGCAACGGTGGTGTCGAAGAATCCACATGCCGGGAGCGCCGCAAGGACGAAACCGGCCAACAGAAATATTCCGGAGGTTTTAGCCACCGCCCACGCGCGCCCCTCCCAAGCCTTTCCCCATGCGGCATCACCGCCTATGCTTCGCCTCCATGGGGCGCTGGCGTCATGCCCTGGCGATGCTTCTCGCCCCCGGATCATCCGCCCACCGCGGTCTCCTCGACCGACGGCAGGTCGAGCCGGAAGATGGTGCCGGCGGGGCCGGTCTCGATCAATTCTATATCGCCGCCATGGGCCTCCATGATCTCCCGCGCGATAGCGAGCCCAAGGCCCGTACCTCCCGGGCGCTGGGATCCCACGAACGGCCGAAATAGTTTTTCCCGCGCCGCTTCGGCGATGCCTGGACCGTCGTCGGCCACCTCGATCACCGTTCGCCCGTTGCCTTCGCCCGCCTCTTCCGTGACCGTTCCGATGGTGATCTTGGCGGCGCCGGCCTCGACGGCGTTCTTGCCCAGATTGACCAGCACCCGGAACAGCTGATCCCGATCGGCGTAAAGCTCGATGTCGCCGGCGACTTCGTTTTCCAGAACGACGGCGTCGCCCTCCGTGGCCGGCATGACGGATCCGCGGATGTCATCGACGAGGCCGGCGAGATCGAAGCGCGAACGATTGATCTCGAGCTCGGCGCGGGTAAAATTCAGCGTCTGCGTGCACAGAGTGACGGCCCGGTCGATGGCGTTGAGAAGAGTCGGCGTCACACGTTTGACTTCCGGATCTTCGCTCCTGGACAGCCGGTCCGAGACCAGCCGGGCGGTGGAAAGGATATTGCGCAGGTCGTGGTTGATCTTGGCCACGGCCTCGCCCAGCATGGCGAGCTTTTCCTTCTGTTTGAGCGCCGCGCGCAAACCCATCTGCATGGCCCCGAGCTCCCGCTGGGCGACGCCGATCTCATCGCTGCGCGCGCTTGGGGCGATCACCCGGGCGGGATTCTCCGGCTCCTCGCGGAAAGCCACCATCGACGCGGTCATGCGGCGCATGGGCCACACCAAGAGCAATTGCAGGCTGAGATACACCAACGCCGCGGTCATCAGCGAGATGACGATGGAAAGGGCGAGGATGCGCCGCGAATAGTCGAACATTTCCATCCGCATCGGCCACTCATCGAGGACCACCTCGATGATGATGCTGCGGTCTTTCGGTGACACACCCCTGACCCTGAGGACCCTGTTTTCGTCCTGCACGAGGGTGATGAAGGCCTGGCCGATCAAGCCGAAGAACGTACCCTGGCCCAGTTCGAACGAAGCATCGACCATGGGCGGCATCTTGGCGCTGAGCATGAGCACCTTCGCGCGCGGCTTTTGCAGCACGACGGCGTGGGCGCGCACGTGGGTGAGCAACTCCTGCTCCAACTCATCGCTGATCATCTTGTCGGGCGTCGCCTCGAGGGCAAGGATGGCAAGATGCGCCGCGCCGATACGGTCCTGGAGATAGACCAGGCGGTAACGGCCGATGGAAGGCGCGTAGATCAGCACTTCGCTGAGCATGACGAAGAACATCGTCAGCACGAGAAGGCGCGCGGACAAGCTGTTGAAAAGCGGCAGTCGAAGTTTCCCCTCGGCCATGGGGGGAATTTAGCCCAATGGGAGGCGCCAGACCAACCTGTTAACGCCTGTTGGACCTCGCCGGCAATGAGGGCGCGGCCAAGCCGGAGCGCGACGGGTGTCGACGAAGCGCCCAGGTTCGAGGGCAGTCGGGCATCGGGACCGGCCCGGCGGGCGCGGGCAAAAAAATTGGCGGCGGCGTAGCGGACTTACCCGACACCGCGCCGCTCACGAGACCGATCGGGTCAAGCCGATCAAGAACCGAATTCCCGGACCGAGGAGGGGGCCGCCGTCGCGCGCCCTCTCCCGGTCGGGTCGGCGGTTTATATATTGCTTCCTTTATTTACCCTTGCAGGGATTGCACCCCTTCTTGGCCGCGCAGGGATTGCACGGATTCTTGGCCGCGCAGGGATTGCATGGATTCTTGGCCGCGCAAGGGTTGCACCCCTTCTTGGCCGCGCAAGGGCTGCACCCCTTCTTGGCCTTACAGGGGCTACATTGCGCCACCTGCACCGATGCGTCATCCGGCGCGGCGATGGCGGCCGGCAGGGCCACCATGGACGCGGCGGCGACGATGCCGATTGCCGTCAATGTTTGCTTAAGCATAGGTACCTCCTCTGGTTAACGAAACTGTCGACAACACACCAAACCGACCGCCGCGGGCGCCTCCAGGGCTAGGACCCCCCTTCGAAATCCCTGGCCGGCCCGCCTGGCGGCGACAGAACCCGGTCCGCTGCGATGGCTTCAACAAAACCTCTTATCAACCCCGTGATTACAGCCCCACCGATGGCCGAAGGCCACTAAAGTTTTCTGACATCCCTTCAACTTATCGTGATGTCCAAACCCGGCCCCCGAGGGCCCGGGAACCCCCCGGGCCGGCGGGCAAGGGAGGGGGATGGCGTGAAAATCGCCGGGATCAGCCGAATCTGGCGAGGAACCGCACCAGCATCTTGACCCAGGGACTGAACAAGGCGCCGGTATAGTAACTGCCCGCGGCCCGCTTGGAGACCTCGCTCCGCGTCGGGTAGGGAGCGATCACCTGGGCCATCTCCTTCAACTTGAGCTTCCCGGCGACCGCCAGCACCCAGGGCAGGATCAACTCGCCGGCATGGGCGCCGACGATAGCGGCGCCGAGAACCCGCCCCCGGCGACCGGTTATCACCTTGATGAGGCCGTCGGTGTCGCGCTCGGTCCGGGCGCGGTCGTTGTCCGTGAAGGGCCAGCGCAAGATGCGAATTTCGCCATGGCGATCGCTTAGATCATGTTCGCCGAGGCCGACATTGGCGAGTTCGGGCGAGGTGTAGGTCACCCAGGGGCAGGCCCGCTCATTGACCTTGGCCGGCTGGCGGAACAGAACGTTGCGAATGACGACGTCGGCATGATGGGCGGCGACATGGGTGAACTGGAGGCGTCCGGCGACGTCTCCGGCGGCGTAGACCCGGCGGTTGGTCGTCCTGAGCCTGGCGTCGACCTTGATTCCCCTTGGCGAATAGTCGATCCCCGCCGCCTCGAGGCCGAGCCCCTCGACGTTGGCCCGACGCCCGGCGGCAACAAGCAAATCGGAGCCGACGATCCGCTTCTCCGCGCCATTATCGTCGATCGTCACCGCGACCCCCTCCTCATGCTTCTCGGCGCCGATGACCTTGACCCCTTCACGGATATCGACGCCCTCGGAGCGGACGCGGGCGCGGACGATATCGACCAGCTCGGGATCGTCCTTGTTCAGGACCTCGTCCATCTCGACCACCGTCACCTGCGATCCCAGACGGCGGTGGGCCTGGGCCAGCTCCATGCCGATGGGGCCGCCGCCGATGACGATGAGGTGCTCGGGCGCCGCGGTCATATCGAAGATCGTCTCGTTGGTACGATAGGGGACGTCCTCGATACCGGGGATCGGCGGCACCATCGGCGCCGACCCGGTGGCGATGACGAAGCGCCGCGCCGCGATCAGATATTCCCCGGCCTCGACCTCCCTCGGTCCGATGAAGCGGGCCTCGGCCTGGATCACCTTGACCCCCAGCCCCTCGAACCGCTCGACCGAATCATGGGGTGCGATTCCGGCGATGACGTCATGGACGTGACCGTGGACCGCCGAGAAGTCTACCTCGACGCCCGGACAAGAGACGCCGAAGCGGCTGGCGCTCTTGGCGATTTGGGCGGCATGACCGGCGGCAAGCAGCGATTTCGACGGCACGCAGCCATAGTTCAGGCAGTCGCCGCCCATCTTGCCCTTCTCGACCAGGACCGTGGACGCTCCCATCTGGGCAGCGCCGGCGGCGACCGAAAGCCCGCCGGAGCCGGCGCCGATCACACAAATGTCCACCTTCAGCTTCTGCGCCATCCTCGCTTCCCGGTCAAGATCGACATGGGAAACCGACCGGCCAAATGAGCCGCGAGAGCCGCCCGGCCCGGGCGCGCCGTCGCCGCCGGCACCTCACGCCTCCGGCGCCGGCCCGTCGCCGTCGGCGGCGTTGCTCTTGAGCCTGGCGAATCTCTTGGGGAAATACTTCTTGTAGGCGACAGGCGCCAGGGCCAGCAGCGCCAGACCGATGATGGGAATCAAGATTTCGGGTGCGAAGACGATGTTGATGTCGGGCGTCCTGCCGGCCGCGAACACGGTCCCCAACCCGTTGCCGACGCTGGCGAAGACGAAGCAGCCGGGGATGATGCCGAAGAAGGTGCCGATCAGATAGACCCTGAAGGGCACGCCGAGGAGCGCCGGAACCAAGTTGACAAGCCAGAACGGGAATAGGGGGATCAGGCGAAGGGCCAGCAGGTAGCTCAAGGCGTTTTCGCGAAATCCGGCTTCCATTTTCCTCACCGCCGGTCCCGCCTTCGCCCTGAGCAGATCCCCGAGCGCGGTGCGGGCGGCGAGGAAAAGGACCGAGGCGCCGACGGTGGCGGCGAGGACCGTATAGACGGTGCCGGCGAGGGTGCCGAAGAGGAAACCGCCGGTGATCGTCATAATTGCGCCGCCGGGCAGGGAAAAGGCGATCACCGTTGCGTAACAGAGAAGATACAGGATCACCGCCAAGACACCATGGGCGGCGACGAATTCCACCAGCGTCTCCCGGTGCTGATTCAGCTTGTCGAAGCTTAAATAATTGTGGAGCCCGAAGGCGAAAAACGCGGTGAGCCCTAAGGCCAGCAAGATGAGGGGCAGGAACCGCCGCCACGGCCGCCCCTTGGGGACCGAACCAGAGTCGTTTTCGGTCATGCCTTTGGCTCTCTCAACCTCACCGATCCGGAGTTGGGGCCGTGGCGGGCCAGCTTAGTACTTACTTTCATAGGAGGATGGCACATATGATCGTTTTTCGCTGCCTCCGGGGTGGAAGCGTCGCGCCGGCGTTCTCTGGACATCGTCAAGCGGCGCCGACGCCCGCCGGTGGCCGCGAAAAGCGACCCTTCGGGCGGCCTTGCGGACCCTTCGGACGTCGTCGCGCGGCCCTTGTGATGCGCCCCCATCACGGCGGACCACGCTCCTAGCCGAAGAACCCGCAAGGCCGTCAGATGTGTCACCCTCCTATGAAAGTAAGTACTTGCCTCGAAGCGCGAGGGGCACGCCCCGATGCCGAGTGAAATTGCCGTCCCGGCGGCGCCGGCTGGGGACCCGAGTCGCTGATCGAACCACGGTGAAGCCAGTGCGTGACGTCTATCCGGGTGAAAT
>JACZQV010000186.1 GCA_022545545.1 Pseudomonadota bacterium
ACGAGGAAGAGACGACCACGGGTGGGATCATCATCCCCGATACCGCCAAGGAGAAGCCGATGCAGGGCGAGATCCTGGCGGTCGGCCCCGGCGCCCGCAACGACAAGGGCGAGGTCGTCCCGCTCGATGTCAAGGTCGGCGACCACGTGCTGTTCGGGAAGTGGTCCGGCAACGAGGTCACGATCGACGGCGAAGAGCTGGCGATCATGAAAGAAACCGACATCATGGGCGTGCTCGAGATCTCGCGCGCCAAGAAGCGCAAGAAGGCCGCTTGAAGCCCGAAGCCTAGAGTTTTCCTGAGTTCTGGAGGAACGAAAAATGCCTGCGAAGGAAGTAAAGTTTTCAACCGACGCGCGTGATCGCATGCTCCGCGGGGTCAACATTCTGGCGGAAGCGGTCAAGGTGACGCTGGGGCCCAAGGGGCGCAACGTGGTGCTCGACAAGTCCTTCGGCGCGCCGCGGGTCAGCAAGGACGGGGTCACCGTCGCCAAGGAGATCGAGCTTTCCGACAAGTTCGAGAACATGGGCGCCCAGATGCTGCGCGAGGTGGCCACGAAGACGAGCGACATGGTGGGTGACGGGACGACCACGGCGACCGTGCTCGCCCAGTCGATCATCAGCGAAGGCTGCAAGGCCGTGGCCGCGGGGATGAACCCGATGGATCTGAAGCGCGGCATCGACGCCGCGGTGGAAGCCGTGGTGAAAGAGCTGCACAAGCGCTCGAGCAAGGTCTCGAGCTCCCAGGAGATCGCCCAGGTCGGGAGCATCTCGGCCAACGGCGACACGGAGATCGGCGACATGATCGCCGAGGCCATGGAGAAGGTCGGCAACGAGGGCGTGATCACGGTCGAGGAAGCCAAGTCGCTGGCCACCGAGCTGGATGTCGTCGAAGGCATGCAGTTCGACCGCGGCTACCTGTCACCCTACTTCATCACCAACGCCGACAAGATGATCGCGGAGTTGGAGGATCCCTACATCCTGCTGCACGAGAAGAAGCTCTCCAGCCTGCAGGCGCTGCTGCCGCTGCTCGAGACGGTGGTCCAGTCGGGTAAGCCGCTCTTGATCGTCGCCGAGGACGTGGAGGGTGAGGTGCTCGCCACCCTGGTGGTCAACAGGCTGCGCGGCGGCCTGAAAGTCGCGGCGGTCAAGGCGCCCGGCTTTGGCGACCGGCGCAAGGCGATGCTCGAGGACATGGCGATCCTGGTCGGCGGCCAGGTGGTCTCCGAGGATCTCGGCATCAAGCTGGAGAACGTCACCCTCGACATGCTGGGCACGGCCAAGAAGGTCGTGATCACCAAGGACGAGACCACGCTCATCGACGGCGCCGGCAAGAAGAAGGACATCGAGGGACGCTGCGGGCAGATCCGGGCGCAGATCGAGGAGACGACCTCGGACTACGACAGCGAGAAGCTGCAGGAGCGCCTGGCCAAGCTGGCCGGCGGCGTGGCGATCATTCGCGTGGGCGGCGCCACCGAGATCGAGGTCAAGGAGCGCAAGGACCGGGTCGAGGACGCCATGCACGCGACCCGCGCCGCGGTCGAGGAGGGTGTCTTGCCCGGCGGTGGCGTGGCCTTGCTCTACGCCGCCAAGGTGCTCGACAGGCTCGAGCCGGCCAACGCCGACCAGAAGGTCGGCATCGACATCGTCCGCCGCGCGCTTCAGACCCCGGTGCGGCAGATCGCCGAGAACGCCGGCGCCGAAGGCTCGGTCGTGGTCGGCAAGCTGAGCGAGAAGAGAAACCTGACCCGCGGCTACGACGCCCAGGGGGGCAAGTACGTCGACATGCTCAAGGCGGGCATCATCGACCCGACCAAGGTGGTTCGCACGGCGCTGCAGGACGCGGCTTCAATCGGCGGCCTGCTGGTCACCACCGAGGCCATGGTCGCCGAAAAGCCGGAGAAAAAGGATTCGGCGCCGGCCGGCATGCCGGATATGGGCGGCATGGGTGGAATGGGCATGTAAGGCCACCAGGACCGCAGTGGAGGTCGCTGATTGATCCATCGCAAGGCATCTCGGCCCTCAATGGAGGCGACTTCGGACGATGGATATTGGAAGGTCGAATGCTGACCGATGAAGAACGTCGTCGCCTCGAAGAGGTGTCCCGCACGATGAACGAGCGGCCGTTCACTCAGGAATCGACCTACCGCGACGAAGACCTGGCATGCGGCGCGGCGATTCCGAGCCGCTAGGTTCGCGCGGCGTGCCGAGGCGGGAGCTTGTCCCCTAGCCGGGCCTTCGCCGACGTCCGCTTGCACATATTCGGCGCTTGCCCAGGAACAACTTTCTGAAGAGGGGGCTCAAGATGCTGGAACTCTGTGATCAGGGCTGATGTAGGTGGACAGGATCTCTTCCACGGAGACCGGGCTAATCCCGAGGTCTTCCAGTGTCAATTCGTTCCCCTCGATCACGTTGTCCTGTTTCATCAGCTTCACTTGATCACGGGTCAATGGCGGGTTGGGGAAGAACGCCATAAAGGCCGCTAACGTGTCCCACACGAAGAACGGGACCGGGACCAAAACCCTTCTCCTGTCGATTTGCTTGAGCACCAATTGTAAGAGTGCTTTGTAGGTGTAGACCCGGGGCCCGCCCAATTCGTAGGCCTTGCCCTGCGTCGAGGGGTTGGCCAGGACCCTCACGCAGGCTTCCGCAACGTCTCCCACGAATACGGGTTGCAGGTTCGTGCGGCCCATGCCGAA
>JACZQV010000113.1 GCA_022545545.1 Pseudomonadota bacterium
CGGAATCCTCTTTTGTCCGCCCCCCTTGCACCTTTCTCTACTCAGGTGCAGGGTCAATTTGACGCCGGATTTCGACGACTTCCAAGAAGCCGGGCAAAGCCGAAGAAGATCACGATGAAGATGATCTGGTAGAAAGGGAGGAAAAGGAAGATCAGCCCACTTTGGGGATCGAGGATTACGACAAAGGCCTCCCAGAGGATGTACCCGGAGGCACCGACCAGGAACGCTGAAGCGGTGGCCAGAATTCCCCTCCCGAGGCCACCACGGGGAAGGAAGAAAGAAGAGAGGCCCAGCAGCAGGAAGGACAGCGCCCCGTACCACAACAGGAGGTGCCGCCGGATGGAGCCGGCGCGCGGCGCGGCACCGGACGCGCCGCTCTATCGGACTGAAGCCGAGCCGCCTCTGGCAGCAGCCACCTTTCCCGAATTGGCCGATCTCGTTGCGGCCGATTTGTTCGCCCAGTCCGCTATTTGGCGGTGGCCCGACCTGAGCACTGCGGTGTTGCCGCTGGTCGCGTTGCTGGAGGGCGCAATGCTCGCCGCGGCGGTGTTCCTGTTTTTGCGCGCCTATCGCCATAAAGGCACAACGGCGCTCCTCGCCTTTTGGAGCTTGGTTATCCTACTGGCCTTGATCTACGTGGCGAACATGCTGTCGCCACCACCACCTGGGCAGGCTGCCATCGTCGCGGCCGGGCTGGCCTTGTGGTTGCTGGTCGCCTGGGGCTATTGGATCGATGGTCATTGGGCAAAGGCCCGCTCCCGTCATCAGGCCACGAGCCAGGCCGAATGACCGCGACCATGATCGAATCCATCCTCATCGCCAACCGCGGCGAGATCGCCCTGCGCATCCACCGCGCGTGCCGCGAGATGGGCATCCACACCGTCGCCGTGCACTCGACCGCCGACGCCGAGGCGATGCACGTGCGCCTCGCCGACGAAAGCGTGTGCATCGGGCCGCCGCCCGCGCGCGACAGCTACCTCAACGTGCCGGCGATCATCGCCGCCGCCGAGATCACCGGCACCGACGCGATTCACCCCGGCTACGGCTTCCTCTCCGAGAACGCGCGCTTCGCCGAGATCGTCGAGGAGCACGGCTTCACCTTCATCGGCCCCTCGGCCGACCATATCCGCATGATGGGCGACAAGATCGCCGCCAAGGGCACCTTCAGGGACCTGGGGATTCCCGTGGTGCCGGGCTCGGACGGTCCGGTAGAAGACGAAGGGGCGGCGCTCGCCACCGCCCGGGAGATGGGTTTCCCGGTGATGATCAAGGCCACCGCCGGGGGCGGCGGCAAGGGCATGAAGCGGGTCGATTCGGCGGAGCAGCTGGCGGAGGCGCTTTCGATCGCGCGTGGCGAAGCGATGGCCAGTTTCGGATCGGACGAGGTCTATGTCGAAAAGTTCCTCACCCATCCGAGGCACATCGAGGTACAGATTCTCGCCGACACCCACGGCGGCGTGATTCATCTCGGCGAGCGGGACTGTTCCCTGCAGCGGCGCCACCAGAAAATCCTCGAGGAAACCCCCTCGCCGGCGCTCAACCCGGAAGAGCGCGAACAAATCTGCCGGTTGGTCACCAGCGCCATCGCCCAACTCGGTTACCGCGGCGCCGGCACGATCGAGTTCCTCTACGAGGACGGCGCCTTCCACTTCATCGAGATGAACACCCGCCTGCAGGTCGAGCATCCGATCAGCGAAATGGTCAGTGGCGTCGATATCGTGCGCGAACAAATCCGCATCGCGGCGGGATTGGAGCTCGCCTACCGGCAGGAAGACATCACCCTTTCGGGCCACGCCATCGAGTGCCGGATCAACGCCGAACACCCCGAGACCTTCGCCGCGGCGCCGGGACGGGTCAGGGACTACCATCCGCCGGGCGGGCTGAGGGTCAGGGTCGATTCGGCGCTCTATGCCGGCTACCGGGTGCCGGCCCACTATGACAGCCTGATTTCCAAGCTGATCGTGCTTGGCGCCAACCGCAACGAATGCCTGATGCGCCTGCGCCGGGCACTCGAGGAATACGTCATCGAAGGGATCCAGACGACGATACCGCTTCACCGGCGGCTGATCGCCGAGCCCGATTTCGTCAACGGCGATTATGATATACATTGGCTGGAGAACTGGATCGAGGGGACGACATGAGACCCGGGATGTCGGAACTGACGCCGGATATATTGCTGAGGACCTACGCCGCCGGCATCTTCCCGATGGCGGAAAGCGCCGAGGACCCGACCCTTTTCTGGGTCGACCCGGAAACCCGCGGCATCCTGCCACTGGAGAAGTTTCGCGTTTCCCGAGGCGTGCAGCGCAAATTGCGCCGCCACGTGTTCGAGGTCCGCTGCGACACCGCCTTCGAGGAGGTGGTCCGGGCTTGCGCCGCCAAGACCTCCGAACGGCCTACCACCTGGATCAACGAGGAAATCATCCGTCTCTATCTGGGCCTCCACGCCATGGGACACGCCCATAGCGTCGAGTGCTGGCAGGGTGGGGAACTGGCCGGCGGGCTTTACGGGGTCTGCATCGGCGGCGCTTTTTTCGGCGAGAGCATGTTCAGCCGCGTCACCGACGCCAGCAAGATCGCCCTCGCCCATCTCGTGGCGCGGCTCAGGCGCGGCGGCTACAGGTTGCTCGACACCCAGTTCGTGACCAGCCATCTTGAGCAGTTCGGCGTCACCGAAGTCGGCCGCGGCGAGTATCAGGCGATCCTTTCATCGGCGCTTGCGGCCGACGCCAGCTTCTATCGCGGCCCGTTGGCTTCGGAAGAGCTGGAGTTCAGGCAGTCCTTGACCCAGATATCGTAAACCGGATGCTCCAAAGCCGACAGCGCCGGGCTTGACGCGAACATCCAGCCCCTGAACAGCAACACCCGGATTTCTCCAGGCTTGACATCGTGGATCTCGAGCAACGCCGCGCTCTCGGGGGTCTCCTCGGGCGGGCGCTTGGTGCATCTGTGGACGACGATCTCGAGGGTACCGAAACGGACCGCCACGTTCAGGGGCGCCGTGATCGAGGATATCCGCGCCGTCACCTTGTCGAGGCCCTGCAGGAGGGCGGAATCGCCCTCGACCGCAAGGGCGGGCGGAGGATGGAGGAGGGCCAGGACCGCAACCAGGATCGCCCCTGCCACCGAGCCCGGGCGTAAGTGCGGGCACGGCCTGAAATTTCGTCGCCGGTGAAATGCCGAAGGACGGAAACGGCGCAAGCTCACGCTATTTGTTCTCGAAGGGCGTTTCGAGCGAGTCCAGAAGCTCCTGCAGGACCTGGCGCACCTGTGGTTCGTCACAGCCCATCAACACCGCATCCTCCAGCGCCTCCTGGCACAATTCCCGGATTTCGGTGAGGTTCTCGTTCAACACCTTGATTTTCTCGAGGCACGACAACGCCTTCCCCTCCGGGGTGAGCCAGGTCGGCAAATCAAGGTCTTGCTTGGTGGGTTTCACCTTTTGTCCTCAATCGGTGCGGGCCTCATGGGCGCGGGCCTCAACCGTCACCTCGCATCGACGCCAAGCAAGCCACGGCCCGGCGCCGTCCACGGGCCGGACCGGCCAAAATGCGCTTCGATTTCCCTTAACATCGTCCTTTTCGATTCCCCTGACAAGCCCGCCCCTCGCACAGCGTCAGCGATCAGGACGGCCGCCAGGGTTCGTAATCGCCGGTCGCCTTGGCGCGCTTGGCGCCGCGAAGCACCGAGCCCGGCGGGCGGTAGGCGTCGTCCGTCCCGGTCGGATTGGCGGCGTTCTCCTTCTGCCAGGGATATGACTCTTCCGGGCCGGTGGGCGCCTCGGCGACGGTGTGATGGAGCCAGGCGCTCCAGTCGGCCGGCACCTTCGAAGCCTCGTCCTCGCCGCGATAGATGACCCAGCGCCGCTCCCTCTGGCGGCCAGCGGTCTTGCCGGGCTTGACGCGCTGGCGGTAATAGAGGTTGCCGGCCTTATCGGTTCCCACCAGCTCGCCCCGGAGCCAGGTCCACAATCTGGTGCCCAAAGTCGCCATCCGGCCCCTCGCCTCTCGTCCCGCGGGCCGGCGCCGGACACCCGGCGCGCGGCGCGCGGTCGGGAATATGGCACCCGGGCGGGATTTCGTCCAGCCCCGGCGGACCGCGCCCGCGGGCGCCGCACCCGACTGTCCTTGGCCGATGCTCTACACCTTGGGGTGCTGGGCTGTGGGGCGCTGGGCCGGTGTCGCCGCACCACTCGGGAGCGCCCGCCCCCGGCCGGTGTCGCCCATCATCCCCTGTTGTTCGGGGCAAGCCTGCGCCGGCGCTCGCGGTCCGCCGCTGGAACGCCAGCGCCCCCGGCGGCGAAGGGCCGGTTGCAAGCCCCTTCGCCCCCAATTGTGCCATATGTTGTGGATAAATCGGCCCAACCCACGAAATCTGGTTGACACGGGAAGATGTTGTGTCTGATACTCCGTTCCTCACAATATATGGGATTTAGGTGGCGGTTAGCGCTTGGTCCCACTAACGCAGGGCGGATTTCAAACGGAATTTCAAGTAGTTGGGGGGCATTTATGCGGGTCGCGCGGCACTTCACGACAGAGGGAAAGTCACCTTACGAGGGGATCGAGTTCCGCCGCGGCACCAGTGAGGTCCGCAACCCCGACGGCTCCGTCGTCTTCAAGCTCGACGACGTCGAGGTGCCCGCCGCCTGGTCCCAGGTCGCCTGCGACATCATCGCCCAGAAATATTTCCGCAAGGCCGGCGTGCCGAGGAAGCTCACCCCGGTGGAAGAGATCGGCGTGCCGTCGTGGCTATGGCGTCATGCCGCCGACGAGGACGCGCTGGCCGAGGTCGACGAGGATTTGCGCACCGGCGGCGAGATCAGTGCCAAGGAAATCTTCAATCGGCTCGCCGGGACCTGGACCTATTGGGGCTGGAAGGGCGGCTATTTCGACACCGAAGAGGCGGCGCGCGCCTTCTACGACGAGATCCGCTACATGCTGGCGCGCCAGATCGCGGCGGCCAATTCGCCCCAGTGGTTCAACACCGGGCTGCACTGGGCCTACGGCATCGACGGGCCGGCCCAGGGGCATTACTACGTCGATTACCAGAGCGGCGAGCTGACCAGGTCGCAATCGGCCTACGAACATCCCCAGCCCCACGCCTGCTTCATCCAGAGCGTCAATGACGATCTGGTGAACGAGGGCGGCATCATGGATCTGTGGGTGCGCGAGGCGCGCATCTTCAAATACGGCTCGGGCACCGGCAGCAATTTCTCCAAGCTGCGCGGCCGCGGCGAGCGGCTTTCGGGCGGCGGCGAGTCATCGGGCCTGATGAGCTTCCTCAAGATCGGCGATCGCGCCGCCGGGGCGATCAAATCGGGCGGCACCACCCGGCGCGCCGCCAAGATGGTCAGCGTCGATATCGACCACCCGGATATCGAGGAGTTCATCGACTGGAAGATGATCGAGGAGCAGAAGGTGGCGGCGCTGGTCGCCGGCTCGAAGCTCGCCGACAAGCACCTCAACGCCATCATCGGTGCCTGCCATTCGGGCGACGGCGAGGGCCGCTTCACGCCCGAGGACAACCCGATCCTGAAGAAGGCGATCATCGCCGCGCGCAAGGCCATGATCCCGGAGAACTTCATCCAGCGGGTCATCCGGTTCGCGTCCCTCGGCTATACCGGCATCGACTTCAAGACCTACGACACCGATTGGGATGCCAACGGCTATCTCACCGTTTCCGGGCAGAACTCCAACAACTCCGTGCGCCTGACGTCGGCCTTCATCAACAAGGTGCTCGACGACGGCGAGTGGGACCTGATACGGCGCACCGACGGCGGGGTGGAGAAGACGGTTCGCGCCCGCGATCTCTGGGAGCGGATCGGCTACGCCGCCTGGTCCTCGGCCGATCCCGGCGTGCAGTTCGACACCACCATCAACGAGTGGCACACCTGCCCCGAATCGGGCCGGATCAACGCCTCCAATCCGTGCTCCGAATACATGTTCCTGGATGACACCGCCTGCAATCTGGCGTCGATCAACCTGCTCGCGTTCCTTAAGGACGCCGGCCAGTTCGATATCGAGGGCTTCGAGCACGCGGTCAGGCTGTGGACCATGGTGCTGGAGATTTCCGTGCTCATGGCCCAGTTCCCGTCGAAGAGGATCGCCGAGCTCTCCTACGAATACCGCACCCTTGGCCTCGGCTACGCCAATGTCGGTTCCCTGCTGATGGCCTCCAAGCTCGGCTATGACAGCGATGAGGGCCGCGCCGTCGCCGCCGCCGTCACGGCGCTGATGACCGGCGCGGCCTATGCGACGTCGGCCGAGATGGCGAGCGAGCTTGGCGCTTTCCCCGGCTTCGAGAAGAACCGGAACGCCATGCTGCGGGTGATCCGCAACCACCGCCGTGCCGCCTATGGCGAATCGGAAGGCTATGAGGGGCTGTCGGTGCCGCCGGTGCCGCTGGCCGCGGCCAAATGCCCCGACCTCAACCTCGCGGTGGCGGCGGCCAGGTCCTGGGACAAGGCGCTCGAACTCGGCGAGCAGTACGGTTACCGCAACGCCCAGGTGTCGGTGATCGCGCCGACCGGCACCATCGGCCTGGTGATGGATTGCGACACCACCGGCATCGAGCCCGATTTCGCCCTCGTCAAGTTCAAGAAGCTCGCCGGCGGCGGCTATTTCAAGATCGTCAACCGCACCGTACCCGCCGCGCTCAAGGCGCTCGGCTATTTGGAGCACGAGATCGAGGACATCGTCCGCTTCGCCGTCGGCCACGGCACGCTGTCGGGCGCGCCCGGCGTCAATCACCAGACGTTGAAGGAAAAGGGCTTCAATGTCGGCACCCTGCAGGCGCTCGAGGACGCGCTGGCCTCGGCCTTCGACATCAAGTTCACCTTCAACAAGTGGACCCTGGGAGCCGAATTCTGCACCAAGGGACTCGGTTTTACCGAGGAGCAACTCGACGACGTCACCTTCAACATGCTGGCCGAGCTCGGCTTCGGCAAGGACGCGGTCGAGGCCGCCAACGCCTATTGCTGCGGCGCCATGACGCTGGAAGGCGCGCCGCACCTCAAGGAAGAGCACCTTCCCATCTTCGATTGCGCCAATCCCTGCGGGCGCACCGGCAAGCGCTGCCTGTCGGCCGAAAGCCACATCCGCATGCTGGCCGCGGCCCAGCCTTTCATCACCGGCGCGATCTCGAAGACCATCAACATGCCGAACTCGGCCACCGTGGAAGACTGCAAGGAGGCCTATCTCCTGTCCTGGCGGCTGGGACTCAAGGCCAACGCCCTTTACCGCGACGGCTCGAAACTGTCCCAGCCCTTGAGCGCCACCGTGATCGCGGACGGCGAGGCGGAAGAGGACCTCGGCGCCGAGATCGCCGATGAGCCCCAGATGGCGCGGGCCCAGATCATCGCCGAGCGCGTCGTCGACCGCATCGTCTCGCATCGCCACAAGCTGCCGGAGCGGCGCAAGGGCTACACCCAGAAGGCCATCGTCGGCGGTCACAAGGTGTACCTCAGGACCGGCGAATACGAGGACGGCACGCTGGGCGAGATCTTCATCGACATGCACAAGGAGGGCGCCGCCTTCCGCTCGCTGATGAACAACTTCGCCATCGCCATCTCCATCGGCCTGCAATACGGCGTGCCGCTGGAGGAATTCGTCGAGGCTTTCACCTTCACCCGCTTCGAGCCGTCGGGCGTGGTGGAGGGCAACGAAGCCATCAAGATGGCCACCTCTTTGCTCGACTATATGTTCCGCGAGCTGGCGGTGTCCTATCTTGGCCGTTTCGACCTCGCCCATGTCGAGGCCGGCGATCTGTCGCCCGACGCCGTCGGGCGGGGCAACGAGGAAGGCAATCTGAAACGCCACGCGGACGACGAGACGCTGGCCGCGGTCAAACGCCTGACCAGCACCGGCTACGTCCGCGGCAATAATCTTTACGTTCTGCATGGTGGCGCAGCGCTGGCGGAGGCCGAGGAACCGGTCGCCGCCCAAGCCAGCGCCGCCCACGCCCTGACCGGCACCGGCCCCGCTGAAGCCGTTGCCGTCGGCGCCGCCGTCGCGACCGAGAGTGTCAACGCGAAGCTCGACCGTATCCGTGAGGCACGGATGTTGGGCTTCGAAGGCGATGCTTGCGACGAGTGCGGCAACTTTACCCTGGTGCGCAATGGGACCTGCCTCAAATGCAACACCTGTGGCGCCACCAGTGGCTGTAGCTAGTATGCGTTACTATGGTATAGGTTCTCCCTGATAAACTTGGGGGATGCATAGCGGTGCATCCCCCATTTTTCGTCCGTCCCGCGCTTCGGGCGGCGCCGGCGCGTTCGCCCGCGCCAAGCCGGGCAGCCCGCCGGGCTGCCTGAATGTGCCCTAAGCGCTGGCATCGTTCTCCCCTCGACGCTACTCTCGCCCCCGCCGGTAAAGGATCATTCTCCGGTAAAGGGTCATTCCAAGGAACAGCCATGACAGGACGAATCGAAGCGCGGCTTTTGGAACTCGGGATCGAACTGCCCGACGCCCCGGCGCCGGTGGCGAGCTACGTCCCCTTCGTCATCACCGGACCCCTCGTCTTCATCGCCGGCCAGGTGACGATGTGGAACGGCGAGCTCAAATTCATCGGCCGGGTGGGCGAGGACTTCACCCTGGAGGAAGGGCGGGAAGCCGCGAGGATCTGCGGGCTCAACCTGATCGCGCAAATCCGCGCCGCCTGCGGCGGCGATCTCGACCGCGTCAAACGCTGCGTCAAGCTTACGGTCTACGTCAACTCAGCGGGCGATTTCACCGATCAGCCCAAGGTGGCGAACGGCGCGTCCGATCTGATGGCCGAGGTGTTCGGCGACGCCGGCCGCCACGCCCGCGCGGCGATCGGCGTCAACACCCTGCCGCTGGGCTGCGCCGTCGAGGCCGAGGCGGTGTTCGAGATCGCCTGAGCGGCCGCTCAAGGCACGGCGGGCCGGAACCAAGGGCGATGACGGCGGTCTTTGGCCGAAGTCGATGAAAGGGCGGTTAATGTTATCAACAAACGGCGCCGGGTGGCGCTATATTGGCAAGGCGCGGGCGGAGGGAGGCGCGGCTTGGGGCTTTCACCTCCGGCGCCGAGCCGTCCTTATTCCGGGGAGCGACTTGATACCAAAGGTCCTTGATAATGACCCCTAGAGACGGTTTCCCAAGGTTTTCGGCTAGGAGCGCCCCGGGGGGCCACGGGGGGTGTCCCCCCGGCTCTATAAATGCGGGGGGCGCCCCCGCGACCCCCGGGCGCGGCGATGTGGAACATCGGAAGCCATGCGCCCCGTCCACAAGCATTGGGCCGTCCGAAAGCCTTGGGAAGCCGCCGTTCCGGTCGGGC
>JACZQV010000114.1 GCA_022545545.1 Pseudomonadota bacterium
CGCCCGCCGGCACGCCCGTCTTGACCGCTATCGGGCGAGGTCCTATACCTGCCTGGTTGAAGCGGCGCGGTCGCGGCTAGGTTCGGCCGGATAGCAAAGTGGTAATGCACGGGACTGCAAATCCCGCAACGCCGGTTCGATTCCGGCTCCGGCCTCCAGCCCCTTGCCTTTTGCCATCGCGCCGGCCTCGCGGCTTAAGGGCATGTTTACGAAGTTCTGGCATTGGCAAAACGGCTTTGCTATAACCCGCCGCCATCTTCTGGCGGCAATGGCCGAGGGCGGTATCCGAAATTCTGGGCATAGATTTTGAAACCTTGTTCCCCGGTAGCTCAGTTGGTAGAGCGGGTGGCTGTTAACCACCATGTCGCTGGTTCGAGTCCGGCCCGGGGAGCCATCTCGATCAGGGGGTCACGCCGGCGCGGCGAGACCCCCTGCTGCCTGGAAGGTCACGAGAACGATATCGCCCGCCTCCCGAAGTTGTACGGAGGGCAGGCCGCGGCGATGGGCTGGCCGGCAAGAAGAGCGGCTAAAGCGCGCCGATCCCGCCGCCACCGCCGCCGCCATGCGCGCCGGCGGTACGGGCCTGGCTCCCGGTCAGGCGGCTGACGGAAGGTGGCGATTCCAATAACCGAAGCGCGGGCGAACGTGGAAGAATTGAATTTCGATGGACCGGTCCTGATCATCGGCGGACCCTATAGCAACCTCGAGGCGACCGAGGCGGTGCTGACGGCGGGCGCGGCGCTCGGCATTCCGCCCGAACGGACGATCTGCACCGGCGATACCGTCGCCTATTGCGCCGATCCCGCCGCCACCGTCGCCGCCATACGCGCCGCCGGGGTCAGGGTGGTGATGGGAAATGTCGAGCAGGCGCTCGGCACTAACGCGGAGGAGTGCGGCTGCGATTTCCCGGCGGACTCGACGGCAAAAGCGGACGCCAGGCGCTGGTACGCTTTCGCCGGCGCCGAGATCGACGCCGACGCCAGGCGCTGGATGGCGGCGCTGCCGGGCGCCATACGCTTTACCCTCGGCCGGCGGCGGCTGGTGGCGGTGCACGGCGCGCCGTCGCGCATCAACCGCGCCCTTTTCGCCTCCTCGCCCGCCGCCGAGGTTACCGCCGAGATCGCCGCCAGCGGCCGCGACGGGGTGATCACGGGCCATTGCGGCCTGCCCTTCACCCGCGTGATCGACGGACGTTTGTGGGTCTCGGCCGGCGCCGCCGGCATGCCGGCCAACGACGGCACGCCGAGGACATGGTTCGCCCTGCTCACCCCCGACGCCGACGGCATCGTCGTCGAGCACCGGGCGCTCGGTTACGATCACCAGCGCGCCGCCGCCAAGATGCGCGCCCGCGGCTTGCCCGAAGGTTATGCCCGGGCGCTCGAGACCGGGCTTTGGCCGAATCCCGATACCTTGCCGGCGGTGGAAAAGGCCGGGGGCGGCATCGCCCTGGCGCCGGAAGCGGTGGCGTGGGGAAATCAGGCGGCACTATCGGGCTGAGCCGATCACGGTCCCTTGGGCGGCGGCTCGGCGCACATCGCAAAAGGGACGCCTTCTCCTCGCCGGTTTCCGCCGCCCTTCATCCTACGCGCCGCCCCTCCCGCCTGGCGAAATAGCGCCCCGGAGAGACGCCGAGCGCGCGGCGGAACATGGCGATGAAGGCGCTCGGGCTCTGATAGCCGAGTTCGAGCGCGGCGACCGTCACCCCATGCCCGCCGGCCAGCATCTCCAACGCCTTCAAAAGACGGGCCTGTTGCCGCCAGGCGCCGAACGTCATGCCGGTTTCCTTGACGAAGAGGCGTGAAAGCGTTCGGGCGCTGGCGCCGGCCTCATTGGACCACTCCGCCAACGTCCGGTTGATTCCGGGTTCGGCGTGGAGCGCGGTGGTGATCCGTCCGAGCCGGGCATCGACCGCCATCGGCAGATGCAGGGGCGTCACCGGGAGCCTTTGCAACTGGTCAAGGATGACATCCATGAGGCGGCCGTCGGGACCGTCCAGATCGTAAAGCAGGGGAATCTCGACCGCCCGGAGGATGAGCTCGCGAAGCAGCGGCGAGACGGTGACGACGCAACATTCGGCGGGCAGCCCGGCTTTGGCGCCGGCGGCGACGAAGAGGGATCGCATGCGGATCGGCCCGGCGGCGCCGACCCGGTGTTCCATTCCCGCCGGCACCCAGACCGCGCGCTGGGGCGGGATGACCCAGACGCCGATACCGGTGGTTACCGTCATCACCCCACGTTCGGCGTAGATCAGTTGCGACCGGGGATGGCTGTGGGGGGCGATTTGGTGATCCGCCGGATAATCCGACGCCGCCGCGACGACCGGCCGAGGAACATCCTGGAGGTCGCGAATTCGCCGCGGAACGGTCATGGATTGTCTCCTTTGCGATATAATTTGACATAACATCGCAAGACTGTCGCATCCGCAACGGCTAAAAACCCAAGAGGCACCAATCGCCAAGAGCCACCCATCGAAGGAGGTTGGCACGTGTACGGTTTCGACCGGCGAAGCGGGACGTTCCTGTTCTTGAATTTGGGGCACGCCTACGACCATTTGTTCATGTTGCTGTTCACCACGGTGGTGCTGGCGCTCGAGCATGAGCCGGGGTTCGAGGACAGTTATGGCGGGCTGCTGGCGCTTTCGGTCACCGGCTTCATCGCCTTTGGCGCCGGGTCCCTGCCGGCGGGCTGGCTCGGCGACCGCTGGAGCCGGCCGGGGATGATGATCGTGTTCTTCATCGGCATCGGCGCATCGTCGATCCTGACCGGGCTGGCGACGGGACCGCTTAGCCTCGCCGCCGGCCTCACCATGATCGGTGTCTTCGCCTCGATCTATCATCCCGTGGGCATCGCCATGGTCGCCGAGAATGCCCGCAGGCTGGGGCGCGAGATCGGCGTCAACGGGGTGTTCGGAAATCTCGGCGTCGCGCTGGCGGCGATCACCGCCGGGTACCTCGCCGACACCATCGGCTGGCGCGCCGCCTTCATCGTGCCGGGCGCCGTCGCCATGGCGACGGGACTGGCCTATGCCGTCTTCGTTCGCGCCGGCCCGGCGAAGCCCGCCGCCAGGGCGACGGAACGGGTAGCGGCGCCGGCGCGCGAGATCAGGCGTGTCTTCATCATCCTGATATTCGCCACCCTTTGCGCCGGCATCGTCTTCAACGCCACCACCATCTCGCTGCCCAAGGTCTTCGAGGAACGCCTGGTGACGCTCGCCGCCTCGACCACCGGCGTCGGCGGCTGGGTGTTCATGGTCTTCGCCATCGCCGCCGTCGCCCAGGTGGTGGTCGGCTATCTGCTCGACCGCTATCCCTTAAAGCGCGTCTATGCCGGCGTCGCTTTGTTGCAGGCGCCGATGGTGGCGGCGGCGGCGGTCGCGGCCGAGGCGGAGATGCTGATCGTCGCCGTCGCCATGATGCTGTCGGTGTTCGGTCTCATCCCCATCCACGACACCATCGTCGCGCGTTACACCACCAACGAATGGCGCTCCAGGATCTATGGGGTCAAGTTCGTCCTCGCCCTTGGCGTCGCCGCCGCGGCGGTGCCCCTGGTGGCCGGCCTGCACGCACTCACCGGCGGGTTCTATTGGGTCTTCGTGACGCTGGCCGGTTTCGCCGCGATCATCGGCGTCTGCGCCCTGGCCATGCCCGGCGCCAGGCGCGCGGCCGAGCCCGCCTAGGACGGTTTGACGGACGCCGAACCCGGCCATCCATATCATCCTTGCGGAGCTTAGTGTCCGTCTGCACGGCCGCGCCTCGCCCGCCTTGAGGGCGCGGGCGATGGCGCGCACCTCCCTGGCGAACGCCGGGCCAGGGCATCGGTATGCGCCGCACGCAAGATCGGCAAGCGAGAGCGTTTGGAGCCGGCGCTTCGACAAGGACCGTGGCGAGCCGCCGCCGAACGACGCGCACGGGAGCCGGATGGCGAAGACTGCTGCCTCGCCAGCCCGAGGCATCGTTCCAACCGGCCGCCGGCGCGGGCAAGGTTGAAATCCCCTTGCGGATCGCGCACAATTTGTCCGCCTCGGCCGGGCACCTGGCATCGCCCCTGCCATACAAGAACAACGGTTGCCGCCATGGGGGACGAAGACCGGGGGCGGTAAGAAGGGGAGGCCGATTTGCTTTACAGATACCTGCTCTTTGTTCGCTTCGCATTGGTCAATATCGTGGCGGTGGCCTTGTTGACCGCCGCCTATCTCCAGGGATGGCTGGACGGCGTCTTTTCCGCATATTTGATGGAGCTGTCCGCCTTCATTTTCCTGGTCTTCCTGTATGGACTGGTCCTTTGCGGCGCCAAGATTTGGCGTCACAGCGTGGAATTGAACGAGGTAAAGGCCGGAACACCCGCACCCCGGTCCCGGACCGGACGGTACCTGAGGCACGTCCGGGGCGCCGGCGCCGAAAGCCGCGCCATCCATGCGGGCGCTTTGCGGCTCAAGCTCACCGACAGGATTGCCGGTGTCCGCCATATCGCCAATTCGCTGGTCTTCCTGGGACTGATCGGGACCGTCATCGGCTTCATCATTGCGTTGTCCGGAGTCGATCCGGAGGCGATGACGAAGGTGGAGAACGTATCGGCCATGGTTTCCAGCCTCATCAACGGCATGTCGGTTGCGATGTACACGACGCTGGTTGGCGCCGTGCTCTATGTTTGGCTGAATATCAACTTCCGGATTTTGGTGTCCGGCACGGTCGATCTCATCATATCGGCCATCGAGCTGGGGGAAACCGGTGGAGGAGCTTGATTATATCGACGAGGATCCCTGGGGAACGGTGTTCCGCGACGTGATCCTCCTCGCCCTCGTCGGGTTCGTGGCGATGGTCATCTTGCTGTTGCCGCACATCACCGTGGCGAAAAAGGAATCCGAGCAAACCAAGGTCCCGGGCAACGTCATCGTCGAGATGCATTGGCCCTCCAACCAAGCGGTGGACGTGGATTTGTGGGTCAAGGCTCCGGGGGAATTCCCCGTCGGGTTCTGGAACCAGGGCGGTGAAATCTTCAACTTGCTCAGGGACGATTTGGGCATAGTGGGCGACGCCACGGACGAAAATTACGAAATCGTTTACAGCCGCGGCATCCCCCAGGGGGAATACATCGTCAACGTGCACATGTACGGGCCGTTGCCGCCGGGCGTCACCGTGCCGGTGAACGTCGTCGTCAGCGTCAGAAAAAAGTACGACGACACCAACCAGATACTTAAGACGAACATCAAATTGACCCGGAGAAACCAGGAAGAGACCGCCTTTCGCTTCAAGCTTACCGGCGATGGCGACCTCGTGCCAGGCAGCGTCAGCACCCTTCGAAGGTCGCTGATCACGGGCCAATGACAACGGGGGAAAACCGATGGATATCCTGTTCTATGTCTTCGCCGGCGGCATCGGGATCGCCGCCGCGCTTGCGACGATCGCCATCTGGGCCCCCAGGCCGGCCGGTCTCCGGGTGCTCGCGGTCGTGATCACCACGCTCTTTATCCCCG
Source organism: Pseudomonadota bacterium (assembly GCA_022545545.1). Taxonomy (GTDB): domain Bacteria; phylum Pseudomonadota; class Alphaproteobacteria; order SMXQ01; family SMXQ01; genus JACZQV01. Next base: position 5,474 of record JACZQV010000114.1, read on the forward strand.
TCGTCTACGTGCAGCTGATCGGGATGCTGAGCAAGCCGAAGCCCATGAGCTTCGAATGGTACGAGCGAAGCGTGAAGAAGGCGGTTCTGCTCGGCGTCAGCCTGCACGAGGAGGAGTCCATTTATCTTTGGCTGCGCCCCGACGGGTCGTTCGAGCCGCGTTACTACGTCGTTCCCTGGAACATGAAGCTGGCGGAGAAGCTCGAAGACGCGGTGGACCAAGCGGCGGGCGGGAATTCGACCATCATCCTCGAGAACCCGTTTTACCGGAGAAGCCTTCAGGAATGGGGCGATCTCAACATCGAGATCGTTCCGCCGCCCATACCGCCGCTGAAACATCCGCCCATACCGCCGCGAATCTTCAATCCCCGCGAGGAGCGTATTTGAATCCACCCCGCTCCCGCCTTCACGGCGCCGGGTCCCCCTCGCCGCCTGAACGGCGCGCCATACGCACTCCGGCGTCGCCTTGCCAACTTCGGGGGCCATTCCCCTCCCCCGCCTTCCGGCACGCCCCCAGCGGCAACCGGCCTTCGAGGTTTCGGCGGGGCTTGCACAGGCGCCGGGTGCTGGGTCGAGGCCGGGCAACAAGCCAAGCGTTTAAACTTTTGTTGACCCTTTGCCGTCACCCTGTGGCCATAGGGAGTCCCAGCGATCGATGGATCGGGACGCGCGCCGCCGCCGCCGGGTTTGGCGGCGGGGGAGATGCGAACCCTTCCCGCCGCCGGGCTCGCCTTGGACCGTGCAAACGGGTGGGGAGAACCGATATGCGCGTGATCATCGTTCTATGCGCCGCCGTCGTGCTGGCGGCCTGCGCTCAGGGAAATTGGGATACGGGAAGGACGCGTTACTCCTTCTCCTTCGACAGCGGGCTTTCCGCCCCGGTGAAGAGCCGCGTGGGCGCACCTTTGGCGACGCCGCCGGTAATGTTCGATGGCCGTGGCCTGCTCGTCCAGGAAGCCCAGGGGACCGCGGGTAAAGACCAGGGCAACTGAGCGACGCCCGGCCGCCCGTAAAACTTCTAGTTTCGTCGTGGTGTGACCTTTGCGGCCCTTGGTGCGGCCCTTGGTGCGGCCCTCGTGCCGCGCCCGGCCCCCCATGCCTTGGGTCTCAGCACCAAACGCCTGATCACGTCGGAGACCAGGAAGCGGCGCTCGACCCGCTCGAGCCCGGCGGCGGCGGCAAGAGAAACGCCAAGGCGAAGATGCCCAACCATCGGCTCATCACCGGGACAGTGTGGCGCGGAGCGATTAACAAAGAAAAAGCCCCGCGCGGGGCGGGGCTTAGAGGGGGATCCTTCGGGGTTACGCTTAGAAGTCTAACTTCTTTTGCCGGCCTGAGGTGCGCCAATATTGCAATCCAGGCCCGAGGTTTTTGCATGCCTCGCCCAAGGATGGCCACACGGCCCGCCCGCCGCCAACAGGGGATCGGCGGGCCGGCGCCAAAACCACCTTCGCCAAGCCATGAATTGCCCCAAGCGTGAATGGCAAGTGGGCCGGCCCTATTCGGCCGCCCGCTTCAGCCTATTTGGCCGCCTCCTTCAGATAGGCGATCAGGTTGTCCCGGTCCTTTTGCTTCTTGATACCGGCAAAGATCATCTTGGTGCCGGGAACGAACTTCTTCGGCTTGGTCAAAAAGGCATCGAGGGATTTGTCGTCCCAGACGACGCCGGATTTCTTCATCGCCTTGGAATATCTAAAGCCCTTGACCGTGCCGGCCGTCCGCCCGATGACGCCGTGAAGGCTTGGCCCGATCTTCTTCTTCCCCTTCTTGAGGGAATGGCAGATCTTGCATTTGTTGAACACCTTCTTGCCCTTGGCCGCGTCCGCGGCCTCGGCGAAGCCGCCGTTAAGGGCGAAAACGAGCGCCACCCCAACCGCCACTATCCAAACTTTCATCATCCGCCGTCCTTTCCAAGATCGAGTAGGAACCGGTCCCTGCCGGCCGGTTTTCCGCCCTGGCGGTATTTTAGCATGGTTTTAGTTCGCAAGCCATTTCCGCGCCAAAAAGACCCCCCAGCGATCCCCTGATCCCCGTCACTCCGCGGCGTCACTCACCGCGTCGGCGAACGCCGCCTCCATTTCGCGCCGGACGCGGACGGCTTCGAGATTTTCGTCGATCTCGACGTCGGCCCAGCGCACCGGATCGCCGGTGGGGATATCATTTCTCAGACTGACATGGTGGGCGAGGCCGATGGGAAGACCGCCGAGGGAGAGCGCATCGGAAGCCGGCATGAGCTTGCCCCAGACCGTCCCGCCGCCCTCGCCGTCGAGGGTCTCGCCGGCCTTGAGATCGCGCTTGGCGATGGCCACCACGTCGGCGTGGAAATCCCGAGGCGCGCCCGTGGCCTCGCCGCGAAGGGCGGCGGAGGCGACGGAGATGCCGAGCTCGAGGCCGATCAGGTGGTAGGGCCTGTACATCACGGTATAGCGCCCGCTGGCATCGGTCGCGAGGCCGTATTCGGCGAAGCATCTCCTGGCGTAATCACCCGGCGCCTCGATGGCGACATAAACCCCCCAACGCAGGTCGCGCGCGATCGGGCTGCCGTCACGCTTAAGACAAGAGATGACCTCGACGGTGCCGCGATGATGGAGCGCGCCGCCTTCCGATGCAGGGCGCAACACGTCGGCAAGCTCGTCCACCCCCGCCGGCGGGAAGCCGAGGCCGCCGGGCGCCGGGGTCAGGCCGGTGGCGTTGCAGACCGCCGCCATCTCGATCGCCGACTTGGTGCCGTCGACGAAGGAGTTGAACATCCTGGGGTTGAAATCGCCTTCCTTCACCTCGGCCTCGGTGAAGCCGTAATGGTCCCAGACGGTCGCCGGCGTCGACGCCTGGTAGGCCGGCAGGTACTTGGTCCCCTTCCCCGCGGCGATGACCTCGAAGCCGGCGGCGCGGGCCCAGTCCACCTGTTCGCAGATCAGCGCCGGCTGGTCGCCGTAGGCGAGTGAATAGACGCACCCGCTTGCCGCCGCGCGCCGCGCCAGCAACGGCCCGGCCAGCGCGTCGGCCTCGACATTGACCATGATCATGTGGCGCCGGTTGGCGCTTGCCGCCAAGGCGTGGCGGATGCCCGCCGCCGGATCGCCCGTCGCCTCGATCACCACCTCGAGCCCGCACGCTCCGATCAGCGCCTCGGCGTCCTCGCAAAGATGGGTGGTGCCGCTTCTACGCGCCTCGTCGAACGACGCCGCCGCGAATTGTTCCTCGGGCCAGCCCGCAAGCGCCAGGCTTTTTCGGGCGCGATCAAGGTCGAGATCGGCGATGCCAAGGACGTGCAGGCCGGGCGTCAGACGCGCCTGGGCGAGGAACATGGCGCCGAACTTGCCGGCGCCGATGAGACCGGCCGTAACCGGCCGCCCTTCGGCTTGGCGCTCACGCAACAGGCGATGGAGGTTCACGGTCCCAACCCTTTCCCATTCCGCATCAAGGCCGGCGATGATAACACGAATGACGCCCCGGCGGGCGAAAGGGGAACGCTAGGCAGTGTCTCAGTTTGAAATCCTGCCGAAGCAGGCGCCCTGGACGTCCGCTTTTTAGCGGATCATGTCTGCTTTGCACCCGGGACCGGACGTTCACGTGGACTCCGCTGAACTTCTGCTTATGACCCTAAACGGACCTTTCCGATTTCTCCCGCTTCTCGGTCAAAGAGGTATTTTGGGACCGTTGTCTCGCACTTTGGATAAAGTGGTATCGGACCTGCTGGAGAGCGCCGGCGATTCGTTCCAGGCCTTGCGCATGCGAGATCTCAGGCGTTCCCTGGAGACGCCGCCGGCAGGCAGCGGGCGCTAGCCCCCGTCCTTGCCCAC
>JACZQV010000115.1 GCA_022545545.1 Pseudomonadota bacterium
ATCGCCGAACGCAAGCGCACCGAGGGCGAGCTGGCGGAGAAATCGGCGGTCCTGGAGACGACGCTGGAGAACATGTCCCAGGGCATCAGCGTCTATGACGCCGACCTCAAACTCGTCGCCTTCAATCGGCGGTTCGTTGAACTTTTCCGCTATCCGCCCGGCTTCCTTTACATCGGCAAGCCATACGAGGATATCGCCCGCTTCAAGGCCCGGCGGGGCGATTACGGTCCCGGCGACGCCGGGCAGCAGGTCAGGGACCGGATGATGGCAAAACGGAGCGGCGAGCCACGGCGGCTCGAATTCACCTTGCCCGGCGGAACGGTCATCGCCGCCACCCGCGAAACCATGCCCGACGGCGGTGCCGTCACAACCTTCACCGACATCACCAGCGCCAAGCGGGCGGAGGAAGCCTTGCGGGCGAGCCAGCGGTGCCTGAAGGAACGTCTGGCCGAGCTCCAGGACGCCAAGCAGCGGTCCGACACCCAAGGGAAAGAACTCGCGGCCCTCGCCGATGACCTTTCGATCGCGCGCGACGAGGCGGAGACCGCCAACCGCGCCAAGTCCGAATTCCTCGCCCTGATGAGCCACGAATTGCGCACGCCCTTGAACGCCATCCTCGGCTTCTCGGAGATCATCAAGGGCGAGATGTTGGGGCCCGTCGGCACCGCCAAATACCGCGACTATGCCAACGACGTCCATGAATCCGGCCAACATCTTCTCGCGCTGATCAACGACATCCTGGATCTCTCGAAGATCGAGGCCGGCAAGCTCGAACTCGACGAGGAGGACGTGGATGTGGCGGACGCCATCCATTCCTGCCTGACGCTGGTGCGGGAGTGGGCCAAGAACGGCGGCGTAAGGCTGGTAACGGAAATCCCCGAGGAACTGCCGGCGCTTCGCTTCGATGAACGCAAGCTCAAGCAGATCCTGATCAACCTCCTGTCCAACGCCGTCAAGTTCACGCCCGCCGGCGGCACGGTGACGATCAAGGCCTGGTTCCGGGCCGACTCCGGCTATGTCTTCCAGATCATCGACACCGGCGTCGGCATCGCGCTCGAGGACATCCCCAAGGCGCTTTCGCCCTTCGGCCAGGTCGATGCCAAGCTGGCGCGCAAGTACGAGGGCACCGGGCTCGGTCTGCCGCTGACCAAGTCCCTGGTCGAGATGAGCAGCGGATCGATGGATTTGCAAAGCGAGGTCGGTGTCGGCACCACGGTGACGGTGCGTTTCCCCAAGGAGCGCATCGTCGCGCTCGAGGAGACCCGCGATCTCGTCCACGCCACCCTCGGGGGCGGCTAGAGGACCGGCGTCAGCTTGGGCCGGCGCGATTCCGCATAAATGGCTCCGGCGCTAGGTCGAGCTCCCGGTGCCGAGCACTTCGCGGATCAACTCGTCGGGAATATCGTCGAAAGAGGAGTAGTTCATGGAGTAGAGGCGGAAATAGAGACCGCCCCGGTCCATCAGTTCGTCGTGGGTTCCGGTTTCGATGATGCGGCCGTCCTGGAGGACGATGATGCGGTCGGCGCCGCGCACCGTGGCCAATCGGTGGGCGATGACCATGCCGGTGCGCCCTTCGAGGAGGCGCGACAGCGCCCGTTGGATCAGCATCTCGGTATAGCTGTCGACACTGGCGGTGGCTTCGTCCAGCACCAGGATCTTGCGGTCGGCGACGATGGCCCGGGCGAAGCTGATGAGCTGGCGCTGGCCGATGGAAAGATTTCCGCCGCGCTGTTGAAGCAAGGTGTCGTAACCGCCGGGAAGAGCGGTGATGAATTCATGGGCGCCCACCACCCGCGCCGCCGCCTCGACCTCGCTATACCCGGCGTCGGCCTTGCAGTATTTGATGTTGTCGTAGACCGTGCCGGTGAACAGGAACGGTTCCTGGAGCACCATGGATACCTGACGGCCAAGCGAATCCTGGGTGACGTCGCGGACGTCATGGCCGCCGAGGAGGACCTGGCCCTCCCAGACGTCGTAGAAGCGGTGGGCCAGCGCGGTGATGCTGGTCTTGCCCGAGCCGGTGGGGCCGACCAGGGCAACGGTCTCGCCCGGCTCGATCCGGAAGCTGATGTCCTTGAGCACCGGCTGGCCGGGCAGATAGCCGAAGGTGACGTTGCGAAATTCGATCGAGCCGTCGAAATCGGTGATCTCTATGGCATCGGCCTTGTCGCGTATCTGGATGGGGACGTCGAGGACCTCGAAGATCCGCCGTCCCGAGACCATGGCGCGCTGCATCATCGTGTGCTGCAGGGTGAGCGAGCGAATAGGATCGAAGAACCGCTGCACATAGAAGATGAACGCGACCATGACACCGAGATCGAGGGCGTCTCGCAGCACCAGATTGCCGCCGACGATGATGACGATGGCCATGGCGGCGCCGGTCAAGGTATCGACCATGGGCACCATGATCTGGGCGAACTTCGACGCCTTGAGATGAGCCCGGAGGTTGTCGCCGGCCTTTTCCTCGAACAGATCGAAATTGACCCGCTCCCGGTTCATTTCCTGCACCGTGCGCACGCCGTTGACGTTCTCGGCCAGGGCGCCGTTGACCAGCGAGCTGGTCTGGCGCGCGCGCACGAAGGCGCGCCGGGCATGGGGCAGCCAGACGATGCGGACGACGAACAGCATCGGCACCACCGAAAGGGTGAACAGGCCGAGCTGCCAGTCGAGGCCGAGCAGAACCACGATGATGCCCAAGAGCAGCACCAGATCGCCTATCGCCGAGATCGTCGATTCGAGGAATTCCTGGAGCGCGTCGACGTCGCCCTGGAGCCGGGCCATGAGGCGGCCGACCTCGGTCTGGTCCATGAACGACAAGGAGACCCGTTGCAAATGCGCGTACATGGCCTGACGCAGATCGAACAAGACCTGCTCGGCGGTACTCCCGACGATGGCGAGCTGGCAGAAGTTGGCGGCGGCGTTGACCGAAATAACGAGCCCGAAGGCGACGACGGCGAGTTCCAGGAACGCCCGGTCGGTGGCGCCTTGGACCAGGGCATTGTCGATGGCGTAGCGTATGATCAGAGGAATCGCGAGCTGCGTCAGGGTAAAGACGAGGACCGCCGCGATCGCCGCCAGCAGGCGTCTGCGATAGGGCCGGAGGAAGCCCAAGAACCTGCCGATGACGCCGCCGTCGAAGGCGGCGCCGAAGATTTGCTCGTCGCGATCACCCTGCAGGGCCAAGACCAGACGCCCGTTGCCGGGCCCCGCGGGAGCGGTGGTTGCCGGTGACACCGTCATGACGGTTCACCGCCTCCGGCGCCTTCGCCGGCGCGCCGGCTTGCCTCGGCGGCGGGACCGCCCTCGGGGTTGATCTGCAGATCATAGATCGCGCGGTAACGGCCGCCGGCGGCGACCAGTTCGTCATGGCTGCCGCGCTCGATGATGCGGCCGCCATCGATGAACAGGATCTCGTCGGCATGCATCAGCGAGGAGAGGCGGTGGGAGATGATGATCGTCGCGCGGTTCTCCGTGACCTCGCGGAGCGCGGCGCGAATGCGCTGTTCGGTGGCGGCGTCGATGGCGGCGGTGGAATCGTCGAACACCAGGATCGACGGCGTCGGCAAAAGGCTGCGGGCGATCGACAGGCGTTGGCGCTGGCCGCCGGAAAGGGAGATACCGCGTTCACCGACCAGGGTCTCATAGCCAAGCGGCAGGCTGACGACGTAATCGTGAAGCTGGGCCGATTCGGTGGCGCCGGCGATGCGGTCGCGATCGGCCCAGGGATCGCCATAGGCGACATTCCTTTCGATCGGCGCGGTGAACATGAAGGTGTCCTGCTGGACGACGCCGACGGCGCGGCGCAGCGACTCCAGGGTGACGTCCCGGACATCCTGCCCGTCGATGGTGATGGCGCCGCCGGTGACGTCGTAGAAGCGGGGAATCAGATGGGCGATGGTCGACTTGCCGCTGCCCGGAGGACCGACGATGCCGACCGTGCGGCCGGGACGCACCTCGAAACTGATGCCGGAAACGACCTCCCGGTCACCGGACTCGTCTTGGTAGGCGAAGCGCACATCGTCGAATCGCAACACCCCGTCCCGGATCTCGAGCTCCGGCGCATCCGGTTTGTCGCGGATGGCGGGCTCGAGATCGAGGACCTCGAACAGCCGTGCGCCCGACGCCGAGGCGCGGGCGAAGCCATTGATCATCATTCCGGTGTGGCGCACCGGCATCTGCAGGATGGTCATGAAAGCCAGGAACTCCGCCAGTTTCCCAACGGTGATCTCGCCGCCGATGATCTTGAGGCCGCCGACCCACAGCACCAGCCCCATGGCGCAGAAGTAAGCGTAGGTCATCACCGAGGTGTTGCGCATCCGGATGCTGATGCGCTGCTTGGCCAAGGCCAGGGCGTTGTCGGAGACACGGCGGAACTTGTCCAGTTCATGGACCCGGGCGACGAAGGCACGGACGATACGTATGCCCTCGAGGTTCTCGCTCATGATCGTGGTGAGGACCGAAAGCCGATCCTGCAGCATTCGCCAACTTCGCCCCAGCTTGAAGCGCATGATGACGGCGCGCCAGCCGACGAAGGGAACGAAGCTGAGGGCGAGCAGTCCGAGGACGAGATCGGCGCTGAGCAGGATATAGGTGCCGATACCGACCAGCAGGATCAGCAGGATCAGGCGCAGAAATGCCGAATCGACGAATTTTCGCACCCCTTCGATGTCGAGCATGCCGCGGGTGATGAGATCGCCGGCATGCACCCGGTCATGGAAGGAAAAGCTGAGGCGCTGCAGCTTCTCGTAATAAAGCAGGCGAAGCTCGTAACCCAGATGCTGGCCGACGGACTCGCCCATGTAATTGTGCACCATGGTGAACAGCCCGCGCATGACGCTCGACCCCAGCAGCAGCAACGCCGCCACGGTAAGGGCGGCGCGGGCGTCGTCATCACCGCCGGTGAGACTCCCCTGGGCATGGTCCACCGCGGCGCCGACGAACTGGGGCACCAGCAACTGGAAGGTGGCGGCGGCGATGGTGGCGCCGATGGCGACCGCCATGCGCCAGCGATAACGCAAGGCCATGCGCGCGATGCGCAGCAGGATCGTCAAGTCCGGTTTGGGCCGGCCGCGAAAGGCATGGATGCTGATCTCGCCGTCACCGCCGGTCTCGGACCGGCCGGTCGGGGTGACGCCGCTGGCTGCAGTGCTGGTACTCACTTAACCGGCATTTCCCAATTGATTCCTCCGCTTGCCGATAACGGTAGCACGTTTAGCAGCCGCGGCGAATCCGACAACGATCGGGCGGTGGTCTCGGCGTCGAGGCCCCCGTCATCGGGCTGGCCCAGCGATCCGAAACCCTGGCATTCGCTGGTCGGGGCGGCCGGATTCGAACCGGCGACCTTCTGCTCCCAAAGCAGATGCGCTACCAGGCTGCGCTACGCCCCGTGACCTCGGCGCCGGGGGATTGACGCCCCCAGATACACGAACCCCGAATGCGCGGCAAGGCCTCTCGCGCGCGCCCATGACTTCCGCCCACATCACCGCGCCCGGGCGATACTGTGAGGCGCTCCGCCCGAGCGTGGGAAGAAGCCGGCGCTGGCGGCCAAGCGGGTTACCGAAGAGTTCCCGGAAGCGGACGATTGGGCTATGGTCCCTGCCGGTTTTGGGCCTTTCAAGCGGCCTTTGGTCACTATGATCAAGCCGGATGGAACATGGCCCAGCGATGGATTGCCATAGCGGCAACCGGAGCGGCCGTGGGGCGGCCAGCGGGAAAGTCGATCTGAATGAGATGCGGGATGAGTGAAAATTATATCGTCGACTCCAACAACAAATTCCCCATCAAGGCGTGGACCAAGGGCGTCCAGGTCGAGGATGTCGCCGCCGATCAGCTGCGGAACATGGCGAACATGCCTTTCATCCACAAGCATATCGCCGTTATGCCGGACGTTCATTGGGGCATGGGGGCAACTATCGGCTCCGTCATCCCGACGAAAGGGGCAATCATTCCGGCGGCGGTAGGAGTCGACATCGGTTGCGGCATGATGGCGGTACAGACGGATTTTCCGGCTTCGCGCCTGCCCGATAACCTCAAGGAACTTCGCGGCGCGATCGAGCGGGCGGTGCCCCACGGTCGCACCCATCACGGTGGAGCCAATGACAGAGGCGCTTGGCATGATGTCCCCGACAGGATCGGTCGGGCCTGGTCGTCCACGGAGCTGGAGGCACGGTACGACATCATTACCGAGAAGCATCCCAAGGCCCTATCTCGCAACAACGTCCGCCATTTAGGCACGCTGGGCACCGGCAATCATTTCATCGAGGTCTGCTTGGATGAGGACGATCTCGTGTGGGTAATGCTGCATTCCGGGTCACGGGGCTGCGGCAATCGCATCGGCACCTATTTTATCCAGCGCGCCAAGAAGGAGATGGAACGGGGGTTCATCCAACTGCCAGACATGAACCTGGCTTACCTGACGGAAGGCTCGGAGCTATTCAGGGATTACGTGGAGGCAGTGGGGTGGGCGCAGGATTTCGCCGCTGAAAACCGTGTGCAAATGATGAAGACTATCGTGCTGGCCATGGAGAATGTGCTTGGTCCGTTGGACATCGCGGCTGATGAGGCCGTCGACTGTCACCACAACTATGTCATCCAGGAAAACCACTTCGGCTCTAACGTCTGGATCACCCGTAAGGGCGCTGTCAGGGCGCGTGAGGGCGATCTCGGCATCATCCCCGGCAGCATGGGGGTGCGGTCCTATATCGTGAGGGGCAAGGGCAACCCGGAGAGCTTCCATTCATGCGCACATGGCGCTGGGCGGGCGATGTCGAGACGTGAGGCTAAGATGAAATTTTCGATCGAGGACCACGTCAAGGCGACCGAAGGTGTTGAATGCCGCAAGGACGAGGGCGTGATTGACGAAACGCCCATGGCCTACAAGGACATTGACGCTGTTATGAGAGCGCAAGAGGATTTGGTGGAGATCGTCCATACCCTCAAACAGGTAATCTGTGTGAAGGGTTGATCATAAGCTTCGTAGCCATAGCCGACGGCGTGACCTCTCGTCCCCAATAAGACAGTGTAACGCCAAATCGGTCCTGGACTGTTTGCCGAATTTCAAGGAATTGACAGGAAGTCACGAAACTTAAGTAGGATTCCGTATCGAAAACGGCACTAAAGTACTCCGGCGTCAAAGAAAAGGTTTAACAAAATTTTAAGGTTAACGGCGTAGCCTGTTCGACTATGGCTACGGGTGGCAAGTGCGCCTCCGGCCTGAAGGAAAGGCACGCCACATGTTGAAGAAAGCGATGTTGCTCGGCCTTCTGGTCCTGCCCCTCTCGCTTCCGGCGAAGGCGCAAAACATTTGCACGGCCCGGAACGAGGTCCTGGGACATCTCGACAGCAAATATTCCGAGGCGCCCGTGGCCATGGGGCTCGCCAACAACGGCGGGGTGATCGAAGTGTTGAGTTCGGGCTCCGGCAATACCTGGACGATCATCATCACCATGCCCAACGGCGTGACGTGCCTGCTGGCAGCCGGCGAAAGCTGGGAAAGCCTGCCCTTGATCGCCGCCGGACCGGCCACCTGAACACGGCTGGCGCCGCCATTGGCCGAGCCGGCCATCCGGTCCCGATTGCCCCGGCACCCTCATCCATCGACTCATCGAACCATGGCACATCACCAAACCATGGCAAGGTAAGCCTCAGGCAGCGTTTACCCGGCGATCGTTCCGGGTTCACCGCCCGCCCGACACAGGTGGGATTCGCGCTTCAGCGGCGCTGGCGCGTGGCGCCATGAAATATCCGGTGCAAAACCCTGTCGCCCGGTTTGATGCCGAGACGCGCCGTGGTGCCGGCATTGATTTCGAGGACCGCCCGCACGGGGCGATCGGACGGTATCGGCGCGAGCGACCCGGGGACCGTGCGCTGGGCAATGTTGACGATGACGCCATCGGCGCCGATGAATAGCATATCCAGGGGCACGATCGTATTCTTCATCCACATGGCGACGGGTGTTTCCCGGCCGTAATCGAACAGCATGCCGGCGCCGGGCGCCAGCTTCGGCCGGTACATCAGTCCCTGCATCCGTTGGCGCTGGTTCACGGCAAGCTCGACGCGGAAATCATGGCGCTTACCGTCCCGCGTCTCGATGACGACCTCGGAGGTCTCGAAGGTGACGAAGCCCCGCGCCTGGGCCGACGCCTCGCCGGCGGGGGTGGCGATCACCGCCAAGACCGCCACCGACAGGGTGAAAAGCAGGCGCCGCAATCGCGCCGCCAAGGCCGGCGCCGAAGTCCCTGATGAAACGGAGAAAATAGGGGACCGATCGGCCGAGGGCGCCAAGCACCGCGCGCCCCGTTCCGGTCGCGAAGGGGGCGGGAGATATTGACGAACGGTACTCACATCACCCGGATTTCGGTCGCCTGCGGTCCCTTGGGCCCGTCGCCGACCCGCACCTCCACGTTCTGACCGGCCTGTAGCCGGGTAACGCCGGAGCGGCGCAGGGTCACCATATGAATGAACACATCCCGCTCATACCCGGACTGGGAGACGAACCCGTACCCCTTGTCGGGATTGAACCACTTTACCGTCGCCTCGACGAAGTCGCCGGAGGGCGGAATGGGGGCATCGAAAGCCGGACCGTCTGTATCACGCGTGATCGGGCTCGGTGGTTCGGCGGTACTGTTATCGACATCCAGAATCCGCGTCACCTGCAAGCCCTTGTCGCGCCGCACGACCTCGCACAGCACGGTGGCGCCGGGCCGAAGCTCTTCATGGCCGGCATCACGCAACACCGACAGATGCAAAAACGCATCATGCGTTTCATCAGCCGGCGTAATAAAACCGAAACCCTTCACCGTGTTGAACCACTTGACAGTGCCTCGGACTTCGAACGGCTCTGCCGAATCATCGGTGTCAGTCGCCTCACTCATGCGAACGCTCTTCCCCGATATATATTTTTGTTATGGAGCCTATCATCTTTTTTCGGAAGTTACAAACAGGACGGTTAGAGTAAAAGATTATAATGGTTTGCCGGATCGGGCCGCATATCGCCGGTCGCGTGAAGGCATTGAAGTGCCCGCGGCCGGTGCAAAGGCCATCCGCCGACCGGCATCCGCCCATTCGACAGCCATGCGGTGGGCGCTGAGTATTTACTTTCATAGGAGGGTGACACATCCGACGGCCTGGCAAGTTCTCTCAGGCCCGGAGCGTGGTCCGCCGTGATGCTAGGCGCATCACAAGGGCCGCGCGACGAGAGCGTAAGGACGTGCAAGGCCGCCC
>JACZQV010000116.1 GCA_022545545.1 Pseudomonadota bacterium
CGCCTTCGTCTCCTTCATGGTGCCGGAAACGGCGCGGCTTGAGCTAAAGAGCAATTCCCCCTTGCGCGAGTTCGGCTACACGCGCTCGGTAGGCAAGCATCCGGTGAAGGCCATGTTGATGGGACCGGATCGGGTCGCCCAGATGTGCGACTTAGATGGCTCCAAGCTGTTCTATGCGAGCGCGGACGAGCTTCTGGTGGACGTCGTCCGCATCCAGCGCCAAATGGTCCAGGAACTGATCGAGGCGGGCTGCGATTACGTGCAGCTGGACGAGCCAAGTTACACCGGCTACGTCGATACGGCGACCCTGAACCGGATCAAGGCGCACGGCGACGACCCGATGGTCAACATCGATCGCGCGATCGCCGCCGCCGGATCTCGGTCCACCCAACCTCATAGCGGGCACGATACTTCTCGACGTCCGCAGGCCACGCCTGAAGCGGAAAATGGGGCGCACAATGCGACAGATAGAGGAAGAATGGATCCTCGCCGCTGCCGCATTCGTCGAGAAACTGAACCGCGTGATCGGTGAACGCGTCGGTCGTGTAATAGTCTTTGGGGAACTTCGTGACGGGGTTGCCGTTGTGAAGAAAGGGACGCCGCTTTCCCCCGTTGTAGAAGACGGGATCCGGCTTGGCCGGGTTGAAGTAATTGCAGCAACCGCTGGCGACCCCGTAATACTCCTCGAACCCTCGATCCGTGGGGCGATTCGGGTGCGTGGAACCGAGATGCCATTTCCCCAGATATGCAGTGTCGTAGCCCCTGGACTTGAACACTTCCGCAAGCGTCACTTCCGCCTCTTTGAGCGTATTTGTGGTTCCTCGCAATAAGATCTTCGAAAGTCCGGCACGGATCGAATACCGACCGGTCATCAATCCGGCTCGCGACGGGGTGCATCCCGGCTCGACCAGGAACTGAGTGAACCTCAGACCTTCAGCGGCCAGCCGGTCGATATTTGGTGTCGGCATCCCACGGATCTCGCCCCCGCCATAGGCGCCCACGTCTCCATATCCGAGATTGTCGGACAGCATGAGAACAACATTGGGTTTTTTGTCGTCTTGCGCATAGGCAAATTGAGTTGTAGGTCCCGTCAGTGCCATCACAAGTGTACCTAGGAACAAGATTTGCAACAAAAGACGCATGACCTTCACCTATCTCTATTGCTTGCTAACGGCGGTCATCCCAAGGGCACTTAAGCCACATTCTACAATTTGGCATGGACCGGCGGGAACTGTAAGAATTGACAGTCTGATCGCTTAAAATTGCCAGGGGGCTAATGTCCGCTTTGGGTCATGAGCTGACATGCAGCGGCAGTAAGAGTTTGGTCTGCTTCTATCATGAAAGCGGACCTAATCGCAGCAGGGCCGGCGGCGCTCCAGAACCAGCGTCAACACTCCTTACGGGTAGACGCCCTAGACCAGGACGCCGTCCTCGAGGGCGACGGTGCGGTCCATGCGCCGGGCGAGCTCCGGATTGTGGGTGGCGATCAGGGCGGCGTTGGCAGTGGCGCGGTGGTGACAACCCATCCGGGGAGTTGGTTTTGTTTGCGTCCTCTATTGCCTCTGTTTCACATAGGCGTCGAACGGTCCCGAAATCCGGATGATCTCGCGCACCGGGTAATCCAGCATGGGAAACACCATGACGAACAGATCGCCGGCGATGCCGGCCTTGCGCGTCGCCTCGGTGTCGGGCGGGAACGCCAGGGTGCGGGTATCGGCCTGGCGGCCGAAAGAGGCGAACTCGACCCGCTTGCCCTCGGGCGTGAGGGCAAAGATCTTCCCCGAACGCCGTTGAGCGGCGAACAGGTTGCCGCCGGGACTGAGGCTCATCCCGGAGGCCAGGGGACCGGAATGCAAGAGCCGCAGCTTACCGTCCGCCAAGTTGGCGCGATAGATCCGGCCCGATCCGTCGGCATGAGGCGCATCGAACCGGCCGTCGGATCCGACCCAGAGAAACCCGCGGGGGTCGTAAGTCAGCGTCCGGAAGCGCTCTTGACCGGAAATAAACTTGCGATTCAAGACCCTCCCCCGGCGGTCGAGCTTGACCACGACGCCGAGATCGTCATCGGCGACGTAGACATTTCCGGACGCATCGAAGGCGATGCCTTCCGGATCCTTGAGCAGCGGCGGCGATCCCGGGGCGGGGGGACCGCCGGCGAACAACCGGGCCTTCCCCGACGGCGACAGTTTGTAGACACTGCCATATCCCTTCCACCGGTCGGAAGTGCTGACGAAGACCTCGCCTTTCTCGTTGACCGCCATTTCGTCGGGGTCGGGCAAGGCGGGACCGAAAAGAAATCGCCCTTCCCTATCCGGGGTGATCTTCGCCGGGCCGACGGGGAGGCGGTAGATCGGGGCGCTGTCCGAGCCATAAATCTCCCGCAGCCGATTGGCGGTCCGGGCAAAGTACAAATTGCCGCGGGAATCGAAGGTGATGGTGACGATGGCCGGCAGGCCGGGGGCGCCTTGGTCGGGATCGAAACCCTCGGCGCTGACGTAGGTGGTCGCGGTGAAGCCGGGGGGCAGCTTCATTCCCCCGAAGTCGAACCCGGTGCCCGCCGCGCTCGCGGCGATGGAGGAAAGCACCAAAGCCGGCGCCAGGCATAGGCGGGAGAGCAGAGATACGCTTCTCCGGGTGGTATCGCTCGTGCGCATCCGACGATCCTTTCGCGTCTTGATATCCACGCCCTAAACCAGGACGCCGCCCTCGAGGGCGACGGTGCGGTCCATGCGTTGGGCGAGGTCCGGATTGTGGGTGGCGATCAGGGCGGCGCTTGAGGTCGTGCGCAACACCTTGACGAGCTCCTCGAACACCTGATCGGCGGTCTCCCGGTCGAGGTTGCCGGTCGGCTCGTCGGCCAACAGCACCGCCGGCGCGTTGGCGAGCGCCCGGGAGATGGCGACGCGCTGCTGTTCGCCGCCCGAAAGCCGTGCCGGACGGTGGGACGCGCGCTCCGACAGCCCGACCATGGCCAGCAGTTCGCTCGCCCTATTGGTGGCGTCGGCGCGGGCGACGCCGGCGATCATCTGCGGCAGCATGACGTTCTCGAGCGCCGAGAACTCCGGCAGCAGGTGATGGAACTGGTAGACGAAGCCGAGGCGGGCGCGGCGAAGCTCGGTCCTCTTGTCATCATTGAGGCGTCCGCAGGCGAGGCCGTCGAGCCACACCTCGCCGTCATCGGGACGCTCCAACAGCCCGGCGATGTGCAGAAGCGTCGACTTGCCGGCGCCCGACGGCCCCATCAGCGCCACGATCTCTCCCGCCTCGACGGTGAGGGAGGCGCCCCTCAGCACCCTGAGCTCGACCGGGCCCTGGACGAAGGTGCGCCGCACGTTATCGAGCCTGAGCGGCGCCGCCTCAGCCATCGCCGCCCGCGCCTGGCGCCCTCGCCCGGCCGCTCTCACGCGCCTCGATCCTCATTGCGCCCTCATTCCCAGTACTCACTTTCATAGGAGGGTGATACATATGATCGTCTTTTCGCGGCCTCCGGGTAGGAGGCGGCGCGCCGGCCTGCCCTCCGTACGACTTCGGGAGGCGGGCGATGTCTGGACATCGTCAAGCGGCGCCGACGCCCTCCGGCGGCCGCGAAAAGCGACCCTTCGGGCGGCCTTGCAGGCTCTTCGGACGTCGTCGCGCGGCCCTTGTGATGCGCCCCCATCACGGCGGACCGCGCTCCGGGCCTGAATAACCCGCAAGGCCGTCGGATGTGTCACCCTTCTATGAAAGTAAGTACTAGCCCGCTCCAAGGCGGCCGGGCCGTTGGCGCGTCACCCTAAGAATTCGTTAACGATTTTCGTTCATCATTTCGGCTCCAATCAATGCCATCGCCCGGCCTGGTTTTGGAGGGGGACATGATCCTTTCGGCGAAGCAACTCGATATCCTGATCGATATGGTGGACACCAAGCTCTCCTATATGCTGTTCTCCGGCAGCGAAGATGACCGCGAGATTGCCGTCGTCAAGCATTGCCGGCTGGAACTCCGCGAGGCCAGGGCCCACCATCCCGTCTATGACTTCGCAAGGCTCAGGGACCACGGGTCCGGACGGTTCGGCCGGACGGTGCCGGCGCTCGCCTAAATCTCCTAAGCTTCGAAATTCCCGCTGAATTTCCGACCGCCGCGGCCGCTTGCCGCGGCGTCTCTGCTTTGGCGGCCCGAAGCCATGGCTTCGGCTCGCCCATGGCGCGATGCCCCGGTTTCGGCGGTCTAGGGTCCGGAAAACGGCCCGACGGCGGGGTGGCAAAGGGGCGCCGCTTGGGCTAGACTGGCGCCACGACAATAATGAACGGGGAAAACGAACACCGGACCCCAAGGCCCGCCACGGCGGCGGGTGTTCGCGTGGTTGTGCCCCCCGAATTGAAATCATTCCAATCAGGGAGATGCACGATGCATAAAATCCTTACCCACTCCGTCTTGGCCGCGACCGGCATTGCCGTCGTCATGGCCCTCGCGCCGGCCGGCCCGGCCTCGGCGGCGCCCGAATTTCCATGCCGCACCGCCAAGCTGATCGTACCGTGGGGCCCGGGCGGCGGCACCGGGGTGATCTTCGGCCTGATCACCGAGAGCGTTAACAAGACCGGCATCAGCCCGCAGCTTCAGATGGTCAACATCTCCGGCCAGGGCGGCAACAAGGGGGCCAAGGTGGCGCGCAAGGCCAAGGCGGACGGCTGCACCCTGTTCGCCATCCACCAAAGCGCGCTGTCGAGCTTCCTCACCGGGCGCGTGAAATTCACCTGGGACGCGTTCGAACCGGTCGCCATGCTGACCCGGACCTCGCCCATCATCGGCGCCAACAAGAACGTGCCGTGGAAGGACGCCAAGGAGCTGGTGGCGGCGGCCAGGAAGGCGCCCGGCACCATCCTGACCGGCGGCACGCTCGGCTCGACCAGCCATTTCTGGTTCCTGCTGCTCGAGGACGCCACGGGCATCAAGCTCAAGCACGTCTCCTATGACGGCACCCGCCAGCGCATGACGGCGCTGCTGGGCGGCCATATCCAGATCGGCGAGATCAACCTGGCGGCGGCGGTGAAATACATCCAGGCGGGCGAGCTCAAGGCGCTCGGGATCTACACCGAGAAACGCCATCCTTTGGCTCCCAACGTCCCGACCATGAGGGAGATGGGAATCGATCTGGTCACCGGAACCGACCGCGGCGTCTCGGCGCCGAAGGGGACGTCGAAGGAGAAGGTCGCCTTCTGGGCCAAGGCGTTGGAGAAGGCCGCCAACGACAAGGCGTTGATCGCATCGCTCGCCAGGAAGGGGACGACGATCAGCTTCAAGGGACCGGCGGCGTCGACCGCCTATTGGAAGAAAACCTTCACGAAGTGGAAGGGGATCGCCACCAAGGTCGGCATGTATAAGGGCGGCTGAGCCCGAATGTGCGTGTAACCGGACGGCCTTCCGAGCCGGGCCGTCCGGTTGTCCTTGAATGTAACTCCGCGGTTTCGACATGGGGCGCATCAACCGCGACGTCGTCATCGCCGTCGTTCTGGTGGTCTTCACCGCCGTCTTCTACGGGGCGACCTACGGCATCCGCAAGACGTCTTACGGAACCGTAGGTTCCGAGGTCTGGCCGCGCACCATCCTGATCGCGCTTGGCACGCTGTGCCTGATTTACCTGATCAATTCGTGGCGTGCCCGCCATGAGACCCAAGGGGAGCGGGGAGGCGGCGGGCTGAGGGGCTGGTTCTCGACCTACCGCAACGCGTTGTTGTGCTTCGGCATGTACGCGTTGTTCCTCGCCACCTTGGATTATCTCGGCATGTTGATCGGGGGAATCCTGTTCGTTTTCCTGCTGCTCAATCTGCTCGGCGGGTGGAGCCCGAGACGGCTCGCCATCCACGGCGCCATCGCGGTCTCCACCATGGGCGCGATGTGGGCGGTGTTCACGTTCGGGTTGCGGGTGTTCCTGCCCGAAGGCGAAATTCTAAGAATCTGGTGAGCGGACCGGGCCGGCCATGCTGATAGAAAACATCCTCGGCGCCGCGGAGGCGCTGTTCACCATCCAGACCATGGCGTTGATGATCCTCGGCGTCGCCGCCGGCCTCATCGCCGGCGCCATCCCGGGCTTCACCATCACCATGGCGATCGTGCTCACCCTGCCGTTCACCTTCGGCATGCCGCCGATTCAGGGTCTCGCCACCATGCTGGGAGTGTTCGTCGGCGGGCTGTCCGGCGGGCTGATGGCGGGAATCCTGACCGGCATTCCGGGGACCCCATCCTCGGTGGCGACCACCTTCGACGGCTTTCCCATGGCGCGCAAGGGGCGGCCGGGGCTGGCGCTCGGCATCGGGGTGTGGTCCTCGTTCTTCGGCGGCATCATCAGCGCCGTCCTGTTGATGACGCTGGCGCCGCAGCTGGCGAGGGTCGGGCTCGAGTTCGGGCCGTGGGACTTCTTCGCCCTGGTCCTGTTCGCGCTCACCATCACCGCCAGCCTGTCCGGCGACAATTTGGTGAAGGGACTGATCGCCGGCGCCATGGGCCTGCTGGTGGCGACCGTGGGCTCCGACGAGATCAACGGCGTGGAGCGCTTCAGCTTCGGCTTCGAACCGGTGGAACAGGGGTTCTCGTTCCTGCCCGTCCTGGTCGGCCTGTTCGCCTTCAGCCAGCTGTTGAGCGACGTGCAGGACCCGGCCAAGGCGCGCGAGCCGCTGATGCCGCCGGGCGCCAAGGCGGTGCGCATCGAACACGCGAAAGCGATCCGCGAGGTGCTGAGCCGGTGGGGCAATCTCATCCGCTCGTCGTTGATCGGTGTTTTCACCGGGATCCTGCCGGCGGCGGGAGGGTCGATCTCCAACATCCTCGCTTACGATCAGGCCAAGAAGGCATCGAAGCGGCCGCAGGACTTCGGGACCGGCACGCCCGACGGCATCATCGCGCCCGAGGCCGCCAACAACGCCACCGCCGGCGGCGCGCTCATCACCATGATGGCGCTGGGCATCCCGGGCGACATCGTGACCGCCATCATGCTGGGGGCGCTGCTGATCCACGACGTCATCCCGAGCCCGACATTCATCACCGATTCGCCCACCCTCGCCTACGGCATCTTCATGGCGTTCTTCTTCGCCAACTTCATCATGCTGGGGCTTCAGGCGGTGTGCCTGCGCGCCTTCGTCATGGTGACGCGGATGCGCATGTACGTGCTGACCGCTGTCATCCTGGCTTATTGCGGGATCGGCATCTTCGCCCTCAACAATATCGTGTTCGACATGTGGACGCTGTTGATATTCGGCGTCCTCGGCCTCGCCATGAAGGTGCTGGGGTTCCCCCTGGCGCCGATGATCCTGGGCGTGGTGCTGGGCCATATCGCGGAACTCAATCTCAACCGGGCATTGTCCACCAGCGACGACCTGACCCTGTTCTTCACCCGGCCGTGGGCGCTGTTTTTCCTGATCCTGGCCGTCTATTCGTCGGTGTTCCCCTGGTTCCAGAGGGATCGCGGCAAGAAGCGCTGGACGCTTTGGTTCCTGCCGGCGATGAGCATCTCGATGGCGCCGCCGCTGTTCCTGATGGGCGGCGTGGCGCGGCCCATCGTCGGCGGGCTGTTGCTGGCGGTCGGCGGCTACCTGCTCTGGGGCCACGCGCGCAACGGCTGGCAATTGGAATCCGTGGCGGAACACGACGTCCACCTGGAAGAGACCTAGGCGTCCGCGTCGTCCCGGGGCCGGCTCTCGATGAGGACGGCGCGGAAATCGTTGACGTTGGTCAGCGTCGGCCCGGTCATCACCAGATCACCGAGCTTCTCGAAGAAAGAATAGGCGTCGTTGTCGGCGAGATGGGCCGCCGCATCCAGGCCCGCCCGGCCGGCGCGGGCAAGGGTGTCGGGCGCGCACACGGCGCCGGCGTTATCGCCGCTGCCGTCGATGCCGTCGGTATCGCAGGCGATGGCGTAAATCCCGGCTTCGCCCCCAAGCGCGATGGCAAGCGCCAGGAGGAACTCGGTATTCCGCCCGCCCCGGCCCCGGCCCGTGACCGTCACCGTGGTCTCGCCGCCCGAGAGCAGGATCGCCGGTCCGGCGGCGGGATCGCCGTCGCGGGCGACGGCGAGCGCGGTGGCGGCGATGTCGCTGGCGACCTCGCGCGCTTCGCCCTCGATGGCGTCACCTTGGATCAGCGCCTTGTATCCCGCCTCTTCGGCCGCGATGCCCGCCGCCTCGAGCGCCATTTTGGGCGTCGCGGCGATGATCGCGGTGGTATTCGTGAAGCGCGCATCGCCGGGCTTGGGCGTCTCATCGGCGGCGCTCTGCAGATGCGTTTTGACCGCCGCCGGTGCCTCGATGCGGTATTTCCCGAGGATCGCGGCGGCGTCGGCGAAGGTCGTCGGATCGGGCACCGTCGGGCCCGATGCGATCACCGCCGGATCGTCGCCGGGAACGTCGGAGATCATCAGCGTCACCACCCGGGCGGGCGCCGCCGCCGCCGCCAGCCGCCCGCCCTTGATCGCCGATAGATGCTTGCGGACGCAATTCATCTCCGAGATCGTCGCGCCCGAGCGCAACAGCGACCGGTTCACCGCCTGCTTGTCCGAGAGCGCGAGCCCCTCCGCCGGCAGCGCCAGCAAGGCCGAGCCGCCGCCCGAAATCAGGCACAGCAACAGATCGTCGGCGCGCAAGCCGAGGGCGGCGTCGAGGATGCGCGCCGCCGTCGCCTCGCCGATCTCGTCGGGGACGGGATGGGCGGCTTCGACGATCTCAATCTGGTCGCAATCGACGGCGTGGCCATAGGGCGTGAGGATGAGGCCGGAAAGGGGGCCCTGCCAGCGCGCCTCGACCGCCCGCGCCATGGCGGCCGAGACCTTGCCGGCGCCAAGCACGACGGTCCGGCCCCGGGGGGCCTCGGGCAGATGGGGCGGGATGCAGCGCATGGGATCGACCGCCCCGATGGCGGCATCGAAGAGGATGCGCAAAAGACGCGCATGGGCCTCATGAGAAGCGGAGGGGCCCCCGGCGCTCAAGGGCGGGGCCGGTCGGAGTGGGCTGGCGCCGCGAACGGCGGCTCTGTCATGGCGCGGCGGGTGATCTGGAACATGACGCCGACAGATTAAGGCTCGGCTTCTGCGGGGACAAGCCCGGGCTCGGCGTCGATAGCGACGAAGGGCTCGCCGCCAAAACTTCCTATGGGCGCGCCTACGCGCCGGTCGAGGGTCGGACGACGGCGCCATGTGGAACCGGTAGGTGGGGTGGAACTG
>JACZQV010000016.1 GCA_022545545.1 Pseudomonadota bacterium
GCGTTCTAACCAACTGAACTACGGGCCCCCAGGGACCGGCCGTTCCGGGGTTAGACCCTATCCGTACGGAATTATCAACGTCAAGGGACCGGGCGCCTGGGCTGGCCCGCGGCACCATGGCGGCCTCAGGTGTCGAGGAAGCTCCTGAGCAGTCTCGAGCGCGAGGGATGCTTGAGCTTCCTCAGCGCCTTGGCCTCGATCTGGCGTATGCGTTCGCGGGTGACCGAGAACTGCTGGCCGACCTCCTCGAGGGTGTGATCGGTGTTCATGCCGATGCCGAAGCGCATGCGCAGCACCCGCTCCTCTCTCGGGGTCAGGGACGCCAGCACCCGGGTCGTGGTCTCGCGCAGGTTCGATTGGATGGCGGCATCCAACGGCAGGACCGCGTTCTTGTCCTCGATGAAGTCGCCGAGATGGCTGTCTTCCTCGTCGCCGATCGGGGTCTCGAGGCTGATCGGCTCCTTGGCGATCTTGAGCACCTTGCGCACCTTCTCCAGCGACATGCCGAGGCGCACGGCCAGTTCCTCCGGCGTCGGCTCGCGGCCGATCTCGTGCAGCATCTGGCGCGAGGTGCGCACCAGCTTGTTGATGGTCTCGATCATGTGCACCGGGATGCGGATGGTGCGGGCCTGATCGGCGATGGAGCGGGTGATGGCCTGGCGGATCCACCAGGTGGCGTAGGTCGAGAACTTGTAGCCGCGGCGGTACTCGAACTTGTCGACCGCCTTCATCAGGCCGATATTGCCTTCCTGGATGAGATCGAGGAACTGCAGGCCGCGGTTGGTGTATTTCTTGGCGATCGAGATCACCAGGCGCAGATTGGCCTCGACCATCTCCTTCTTGGCCCGGCCCGCCTCGCGCTCGCCGCGCTGCACGGTGTTGACGATGCGCCGGAACTCGTCGATGTCGAGGCCCGAAGCGGCGGCGATCTCGGCGATGACCTTGCGGATCTCCTTGACCTCGTCGCGGTGCCTGGTGGCGAAGTTGCGCCAGTTCTTGTCCTTGAGCCTGGCCAGCCGGCGCAGCCAGTTGGGGTCGAGTTCCCTGCCCCGGTACTTTTCGATGAAGGCCTCGCGCTTGACCCGGCTCTTTTTGGCCAGTCTCAAAAGCTTGCCCTCGTGAGTGATCAGGCGGCGGTTCAGCCCGTAGAGCTCGTCGACCAGCTGTTCGATGCGCTTGTTGTTGAGATGGACGTCTTCCATCAGCTCGATGAGCTCGCGCTTGAGCTTCTCGTATCTTCGCTCCGAGGCGGGCTTGGCCGCCTGGCCGCGCCGGGTCGCGGTCAGGCGTTGCTCCTGCAACCTGTGGAGCTTCTTGTAGGTCTTGGCGATGGCGTCGAAGGTCTCGAGCACCTGGGGCTTCAGCATCGCTTCCATGGCCGCCAGCGAAATGACGTTGTCCTCTTCGTCCTCATCCTCCTCGGCGTCCCGCCCGTTTTCGGCGCCGGTCTTGACGGTCGGGGCGCCTGCGTTGCCGTCGGCCTTGCCATCGGCCTTGCCATCGGCCTTGCCGTCGCCCGGCGCCGTCTCGGAAGCCTTGACCGCCGGGGGCGAATCGCTACCGGCCTTGCCGTCGCCCGGCGTCGTCTCGGAAGCCTTGACCGCCGGGGGCGAATCGCTACCGGCCTCGCCATTGGCGCCGCCGGGGGCGTTTGACGCGCCATGGCCGCCTTCCTTGCCCTCGCTCTCGGGAGTGCCGCCATAGGTGGCGTCGAGATCGATGATGTCGCGCAGCAGAATCCGGTCCTCGCGAAGAGCGTCACGCCAATCGATGATGGCGCGCAACGTCATCGGACTTTCACAGATGGCGCCGATCATGCGCTCGCGGCCGGCCTCGATGCGCTTGGCGATGGCGATCTCGCCCTCGCGCGAGAGCAGCTCGACATTGCCCATCTCGCGCAGATACATACGCACCGGGTCGTCGGTCCGGCCGTACTCCTCGGTCTCGTCCGCCTTGGCGGGAGCGGGAGTTCGGGCCTCCGACGAACCTTCCTGCGCCGAGGAGTCTTCGGACTCCTCGTTTTCCACCACATTGATGCCCATTTCCGAGAGCATCGCCATGGTGTCCTCGATCTGTTCGGAGGAAAACTTATCCTGGGGCAGGGCGGCGTTCAACTCGTCATAGGTGATGTAGCCCCGTTCCTTGCCCCGCGCCACCATCTTCTTGATCGTGGCGCCCATGGAATCGATGACCGGACCTTCCGGTGCCTCCCGTTGCGTCTCTTCACTCTCGGCAGTCTTGGTTTTCTTCGTCGCCATAAAAACCTTCCACGCCCAATTTATGGCCGACCGCGCGGCCCATTGCCCAAATTCAGGTGCGGCGCAGGCCCCTCACCGGCCCGCCGGATCACAAGCCTTGCGGACGGCCCGAGGCCACCCCATACCCTTCGATCTCCGCCTCATCGCCCTCGCCCTCATCGATCATCCTTTTGAGGGCCTCGAAACGGGCCCAACCCTCCTCGGTCATGCTCCGGCCCAGCGCCTCCTCGGCCGCCTTCAGCTCCGCCATCAAGGCATAAAGGCGCTGATGGCGCGCCAAAAGGTGCCGCCATCCCAAAAGGGCGTCCTCGGGGGCGGCGTCGGGATTCGAGAACCAATCAAGATTTGAGAACCAATCGAGAACATCAGCGCCGGGGCCAGCCAACCGGTCGACGGTATGCGAAAACCCTCGTTGTGTCAGATGGAGTCTCAGCGCCTCAACGTCAAGGCCGGGGTCGACGGCCGAGACCTCCAGGATCGCCTGGCGAAGGCTGTCGAGCTCGGGGTCCTCGATCGCCATGGCGGCGAAATCCTCGGCGATTTCGCCGATGAGTCCCGGGTGATTGAGCACCGTGGCGACCAATACCGTCTCTCGGTGACCGGCCTGGCCCTCGGCGCCCTGGCCCAATCGATCGGCGCCACCGATGCCGGCGCCGGAGCGCAGCCCCCGGCGGGCGCCACGGCGCCGCCTCAGCGCCGGCTGGTAGTCACTGAACGCCTCCCACAGCCGCGAGCGGAAATAGCGCCGGTAATAGTTCTGCACCGTGCGGTCGGCGATCTGGCTCGCCCGGTCGTCGAGCCTCCTGTCGATCGATGCCCGGCGTTCCGGCGTGTCCACCGGCTTGCCGGCGGTCTCCATCCGCCACAGCACCTCGGCCAGGGGCTTGGCGCCGTCCAACATCTCGGCGAACGCCTTCGGCCCGCGTTTGACGATCAGGCTGTCCGGGTCCTCGCCCTTGGGCAGGTTGACGAATTTGAGCGATTGTCCGGGCTGCAACAGCGGGAGCGCGCGTTCCGCCGCCCGCGCCTGGGCGCGCATGCCGGCGGCATCGCCATCGAAGCAGAGCACCGGTTCGGCGACGACGCGCCACAGCTCCCGGATCTGGAATTCGGTCAAGGCCGTTCCCAGCGGCCCGACCGCGGCAAAGCCGGCGCGGTTAAGCGCGATGACATCCATATAGCCCTCGGCGACGGCAAGCGCGCCCGTCTCGCGCGCGCTTTTCAGCGCGTTGGCAAGGCCGTAAAGCACGCGGCCCTTGTGAAACAGCGGCGTCTCCGGCGAATTGAGGTATTTCGGCTGGCCCTCGCCAAGCAGCCTGCCGCCGAAAGCGATCGGCCGGCCCCGCCGGTCGGTGATCGGAAAGATGACGCGGCCCCGGAAGCGGTCGTAGGACGCGCGCCCGTCTTCGGGCACCACCAGGAGGCCGGCCGTGATCATCAGGGATTCGGAATAATCCCCCGCTTTCAAGCCCTCCTTCAGCGCCTGGCGGGCGTCGGGGGCGTAACCCAGGCGGAAGCGCGCGATGGTTTCGTCGTCGATCCCCCGGTCATGCAGATAGCCAAGCGCCTCCTTACCGGCGGCGGCCCGCAATTGCTTCTCGAACCAGGACGAGGCCGCTTCGGTGACGGTGTAAATGGAGACCTGTTCCTTGGCGCGGGCCCGCTCTTCCGGCGAGGTCACGGGGATCGGCAGACCGGCGTCGGCGGCCAGGCGCTCCACCGCTTCCGGGAAGGAGAGGTTATCGAAGCGCATGACGAAGCCGATGACATCGCCATGGGCCCCGCAGCCGAAGCAGTGGAAGAACCCCTTTTCCTCGCTGACCGTGAAGGACGGGGTCTTTTCGTTGTGGAACGGACAGACGGCGACGTATTCGCGGCCCCGCTTGGTCAGGCGGACCTTGCGCCCGATCACCTCGGCGAGCGAATGCCGGGCGCGAATCTCATCCAAGAAATCAGGGCT
Organism: Pseudomonadota bacterium; assembly: GCA_022545545.1. GTDB lineage: Bacteria > Pseudomonadota > Alphaproteobacteria > SMXQ01 > SMXQ01 > JACZQV01. The sequence goes on from JACZQV010000016.1 coordinate 4,219, forward strand.
GAAGCCCATGCACGCGGTTCCCGATCCTCGTCACTTCGTCATCCGCCTCTCGCACTCTCTCTCCCGGGAGCGAGAGGGGCGCTGGCAATCCCCGAAGGCCAGATGGCCCGATAAGGACATTGCCGGGGTCAGTAACCGCGGGCAGGCGCGGCGCCGTCCCCGGCGAGAAGCCCCTAGATGCCATCCAGGCGCCTAGACGCCACCCAAACGTTGTTTCACGATCGTGCTGACCTTGGAGAAATCCATCCTGCCGGCATAGCTCTGCTTAAGCGCCGCCATGGTACGGCCCATGTCCTTGATGTTGGCGGCGCCCAGCTCGTCGATCACCGCCGAGATCGCATCGGTCGTCTCCTTCTCGTCCAGCCGTTTCGGCAGGAACCTTTCGATGATCTCGATCTCCTCGGCTTCTTCCTTGGCGAGGTCCAGGCGCCCGCCTTGCTTGTAGAATTCGATGCTCTCGTGACGCTGCTTGATCATTTTCTGCAACATCCCGAGGATCTCATCGTCGGAGATTTCATCGTCCCCGCCCTTGCCGCGGGCGGCGATGTCGCGGTCCTTCATCGCGGCCAGTATCAGGCGTAGCGTCGACGTCGCCCGCTTTTCCTTCGCCTTCATCGAGGATTTCAGCGCCTCGCTGATTTGGACACGCAGCATACAGAGACTACTCGATCTATTCGGAATCGCTCGACGTTACAAGAATTCGGGCCAAATGGCAAATCCTAGATAATTCCTAACTTATTGAAATGACAGCGACTTTGATAATTTTATAACACTTGACGGCGGCACGGTATTTGCTTATCAAAGCGACGGCTTGCCTGCCCGCCCCCCCATTTGCGAGCCTTTCGGCGGGTTGGCGGGTCTGTCGGGGGTCCATCATCCGAGATCGGCGTGGCGCTCGCGTGTGTCCCGGCTGGGCCCCGAAACCGATTTCTAGGAACCGCCACTCATGCCGAAGGTCGGATCCAAATCCCGGCGGGAGCGCGCGAAGGCGCCGCCGGAAGGCGTTAACGCCGCCATCGTCCTGGCCGACGGCATGGCGTTCTGGGGCCAAGGCATCGGCGCCACCGGCGTCGCCGTCGGCGAGGTCTGTTTCAATACCTCGATCACAGGCTATCAGGAAATTCTCACCGACCCCTCCTATGCCGGTCAGATCATCACCTTCACCTTTCCCCATATCGGCAATGTCGGCACCAACGCCGAGGACATCGAGACCACGACCCCGGCGGCGCGGGGCCTTATTTTACGCGCCCCCATCACCGAGCCCTCCAACTGGCGGGCGACCCAGCATTTGGATAAGTGGCTCAAGTCCCAGGGCCTCGTCGGCATCGCCGGGGTGGACACCAGGGCGCTGACCCGGCGCATCCGTGACCTCGGCGCGCCCAACGGGGCTCTCTGTCACGCGGCCAGCGGCGGCGGCAGGTCAGACGCCCTCGATACCGCCAGGCTGAAGGCCGAGGCCGCCGCCTGGCCCGGGCTCGAGGGCATGGATTTGGCGAAGGACGTGACCTGCCGTCAGACCTACCATTGGGACCAAACGCGCTGGTCCTTGGGCGCCGGCTACGGCACCCTGACGAACCCCCGTCATCACGTGGTCGCCGTCGATTACGGCGCCAAGCGCAACATCCTGAGATGCCTGGCGGCCTTGGGGTGTGCCGTCACCGTGGTGCCGGCGACGGCGAGCGCCGAGGACATCCTCGGCCATAAACCCGACGGCGTCTTCCTGTCCAACGGACCGGGCGATCCGGCGGCGACCGGCGCTTACGCCGTGCCGGTGATAGCGGCACTGTTGCGCTCCGGGATACCGATCTTCGGCATCTGCCTCGGCCACCAAATCCTCTCCATCGCCCTTGGCGCCAGGACCAGGAAAATGGAGATCGGGCACAGGGGCGCCAACCACCCGGTCAAGGACTTGGCCACCGGCAAGGTCGAGATCACCAGCCACAACCATGGCTTCGTGGTGATCGCCGAAAGCCTGCCCGATGGCGTGGTCGCGACCCATAAGTCGTTGTTCGACGGCTCGCTCGAGGGCCTGAAGGTCACCGGCAAGCCGGTGTTCTCGGTCCAGTACCACCCCGAAGCCTCGCCCGGTCCCGAGGACAGCCACTACCTGTTCGAACGCTTCGTCGAGTTGATGGAAACCACGACCAAGGAACGCACGACAGCCTGACGGCGCCTAGCCCATCTCTGTGGTTCAAAGCTAGCCATGCCCAAACGCACGGACATCGAATCGATCCTCATCATCGGCGCCGGGCCGATCGTCATCGGCCAGGCGTGCGAGTTCGACTATTCCGGCACCCAGGCTTGCAAGGCGCTGACGGCCGAGGGCTACCGGGTGATCCTGGTCAACTCCAACCCCGCCACCATCATGACCGACCCGGGCCTCGCGGACGCCACCTATATCGAGCCGATCACGCCCGAGATGCTGGCCAAGATCATCGACAGGGAACGGCCCGACGCCCTGCTGCCGACCATGGGCGGGCAGACCGGGCTGAACATGGCGTTGACGCTCGCCACCGACGGCACGCTGGGGAAATACGGCGTCGAGATGATCGGCGCGACCAAGGAAGCGATCGACAAGGCGGAGGACCGGGAGCTGTTCGGCGAGGCCATGGCCCGCATCGGCCTCGAATGTCCCAAGGGCCGGATCGCCCACGATATGGATCAGGCGCGGGGGGCGCTCGAGCACACCGGCCTGCCGGCCATCATCCGCCCCTGCTATACCCTTGGCGGCGCCGGCGCCGGCATCGCCTATAACCGCGACGAGTTCGACGCCATCGTCGCCGGCGGCCTCGATGCCTCGCCGACCCATGAGGTCCTGGTCGAGGAATCGGTGCTCGGCTGGAAGGAATTCGAGATGGAGGTGGTCCGCGACAAGCGGGACAACTGCATCATCGTCTGCTCGATCGAGAACATCGATCCGATGGGGATCCACACCGGTGATTCGATCACGGTGGCGCCGGCGCTGACCCTGACCGACAAGGAGTACCAGATCATGCGCAACGCCGCCATCGCGGTGCTGCGCGAGATCGGCGTCGATACCGGCGGTTCGAACGTCCAGTTCGCCATCGATCCCGCCACCGGACGCATGGTGGTGATCGAGATGAACCCCAGGGTATCGCGCTCCTCCGCCCTCGCCTCCAAGGCGACCGGCTTCCCCATCGCCAAGGTCGCGGCCAAGCTGGCGGTGGGCTACACCCTCGATGAGCTCGACAACGACATCACCGGCATCACCCCGGCATCCTTCGAGCCCACCATCGATTACGTCGTCACCAAGGTGCCGCGCTTCACCTTCGAGAAGTTCCCCGGCACCGAGCCCGTGCTGACGACATCGATGAAGTCGGTGGGCGAGGCCATGGCGATCGGGCGGAGTTTCGCCGAGTCCCTGCAAAAGGCGCTGAGGTCCATGGAGACGGACCTGACGGGCCTCGACGAGGTCGAGATACCGGGCGCCGCCGGCGGCGCCAACCGCGACGTCATGCGCAAGGCGCTGGGGACGCCGACGCCGGACAGGCTTTTGGTCATCGCCCAGGCTTTCCGCTTCGGCCTCGATGTCCAAGAGGTCCACGATGCGTGCAAATACGATCCTTGGTTCCTGGCCCAGATCGAGGAACTGGTGAAGGCCGAGGAGGAATTGCGCGCGAACGGCCTGCCCGGCGATGGCGCCGGCCTTGCCAGGCTCAAGCGCCAGGGTTTTTCCGATGCGCGCATCGCCACCCTTTGCGGCGTAACGGAGGAGCGGGTAAGCAGGCTCCGCGCCCGCCTCAAGGTCCGGCCCGTGTTCAAGCGCATCGACACCTGCGCCGCCGAGTTCCCGTCGCTGACGCCTTACATGTATTCGACCTACGAAGGCGGCCACGGCCCGGCCAAGGCCGAGTGCGAGGCCGATCCATCCGGTGAACGCAAGGTCATCATCCTTGGCGGCGGCCCCAACCGTATCGGCCAGGGGATCGAGTTCGACTATTGCTGCGTGCACGCGGCCTATGCGCTCAAGGACGCCGGCATCGAGTCGATCATGATCAACTGCAACCCCGAGACCGTGTCGACGGATTACGACACCTCGGACCGCCTGTATTTCGAGCCGCTGACGGCCGAGGACGTCATCGAGGTGGTCCGCGCGGAGGCGGCCAAGGGCAAGCTTCTCGGTGTCATCGTCCAGTTCGGCGGCCAGACGCCGCTCAAGCTCGCCGAGGCCTTGGAGGCGGCGAACATCCCGATCCTCGGCACCTCGCGGAACGCCATCGACCTGGCCGAAGACCGCAAGCGCTTCCAGCGGCTTCTGAAGAAGCTCAAGCTCAGGCAGCCCGCCAACGGCATCGCCTATTCCGCGCTCGGCGCGCAGCGGGTCGCGAGCAAAATCGGCTATCCGGTGCTGATCCGGCCGTCCTACGTGCTTGGCGGCCGGGCCATGGAAATCATGCACGACAAGGAATCGCTGGCGCGCTACATGGCGGCCGCGGTCAGGGCGTCGGGAAAGCACCCGGTGCTGATCGATTCCTATCTCCAGGACGCGATCGAGGTCGATGTCGACGCCATCGCCGATCGCAGCACCGTCCATATCGCCGGCATCATGGAGCATATCGAGGAGGCGGGGATACATTCGGGCGATTCCGCCTGTTCCCTGCCGCCGAGAAGCCTCGGCGCCGAGGTCATCGCGGATATTCGCCGCCAGACCACGACGCTCGCCAAGGCGCTCAAGGTGGTGGGGCTGATGAACGTGCAATTCGCGGTCAAGGACAAGGACATCTACGTCCTCGAGGTCAACCCGCGGGCGAGCCGCACCGTGCCCTTCGTCGCCAAGGCCACCGGCGTGCCGATCGCCAAGATCGCCGCCCGCGTCATGGCCGGCGAGACGCTTGCAAGCTTCGGGCTCACCGATTTCCAGCCTTCCCACGTGGCGATGAAGGAGGCGGTGTTCCCCTTCGCCCGCTTCCCCGGCGTCGACATCATCCTCGGCCCGGAGATGAAATCGACCGGCGAGGTGATGGGGCTGGATACGGATTTCGACCGCGCCTTCGCCAAGTCGCAGCTTGCCAGCGGCACCAAACTCCCGCTTTCGGGCACCGTGTTCATATCGGTCAAGGATGGCGACAAGGCGGCCATGGTGGAGCCGGGCCGGCGCTTGGCGGAAATGGGATTCGAGCTCCTCGCCACCCGCGGCACCGCCAGGTTTCTGGACCAGGCCGGCCTTAAATGCAAGGTCGTCAACAAGGTCCTGCAGGGCCGGCCCCACATCGTCGACGCGATGAAAAACGGCGAGGTGCAACTGGTATTCAATACCACCGAGGGCGCCGAGGCCATCGCCGACAGCTTCGAGCTTCGGCGCACGGCGTTGATCAACAAGATTCCCTACTACACCACCGTCGCCGGGAGCCAGGCGGCGTCCCAGGCGATCGCCGCGCTCAGAAGCGGCTCTCTTGAAGTCGCGCCGTTACAGTCCTATTTTAAGCGTTCTTCTGAACGAAACCCGGGGGAAACAGGGCGTTGACACTGTTCGGCGGGCCTTAGCGGCCCGTCCCGAGGTCGGGACGGTCATGATTTAGTAACACTTTTTGATCACAACCCATTGCGATGGAAAAGATACCCATGACGACAGGCGGTTACGAACGCCTGGTCGATGAACTCAAGCACCTCAAGACGGTCAAGCGGCCCCAGGTGATCCGCGCGATCGCGGAGGCGCGCGAGCATGGCGATCTATCGGAAAACGCCGAATACCACGCCGCGCGCGATCGCCAGGGTTTCATCGAGGGCCGGCTCGCCGAGCTCGAGGACAAGCTCAGCCGGGCCGAGGTCATCGACGTCTCGTCCTTGAAGGGCGGTGTCGTCAGGTTCGGGGCCACCGTCAGGATCATCGACGAGGACACGGACGCAAAGACCACCTACCAGATCGTCGGCGCCGACGAGGCCGACATCGATTCGGGACTCCTTTCGGTCATATCGCCGCTGGCCCGCGCCCTGATCGGCAAGAAAAAAGGGGATGCGGCCGACGTGTCGACGCCGGGCGGCCACAAGTTCTACGAAATCGTCAGCGTCCGCTACAAGTAGCGCCGCCGCTTCAATCCTCTCGCCTTGCGAGAATTGCAAAGGCCGCGTTTAGCGGGACTCCGGGGTGGATTTCCTGTCGGTATCGATCGGCACGCCGGGCAGGGACTTGGCCGTGCGAATGGTCTCGAGAGTGGTCACGCGGCTGACATGGGGCGTGGCGGTGAGCCGCATGGTCATGGCATCGCGATGTTCCTTGTCACGCGCCACCATCTTGAGGACGAAGTCCCCGCCGCCCCGGACCATGTGGCACTCGCGGACCTCCGCCCAGTCACCCATGGACGCCTCGAAGTCCGAAAGCACGTCCTGGGCCTGACTGTCGAGGCCGACGAGGGCGAAGAACAACTCCTTGTAGCCGAGTTCCCGGGCGTCGATCTCGGCATGATAGCCCTGGATGTAGCCGGCCGTCTCGAGGGCACGGACACGGCGCAGACACGGCGGCGCCGAGATACCGGCGCGGCGGGAGAGCTCGACATTGGTCATCCGTCCCTTGTCCTGCAGATCGCGCAGGATGCGGCGGTCGATAGTGTCGAGCTTGACTCTCTGCATGAAAGGTTCTCCGGACGGTATCGTGTTTTATGGGTATTATATGACAACAGGTAACCTCCACGAAATAATATTTCAATGGAAATCGGCACGCGAAGCCGCCCCCTTGGGCTTAGCTCGGACTTCTCACCATGGACAGGTGCGGCACGGCGGCTATCCATGGTGAGAAGTCCGAGCTTGATGGCGGTGCCCGAGGCGGGACAAATGTCCCGCTCCCTCGGCATCGAGACGACGCCAAGGGCGCCCGCGCGAGAATTCCGGCGCCGATGATGGTCGAAGAATCGACTCCGGCCCGCCTTGTGTCTTGCCACTCGGGAAGCGGATTTCTATTTTAGGAGTCGACCTTCAGCGTTTGGAAACCCCTGGCAACGTTTGGAAACCCCCGGCCATGAGCGAACACCTCCACAGCGAAGTCCTGATCCTCGGTTCCGGTGCCGCCGGGCTTACCGCGGCGATCTACGCCGCGCGCGCCGGTCTCAAGCCCCACATGATCAAGGGCCTCCAACCAGGCGGTCAGATGACGATCACCACCGATGTCGAGAACTACCCCGGCTTCGCCGACGTCATCCAGGGACCGTGGCTGATGGAGGAGATGGGGAAGCAGGCCGAGAACGTCGGCGTCACCGCCGGCGCCGACACCATCGTCTCGGCCGATCTTTCGCGCCGGCCGTTCACCTTGCTCGGCGATACCGGCGATCGCTACACCGCCGATGCCCTGATCATCGCCACGGGCGCCAGCGCCCGCTGGCTGGGACTGGAAAGCGAGGAGAGGTTCAAGGGATTCGGGGTGTCGGCCTGCGCCACCTGCGACGGCTTCTTTTTCCGCGACCAGGCGGTCTGCGTCGTCGGCGGCGGCAACACGGCGGTCGAGGAAGCGATGTATCTCACCCGTCACGCCTCGAAGGTCTCCCTCATCCACCGGCGCGACGCACTCAGGGCCGAGAAGATCCTCCAGGAACGCCTCTTTGCCGACCCCAAGATCGAAGTGATCTGGGATTCGGTGCTGGACCGCGTCGAGGGCGAGGACGACCCGCCGCGGGTCACCGAGGTTAGGATCAAGAACGTCAAGAGCGGCGAGGAAAGCGGCATCCCGGTCGAAGGCGTCTTCATCGCCATCGGCCACGACCCCAACACCGAATGGTTCAAGGGTCAGATCGAGATGGACGCCGACGGCTACATCGTCACCGCGCCCGACAGCACGATTACCAACATTGCCGGCGTCTTCGCCGCCGGCGACGTTCAGGACAAGGTTTTCCGCCAGGCGGTCACCGCGGCGGGAACCGGCTGCATGGCGGCGCTGGAAGCGGAGAAGTACCTTGCCGATGAGAAAGCCGCGTCCGCCCGTCCGGCGGCGGAGTGACCCTGGCCGGCGCCCGCCAATGCCCGCTAGCGGGCATTGGCATGTAACGCTGACGACAGTCACCTAAAGCCGCCGCCCAAGGAGAGCCGGTCAATGGACTGGGACAAGCTCAGGATATTCCACGCGGTCGCCGAAGCCGGCAGTTTCACCCACGCCGGCGAGGCGCTCAACCTCAGCCAGTCGGCCGTCAGCCGCCAGATCGGCACGCTGGAGAGCGGCCTCGGCGTGGCCCTGTTCCACCGCCATGCGCGCGGCCTGATCCTGACCGAGCAGGGCGAGCTTCTCTTTGAGACCACGAAAGAGGTGTCCCACAAGCTGGTCATGACCGAGGCCATGCTGGGCGAAAGCAAGGAACGCCCTAGGGGACCCTTGAAAATCACCACGACGGTGGCCTTCGGCTCCATCTGGCTGACTCCGCGCATGAAGGAATTCACCGAACTCTACCCCGACATCAGGGTCAACCTGGTGTTGGATGAAAGCGAACGCGATCTGTCGATGCGCGAGGCCGACGTCGCCATCCGCATGGTGCCGCCGCGCCAGCCCGACCTGATCCAGCGCCATCTCATGACCATGCATTTCCATGTCTATGCCTCGCCGGAATACCTCAAGAAATACGGCCTGCCGGAGAAGCCCGCGGACCTTGCCGATCACATGCTGATCGTCTATGGCGAGGACATGGAGCCGCCGGTGGCCAACGTCAACTGGCTGCTCGAGGCCGGCCGGAAGCCCAGCGACCGCGACCGAGCGCTGCTCAAGGTCAACAACATCTACGGCATCTACCGGGCGGTGCAGAGCGGCGTCGGCATCGCGTCGCTTCCCGATTACACCATCCGCCAGGCCAGCCAACTGGTGCGTATCCTGCCCGAGCTCGAGGGACCGAGTTACGATGCCTACTTCGTTTACCCCGCGGAATTGCGCCACTCCAAGCGCATCATCGTGTTCCGCGACTATCTGATCCGCAAGATCGCCGAGTCCCAATTTTAGTCTCGATGTGCATGGCCCGAGCCATGCAGTCAACGCATACCGGACCCGACTTATTAACGGTTCCGGTCGCGCCCGCCCGCACTATCTTAAAGTCGTCAAGGCGGCCTAGCCGCATTGAAGTCACTTGTTTCGGTCACGCGTGTTTCGCCTGACCTCGTGTTCCGGGCGCAAGGCCTGGAAAATGGGTCTGTTAGGACCCAACGTCTCCCAGACGTGAAGCCTCCCTGTTAGACTCGCCGGGCCGAAAGGCCCGGCGCTTTTTTGTCCACCCTCGGGGCGCCGGGCGGGGCGCTGTCGCTACATGAAGAGGGCGCTACATGAAGAGGGCGCTACATGAAGAGGCGTTCGCCCTCGAGGCCCTTGTACAACCCGGCGACGAACGCACCGTAACCGTTGAAGAGCTGCGTCGGCACTTTCTTGCCGGTACCGAGCACCCGTTCCCTCGCCTGGCTCCAGCGGGGGTGCGGCACCTCGGGATTGACGTTGGCCCAGAAGCCGTATTCGCTGCCATTGACGATTTCCCAGAAGGTCTTCGGACGCTCCTCCAGGAAGGTGAACTTGACGATCGACTTGATGGACTTGAAGCCGTATTTCCACGGCACCGCCAGGCGCAGGGGCGAGCCGTTCTGTTTGGGCATCGGCTTGCCGTAAAGCCCGGTGGCGATGAAGGCGAGCTCATTCACCGCTTCGGCGATCGTCAGCCCCTCGACATAAGGCCAGGGATACCAGAACTGCTTCTGGCCCGGCGCCATCTCGGCGTCGGAAAATGTCTCCATGCGCACATATTTGGCCGAACCCAGGGGCTTGGCGAAATCGACCAGGGCCTTGAGTGCGAAACCGCTCCAGGGAACCGTCATCGACCACGCCTCGACGCAACGGTGGCGGTACAAGCGCTCCTCCAGGGGCATCTTCCTCAGCAACTCGTCGACGCCGATGGTGATCTTCTTCTCCACCAGCCCGTCGAGGGTGACCGTCCAAGGGCGGATCCGCAACGCCTGGGCGGCGCGATGGATCTGCTTGTGGGAGCCGAATTCGTAGAAGTTGTTGTAGGTCGTCGCTATCTTCTCGTCGGTAAGGGGACGGGTGATCTGATAGCGCGGGTTGCGCATCATCGGATAAAGAGACGCCGAAGGGTCCGCCGGCGCCGCCTCGGCTGAATTCCGGTTCTTGCCGCCGGTTGCCGCGGCGTCCTCTTCGCCACAGCCCGCCAGCAAAAAAGACGCCGCCGGCGCCAGTATCGGGCCCATCGCCAGCGCCTTCACCAGACGCCGGCGTTGAACGAAGATACCCTCGGGCGTGACGGCGCTTTCGCCGATCTCCCAGCCGCGCTTGTTCCTGATCAGCATGCCAAATCTCCCGCCGGTCAAACCTTTACCCGAGCCAGGCACCATTCCCGCGCCCCAGCCCGGTAACTTTCATGGCCGAGTATTACGATAGTTAGGTATCCTGCCATGCCGCCACCAATAAAATGTTCGTGATAATAGCCTTTCCCGCGGCCGGCGGCGGCCGACGTCATACCGCTACCTCGCCTCTTGCGCCCCGGCGCCCGCGGTCATCCTTCCGTCGCGGTCAGAGCGGGTCTTGGTAGATAGGAACCGCTCTAGATCAGCCGGCGGCGGCCTGGCGCTGCTCGATGACCTGGTCCGCCAGCTTGCCGGTGATCTCCTGGAGGTGGTCGAACCGGTAGGTGAAGGTGCCGACACCGAGCGACAGCGAACGCAACTCGTTGATCAGGTCGCGGATCTCCGACTGAGGCATGTTGGCCGAGACCTCGTCCCAGCCCTTCCACCCCGGCCTGGCGTCGAAGCCGAGGAACTGGCCGCGCCGGCCGCTGATGAGCCGCTGCGCCCTGGAAGTGTATGCGCTGGGCACGGTGATGCGGACCATATAGATCGGCTCGAGCAGCACGGGATCACATTTCGACATGCCCTCGGTCATGGCGATGCGGGCGGCCTGCTTGAAGGCCTGTTCGGAGCTGTCCACCGCGTGGTACGAGCCGTCGGTGAGGGTCACCGCCATGTCGACCACGGGGAAGCCGAGCGGCCCTTCGTTCATGTAGTCCTTGACCCCGGATTCGACCGCCGGGATGTACTGGCGCGGCACGACGCCGCCGCTGATGGTCTGGGAAAAGTTGAAGCCCGATCCCCTGGGCAGCGGTTTTATGTCGATATGCACGTCGCCGAACTGGCCGTGGCCGCCGGTCTGGCGCTTGAAGCGGCCATGCTGGGAGATCGATTTGCGGATGGTTTCCTTGTACGCCACCCGCGGCATATGCGACTTCACCTTGAGGTTGGCCTTGTTCGCCATGCGATCGAAGGCGATCTGCAGGTGCATCTCTCCCTGGCCCCAGACCAGCATCTGCTGGGTGTCCGCGTTCTGCTCGAGCGCCAGCGAGGGATCCTCTTCCGCCAGCCGGCCGATGGCGCCGGTGAGCTTGACCTCGTCGCTGCGGTTTTCGGCCTCCACCGCCAGCGCATAGACCGGCACCAGCCTCTCGGGCCAGGTCAACTCGTCCTTGGCCTCGCCCGACGGCGTCAGGACATCGCCGGTATTGATCTCGTCCATGCGGCCAAGCGCCACGACCTCGCCGATCCCGGCGCTGCCCGCCTTGTCGATATTATGTCCCTGCATGCGGAACAGCCCGGCGATGCGCGCGCCGTTGAGCGTCATGCCGTCCTTGATCTCGCCCCGCCAGACGCGCACCAGAGACAGCTTGCCGGCATGGGGAACGAAGCTGGTCTTGAACACCTGGGCCAGCGCCTCGCCGGCGGGCGCAACCCCGCGCCTGGCCGCCGTGGCGGCGGCGTGGGGCACTTCGTGGCGCAGCAGCTTGAGGAGCCGCCGGACGCCGTGATCGCTGAGGCCGGCGCCAAGCAACACCGGCACGATCAGGCCTTCCGCCATATCCTTGGCCAAGTCCTTGTAAATCTCGCTTTTCTCCGGGACCACGTCCTCCAGGAACTGCTCGAGCAGGGTATCGCTGAAGTCGGCCAGCTTCTCGAGGAGCTCGGTGCGCGCGGTTTCCTTGCGATCGACCATGGTATCGGGAAGCTCGATCAGATCCGAGGCCTCGCCCGGTTTGTACTCATAGGCCCGCTCACTCGCCAGATCGACGTAACCGGTGACGTGCTCGCCGTTGCGGATCGGCACCTGGCGCAACACCAGGGGCAGGCTCGAGACCGCCTGCAGGGCCTCGATCATCTCGGCGACGCTGGCCGAGGCCGTATCCATCTTGTTGATGAAGAGGCAATGGGGAATCTCGTGATCCTCGAGGAACTTGAGAATCGGCGCGACGGTCATGGCGCGTTCGATCTCGGATTCGCAGACGACGATGGCGGCATCCGCGGCCATCAGGGCATTGAACGTTTCCTGGGCCAATTCGATGGACCCGGGACAGTCGATAAAAATCCAAGGATCGCCCAGGAACTCCGCCGAGGCGACGGAAAGCTCGGTGGACATCTGCCGGGCGCGGGCCTCGGGCACCGAATCGCCGATGGTATTGCCTTCCTTGACCGTGCCCTTGCGCGGCACCGCCCCGCAGGCGTGCAGAAGGCTTTCCAACAGGGTCGTCTTGCCGCTGAGATAGGATCCTACCAGCGCGACGCAGCGCGGCGCCGAAACTTGCGAGTCGCTCACTTCGTTCTCCCTGCTTCGGTTACCCGGTTGTCTCTATCTTACCCGATCGTCTCCATCTCGAACCCGGGCGGCGGCGATCGGGCCATGCCGCCCAGCGTGGCCACAAAACATTATAACGCTTTCGGCCAATCTTTCAGCCCTTCAGCGGGGGATGCAAGATAAAATTCGCCCCTGGCGACGAACCCGCTTCGGCCGGCGATTATGCCAGGGCGGCGCAGGCGTCGGTGATGCGCCGGCATGCCTCCTCGAGCGCCTCGGTCGATGTGGCGTAGGAGATACGAAAGCAAGGCGAAGCCCCGAAGGCCTCGCCCTGGACCACGGCGACCCCCTTGGCTTCCAGGAGATAGGTCACGAAGTCGGTATCGGTTTCGATCTTCTCGCCGTCGGGCGTGGTCTTGCCGATGACGCCGGCGCAGGACGGATAGACATAGAACGCCCCGTCCGGGTTCTGGCAACCAAGCCCTTCGGCCTGGTTGAGACGATCGACCACCAGATCGCGGCGCTTCCTGAACACCTCCGTACGCTCCCCGATGAAGTCCTGCGGCCCGTTGAGCGCCTCCACCGCCGCCGCCTGAGAGATGGTGCAGGGGTTGGTGGTGCTCTGGGACTGGACCTTGGCGATACCCTTGATCAGGGCCTCGGGCGCGCCGGCGAAACCGATACGCCAGCCGGTCATGGCATAGGCCTTGGACACGCCGTTCAGGGTCAGGGTGCGGTCATAGAGCTTCGGTTCGACCTGGGCCAGGGTGAAGAATTCGAATCCGTCGTAGACGATATGCTCATAAATGTCGTCGCTGATCACCCACACCTGGGGATGGTCGAGGAGAACGTCCGCCAACGCCTTCAACTCATCACGATCATAGGCCGCGCCCGTGGGATTGGAGGGCGAGTTCAGGATCAGCCATTTGGTCTTCGGCGTGATCGCGGCGTCGAGATCCTCGGGGCTCATCTTGTAGCGCCGGTTCTCGGGGCACGGCACGATAACGGGCTTGCCCTCCATCAACAGGACGATGTCGGGATAGGACACCCAATAGGGCGCCGGGATGACGACCTCGTCGCCGGGATCGAGCGTCGCCGCCATGGCGTTGAACAGCACCTGTTTGCCGCCGGCCCCGACGGTGATCTGGTTGGCCGTGTAGTCGAGGCCGTTCTCGCGCTTGAACTTGGCCGCGATCGCCGCCTTCAACTCGGCGGTCCCGTCGACGGCGGTGTATTTGGTCTCGCCCCGTTCGATGGCGGCGATGGCGGCGGCCTTGACGTTGTCCGGCGTGTCGAAATCGGGCTCACCGGCGCCGAGGCTGATCACGTCCCGTCCGGCCGCCTTGAGTTCGGCCGTCAGCCCGGTGAGGGCGACGGTGGCGGAGGGTTTGATCTTGCCGAGGCGCGTCGAGGTGAAAGACATGGCGTTATTGTCCTTAAGGAGATTTTGGCCCGTGGAGATTTTGACCTATGGAGATTTTGACCGGCGACAAGCTACGCCTTGCTTAAAGACCGCGCAACCGCGAAAGAGGCCGGAAACGGCCTTATGAGGACCGGCGCGGCGACCCTCCCCGGCGCCCGGCTAGGGCGCCTACGTCCGTACCGCGCTTTGGATTCCGCCGATCCCGCAGCCTCTTGATCTCTGGCCCAACCGCTGGCAATTTGGCGCCGGGCGGGGCATATAAGGGGGCCATGGTCACGAAATTCGCCGATGAGCTGGAGCGCAGCGCCGCCCCGTTCAAACTGGTCTCGGACTTCGAGCCGGCGGGCGATCAGCCCGGCGCCATCGAGGAGTTGTGCGCCGGTCTCGCCAACGGCGAACGCGATCAGGTGCTGCTCGGCGTCACCGGTTCGGGCAAGACCTTCACCATGGCCCACGTGATTGAGCGCACCGGTCGGGCGGCCCTGATCCTGGCGCCCAACAAGACCCTCGCCGCCCAGCTCTTCGGCGAGATGAGGACCTTCTTTCCCGACAACGCGGTCGAGTACTTCGTCTCCTATTACGATTATTACCAGCCCGAGGCCTATGTGCCGCGCTCCGACACCTACATCGAAAAGGACGCCTCGATCAACGAGGAGATCGACCGCATGCGTCACGCCGCCACCCGGGCCTTGCTCGAGCGCAAGGACGTCATCATCGTCGCCTCGGTGTCGTGCATCTACGGCATCGGCTCGCTCGAGACCTATGCGCAGATGATCGTGCCCCTGAAGGCGGGCCAGGGGATCGACCGGGCCCAGCTTCTGCGCCAACTGGTGGAGCTTCAATACCGGCGCAACGACATGATTCTGGGGCGCGGCGATTTCAGGGTGCGCGGCGATTCCATCGAGATCTTCCCGGCCCATTACGAGGACAGGGCGTGGCGGCTCAGCCTGTTCGGCGACACCATCGAGGGGATCATCGAGTTCGACCCGCTGACCGGCGAGAAGACGGCGGCGCTCGACGCCATCACCATCTACGCCAATTCCCACTACGTCACCCCCCGCCCCACCGTCCGCCAGGCCATCGGCGACATCAAGGTCGAGCTCAAGGCGCGCCTCGCCGAGTTCCACGCCGAGGGCAAGCTTCTGGAGGCCCAGCGGCTCGACGAACGGACCTCGTTCGACCTCGAGATGCTCGAGACCATGGGCCACTGCAAGGGGATCGAGAACTACTCCCGCTACCTCACCGGGCGTGAACCCGGCGAGCCGCCGCCGACCTTGTTCGAGTACCTGCCGTCCGACGCCCTGGTGTTCGTCGATGAAAGCCACGTCACCGTGCCCCAGCTCGGCGGCATGTACCGGGGCGATTACAACCGCAAATCGACGCTCGCCGAGTTCGGTTTCCGCCTGCCGTCGTGCGTCGATAACCGCCCGCTCAAGTTCGAGGAATGGGACCGGATGCGCCCCGAGACCATCTATGTCTCGGCGACGCCGGGCCCGTGGGAGTTGGAGCGCACCCATGGCGTCTTCGTCGAGCAGGTCATCCGTCCCACCGGCCTCGTCGATCCCATGTGCGATGTGCGCCCGGTGGAGAGCCAGGTCGACGATCTCCTCGCCGAATGCCGGGCCGCCACCGCCGCCGGCCAGCGGGTCCTGGTCACGACGCTGACCAAGCGCATGGCCGAGGATTTGACCGAATACCTGCACGAGGCCGGCGTCCGGGTGCGCTACCTTCACTCCGACATCGAGACGCTCGAGCGCATCGGGATCATCCGCGATCTGCGCCTCGGCGCCTTCGACGTGCTGATCGGCATCAACCTGTTGCGCGAGGGGCTCGACATCCCCGAATGCGCCCTCGTCGCCATCCTCGATGCCGACAAGGAAGGGTTCCTGCGCTCCCAGACCTCGCTGATCCAGACCATCGGCCGGGCGTCGCGGAACGTCGATGGCAGGGTCGTGCTCTACGCCGACACCGAGACCAAATCGATCGAGGCGGCGATGGATGAGACCAACCGCCGGCGGGAAAAGCAGATGGCGTTCAACGAGGCCAATGGGATCACGCCGGAAAGCGTGCGCAAATCCATCGCCGATATCCTCAAGTCCGTCTACGAGGCCGACTACGTCACCGTCAAGACCGGGGACGACGAGGTCACCCACCTGACGGGCCAGGACCTTCGTAGCTACATCACCGGCCTCGACAAGCGCATGCGCCAGGCCGCCGCCGATCTCGAGTTCGAGGAAGCGGCGAGGCTCCGCGACGAGATCCGCCGCCTCGAGGCCCACGAGCTCGGCCTGGACCGGCCCGGCGTCGCCGCCATCGCCCGCGGCCTCGCCGGCGCCGGCACCAGCCCCCGCCGCCGCCGAGGCAAGGACAGGAAGAAGCACAAGATGCGGACACGACGGGCGGGGTGATGGGCAAGAAGGGGGGGCCCTGTGGTCCCCCAGCCCGGGCGCTCAAGGCGTATCTTGCTTTTCCCCGTCCCCGCCTTCGGCGGCCGGGGCCGCATCACCCCCGTCCTTCTCGGCCACTTCGCCGGCGACCGCGGCGCCGTCCTCGGCGCGGATGTCGTCGATCAACCGGGCGATCTCGCTTTCGGCGCAGCCCCAGGAACGCAGCACCTTCTCGGCGATCTGCAGGCTGATCTCCACCGCCTCGGGCACGATCGCCGTGGCCCCCGCCTTCTGGAGCTCGGCGCCGTGGAGGTTGTCGCGGGCGCGGACGAAAATCTCGAGATCGGGATAGTTCTGGCGCAGCAGCGCCACCGCCCGCGCCGCCGCCCGGGGATCGTTCATGGTGATCGCGGCGGCGCGGGCGCGATCGGCCCCGGCCGCCTGCAGGACGTTGCGCTGGCTGGCGTCGCCGTAATAGACCGGAAGATCCCGCCGCCGGCCCTGGGCCACCTGGCGCGGGGCGAGGTCAAGCGCGATATAGGGGATCTGATGCGCCGTCAGCAGCCTGGCGACGGTCTGGCCGACGCGGCCGAAGCCGGCGACCAGCACATGGTTCTGCACATCCGTCGCCTCCTCGGCGAGCTTGGCTATGCCGCCCCAGTCGTCGTGCTCCATGGCGTCCGCCAACCGCTTGCCGAGCACGGCGAGCAGCGGCGTGAGCGCCATGGTCACGGCGACGGCGAGAATGAGCATCCGACCGGCTTCCGGCGGCAACACGGCGAAGCTCAATGCCAGGCCGAAGATGACGAAGGCGAACTCGCCGCCCTGGGACAACAGCAGCCCCTGATGCAGCGAGAACCCGGTCGAATGGCCGAACAGCCGGCACACGGCGGCGATGATCACCGTCTTGACGACGATGATGCCGGCGACGACGGCGCCGAGCACCAGGGCCTCGTCAAGGGCCAGGCGAAGGTCCATCTTCATGCCGACGGTCATGAAGAACAGCCCGACGAGGATGCCGCGGAAGGGCAGGATGTCGGCCTCGACCTGGTGGCGGAACTCGGTCTCGGCCAACAGCAGGCCGGCGAGGAAGGCGCCGAGGATCATGGAAAGGCCGGCCTGTTCGGTCGCCCAACTGATGCCGAGCACCACCAGGAGCGAGAGCCCGGCCAGGAGTTCCGGACTGCGATGGGCGGCGATGGCGCGGAACAGCGGTTCGACCAGGAGCCTTCCGAGCACCAGGATCACGGCAAGAGCCACCACCGCCTTGAAGGCGGCAAGGCCGAGCGCGGTCAGGACCGTCGCCTGTTCCTGGCCGAGCAGCGGCACCAACACCAGGAGCGGCACCACCGCCAGGTCCTGGAGCAACAGGATGGCCAGCGAAATGCGCCCCGCGTGGGACGCCATCTCTCCCCGCTCGTTGATCAGTTGCAAGACCATGGCGGTCGAAGAGAGCGCCAGCACCGCGCCGATCAGGATCGAAACCTTGACCTCGAGGCCGAGCATCCAGGCGACGGCGCCCAGCGCCAGGCCGCAGGCGACGAGCTGGGCGGTGCCGAGGCCGAAAACGTTGAGCCGCATGACCTTGAGGCGGGCGAAGGAGAATTCGAGCCCGACGGTGAAGAGGAGAAACACCACCCCGAGTTTCGCCAGCCCCTGGGTCGCCTCGACATCGGCGATGATGCCGAGACCATAGGGCCCGATCAGCGCCCCGGCGACGAGATAGCCCAGCACCGGACTCGCCCGCATGGGCCTGAACAGCGACACCACGATCATGGCGGCGACGAGGAAGATCAGGACATCGCGCAGGAAGGTTATTTCGAGCATGAGAGGGACCGAGCCGCCTTCAGCCGACCACCATCCGTCCGGCATCGCCGGTGACGGCGGCCCCGGGGCCGATGATCAGGATCGCGCCGATGGCCGTGGGTTTGGGCATGGGCTGGTTATGAACCACCTGCCTGCGCGAAGCCGGGGCTTCGCTTCGGCGAAGGCAGGCAAAGATCACGGAGCCCACGGATGCCAGACGACAAATGCCAGACGACAGATCTGTCCTCTCCGGCATCTGAAATCCGATTCCTGACATCCGACATCCGATCCCCGTGTGCTCCGTGGTTCATTTGAAGAAAGCGTGCCCGCGCCTACGCCGTCCGACACGATCGCCCAGGTGCAAGGATCACTCGGACCCGCCGACCGGAACCGGTTAGGATTTTTTGCCGGACCCATGATAGCCGATTTCCGCCAAGGCGCGAGGACCGATCCATAGCGCCGCGCCCAACGCCCCCCTTGAACCGGCAACCGACATTGGCCATGCTCACGCCATGGATGCGCCCACCCCCAGAACGGCGCTCGTCACCGGCGCCGGCAGGCGGATCGGCCGCGTCGTCGCCCTCGGCCTGGCCAAGGACGGCTTCGCCGTCGCGGTGCATTTCAACCGCTCCGAAAAAAAGGCGCGCGCCGTGGTCGAGACGATCGTCGATAGCGGCGGCAGGGCCGCCCTGGTGCGCGCCGATCTTGGACACGAAGAGCAGGTCAAGGGACTGATCGGCGAAGCCAACGGCCGGTTGGGCGCGCTCGGCCTACTGGTCAACAACGCCTCGGTTTTCGAGGACGATCGCGCCGATACCGCGACCCGGGAATCGTGGGACATGCACATGGAGATCAATCTTCGTGCGCCCTTCGTCCTGACCCAGGCCTTCGCCGCCCAGCTGCCCGGCGGTGCGTCGGGCTCGGTCATCAATCTCCTGGATCAGCGGGTATGGAACCTGACGCCCTACTTCCTCACCTATACGCTCAGCAAGTCGGGTCTGTGGACCCTGACCCGGACGTTAGCGCTTTCATTAGCGCCGGACATTCGCGTCAACGCCATCGGACCCGGACCCGTCCTGCCGAGCGCGCGGCAAAGCGCCGAAGCCTTCGCCGCCCAGGCCGGCGCCACCCCGTTGGGGCGCAACGTCGAGGCGGAAGAAATCCTCGGCGCCGTTCGCTTCATTTTGGCGACGCCGTCAATGACGGGGCAAATGATCGCGCTCGACGGTGGTCAGCATCTCGGCTGGGCGGCAAATCGCGAGCCGCCACAAGAATAGACTGGATCAAGGCCCGGACCGAACGGCCCGGCATCTTTCCCGGCCACCGGCCGCGGCGCCGGGTATAAGGGTTTTTACCTATAGTCGGCCGATGGATACTTCTTAAGCCGGTGGATACTTCCTAAGATAGCCGAATCATTTGGCCTTCTATTGGAAAAGTTGTGCACAGCGGCCGAATCGGCCGTCGGGACGCATTGGCCGGCTTAACCGATTTTACTTTCAACTGCCCGCCTCCCAGCCGGTGATTCATTTTCTCTTCAATAACAAGTGGTTACATTAATTGCCTATTTTTTAGGCAATGCCGCGAACTTCAGGCAGTTCCTAGGGCTCGATTGGTTGCATCCGGCATCTCCACAAAGTTATCCACAGAATACGTGGATATGTCGCCGCGCGCGGGGCCCCACCCGCCGAGGCGATGACGGGACGTGTGGTGGCCGACGCCGACCCTCCCTGCCACGCCGTTCAGCCGTGTAGCGGTCTTGGCGTTGACGCCGCCCCGGGGACTGCCAAAATAGACCCTATGGACAAGGGCACCAAGGGCGCCAAGGGCAAAGGAGCGAACCGCGCCGCTGCCGAAGCCGGCCCGGTTCGGGCCGGTGGACCGGACGGGGCAGGGATAAGCGCGAACGACGCCGATGCGCCGGCGGGCGCCGAAATCATCCGCGGCCATGTCAAGACCCTGCCGTCGACGCCCGGAGTCTATCGCCTGACCAACCGGGCGGGCGAGGTTCTCTATGTCGGCAAGGCGAAGAACCTGAAGAGACGGGTCGCCAGTTACACCAAGCCCGAACGGCTCGGCGTGCGCATGCGCCGGGTGGTTTCGGCGACGGCGGCGCTGGAGATCGTCACTACCCACACCGAAGCCGAGGCCCTGCTTCTCGAGAGCAACCTGATCAAGAAGCTGAAGCCGCGCTATAACGTTCTGCTTCGCGACGACAAGTCCTTCCCCCACATCATGATCACCGGCGACCATCCATGGCCGCAGATCACCAAGCACCGCGGCGCGCAAACCCGCAAGGGCGAGTATTTCGGCCCCTTCGCCTCGGCCGGGGCGGTCAATCGGACCCTGGCGACGCTGCAGCGCGCCTTCCCGCTTCGCTCATGCGCCGACTCCATCTTCGCGTCGCGCACCCGCCCGTGCCTGCAGTATCAGATCAAGCGCTGCACCGCGCCTTGCGTCGGGCGCATCGGGGCGGAAGAATACGACGCCCTGGTCGGGGAGGCGCGGGATTTCCTGTCGGGCAAGAGCCAGGACATCCAGCGGCGCCTGTCGCGGCGCATGCAGGAAGCATCCGATGCGCAAGCCTATGAGAAGGCGGCCGCCTATCGCGACCGCATCAGGGCGCTGACGCAGATCCAGGGGCGCCAGGACATCAACGTCCAAGGCCTCGGCGAGGCCGACGTGGTCGCCGCTTACGAGGCCGGCGGGCAGACCTGTATCCAGGTGTTTTTCTTCCGCGCCGGACAGAACTTCGGCAACCGCGCCTATTTCCCCGGTCACGCCGCGCATCTCGAGGCTTCGGAAGTGCTGGAGCCTTTCCTCGGCCAGTTCTATGCCGCGCACCCGCCGCCGCCGCTGATCCTGCTCAGCCACAAGATCCCGCGCCAGGACCTGATCGGCGAAGCCTTGACCATCAGGGCGGGACGCAAGGTGCGCCTCTCGGTCCCGCAGCGAGGGGCGAAGCGCAAGCTCATCGCCCACGCGCTTGACAACGCCAGGGAGGCGCTCGGCCGGCGGCTTTCCGAAAACGCCTCCCAGCGGCGCCTGCTCGAGGGGGTGGCCGAGGCCTTCGCCCTCGAGCAGGCGCCCCGGCGGATCGAGGTTTACGACAACAGCCACATCTCCGGCACCAACGCCGTCGGCGCCATGATCGTCGCCGGACCCGAGGGGCTGATGAAGAACGCCTATCGCAAGTTCACCATCCGCGGCACCGCCAAGGCCGACGGCCCCATCACGCCGGGCGACGATTACGGCATGCTGCGCGAGGTGCTGATGCGGCGTTTTTCACGGGCGCTGAAGGAGGACCCGGAGCGCGGCGGGGGGCAGTGGCCCGACCTCATCCTGATCGACGGCGGCCAAGGACATCTGAGCGCGGCGCATTCGGTGTTCGCCGATCTCGGAATCGACGACGTCGCCGTCGCGGCGATCGCCAAGGGGCCGGATCGGAACGCCGGCAAGGAACGGTTCTACATGGCCGGGCGCGGCGCTTTCAGGCTGCCCCCCCGCGACCCGGTGCTTTACTTCCTCGAACGGTTGCGCGACGAGGCCCACCGTTTCGCCATCGGCGGCCACCGGGCGAAACGCGCCAAGGCCGCGGGGGCGTCCGTGCTCGACGAGATCCCGGGCATCGGCGCCAAGCGTAAACGGGCGCTGTTGCACCATTTCGGTTCCGCCCGCGGGGTGGCCGAGGCGGGGCTGGCGGATCTCGAGATCGTCGCCGGCATTAATAAAACGGTAGCGAAAAAGATTTATGACCACTTCCATAGCGGGGCTTAAACTGTAAAATGGCGCCGCCCGCCGGAGGCGAACAGCGCCGTGATGAGACCGATCCCATGCTGACCAGTCTGCCCAACCTTTTGACCCTGTCGCGGATCTTCGTCATCCCTCCGGTGATCGGCGCCTTTTACCTCGACGGCGATATCGCCAACTGGGTGGCCTGCGCCCTGTTCACGGCGGCGTCTCTCACCGACTTCCTCGACGGCTACGTGGCCAGGAGCCTCAGCCAGCAGACCAAGCTCGGCCGTTTCCTCGATCCCGTCGCCGACAAGCTCCTGGTCGCCGCCGCCATCCTCATGCTGGTGGCGTTCGACCGGATCTCGGGCCTGTTGGTGATGCCGGCGATGGTGATCCTGTGCCGCGAGATCATGGTCTCCGGCCTGCGCGAGTTCCTCGCCGAGCTTCGCGTCAGCGTTCCGGTCAGCCGCCTCGCCAAGTGGAAGACCACCCTGCAGATGCTGGCGATCAGCTTCCTTTTGCTGAGCGACGCCGGGCCGGCGGCGATCCCGGTGCAAAGGATCGGCGAGATCGGGCTTTGGGTCGCGGCGGTGCTGACCATCATCACCGGTTATGATTATCTGCGCGCGGGCCTGAAGCACATGACCCGCCAGGCTGGCGCCGAGAAGGGAGAGCGCCGCCCGGCGGAACCGGCTTCGGTGAAACCGGCGCAGTCGCCCCGCCCGCTGCTTTAGGGCACTATCCGGCCAGATGGAATCGTTTGACCGGGATGATTTTGCGCCGTGGTCCAGTACTTACTTTCATCGGAGGGTGACACATCCGACGGCCTTGCGGGCTCTTCGGCCAGGAGCGTGGTCCGCCGTGATGTGGGCGCATCACAAGGGCCGCGCGAGGTGAGCGTAAGGGCCTGAAAGGCCGCCCGAAGGGTCGCTTTTCGCGGCCACCGGAGGGCGTATGCGCCGCTTGACGATGTCGAGACACTCGCCTCGGCGAAGCCTCCGGCGGAGCCACGGTCGCCGGCGCGGCGCCTCCACCCCGGCGGCCGCGAAAAACGATCATATGTATCATCTTCCTATGAAAGTAAGTACTGAGGCACTATCCGGCCAGCCGGAAGCGATTTGATGGCGGCAAAACGGTCTCTCGGGCAGGAGAGGGGCCGCGCTCGGCCCCTAATCCGAGAACGGATCGTGGACGAGGATCGTATCTTGCCGTTCGGGACTGGTCGATAAGAGCGCCACCGGCGCCTCGATCAACTCCTCGATGCGGCGGATATAGGCGATGGTCGCCGCCGGCAGATCGGCCCATGATCTGGCGCCCTGGGTCACCTCGGACCAGCCTTCGAGGGTCTCGTAGACCGGCGTCACTCCCGCCTGGATCTCCTCGGCCGCCGGTAGATGGCTGTAGCTCACGCCCCGATAGCGGTACCCGGTACAGATGTTCAGGGTCTCTAGCCCATCGAGCACATCGATTTTGGTCAGCGCGATGCCGTCGATGCCGCCGATCTTCACCGCCTGGCGCACGAGCACGGCGTCGAACCAGCCGCAACGCCGGCGCCGGCCGGTGACGGTGCCGAACTCCCGGCCCCGTTCACCGAGCCCGCGGCCGATATCGTCGTCGAGTTCGGTGGGAAACGGCCCGGCGCCGACACGGGTGGTGTAGGCCTTGGTGATGCCGAGCACGTAATCGAGCGCGCCATAGCCGACCCCGGCCCCCACCGCCGCATGTCCGCCGAGCGTGTTCGACGAGGTGACGAAGGGATAGGTGCCATGATCGACATCGAGCATCGCCCCCTGGGCGCCCTCGAACAGGATGCGCTTGGAAGCCCCGCGGGCCTCATCGAGACGCTGCCATACGGTATCGGCGAACGCCAAGACCTTGGGCGCGATCCCGTTCAGGTCCGAGAGCAACCGTTGCCGGTCGATCTCCTCGGCCCCCATGCCGCGGAGCAGCGCATTGTGATGGAACAGGAGCTGGTCGATCCTGGCCGCCAGGGTCCGTTCATCGGCGAGGTCGCAGACCCTGACCGCGCGCCGCGCCGCCTTGTCCTCATAGGCAGGTCCGATGCCCCGTCCCGTGGTACCGAGCCTGGCGCTACCCCGCTCCTCTTCGCGCACCTTGTCGAGCCGGGAATGGAGCGGCAGGATCAGCGCCGCGTTCTCGGCGATGCGCAGATTGTCCCGCGTCAACTCGATCCCCTGACCCCGAAGGGTCTCGATCTCGTCGATCAGCGCCCACGGATCGATGACGACGCCGGAACCGATGATGGAGAGCTTGCCGGGCCGCACCACGCCTGACGGCAGCAGGCTCAGCTTGTAGGTAACGCCGTCGATCACCAGCGTATGGCCGGCGTTATGCCCACCCTGGAAGCGCACCACGACGTCGGCGCGCTCGGAAAGCCAGTCGACGATCTTGCCCTTGCCCTCGTCGCCCCACTGGGCGCCAACCACCGCGACGTTCCCCATCCGGTTGCTCGCTCCGCTCTAGTCCTAATCGGTCAACGGGTCGACCTTGCCCGCGTCATAGACGTGGCTGCACTCCAGGCGCCGGGCCTCGGCGCGGACGTCGCCGACATCGGCCAGCGCCGCCACCGTTTGCCAGCCCTCCTGGCGCAGCTTCGCCCGCTCCTCCGCCGGCACGCCCACGGGCAGGAACAGCCGCCTCGGGGCGTCGGGTCCGGGCACGGCGCGCAACACCGAATCCATGAACAGGGTGACCCCCGTCGCCGGCTCCCCCTCTCCTTGCCCGGCCAAATATCGCCCGCCACGGCCGAGTTCGCCGCGCACACCGAGCGCGAACAGCACGAAGCCGACGCCCGTGTGGTACTCGAAGCCGCGGTTCTCGACCGGGTCTATGGTGAGTTCGAGATCGGGCGCGGCGCGGCCGATTTCCGCCACCATTTCGCCAAGACGCGTACATTCGCCGGCCACCGACGGCGGCAAGTCCAGCGCCTCGAGGCCGGCCAGGGCGCGGCTCGCCGGACCGGCGATGGCGAGAAGCGCGCCGAGGATCTCCGCCGCCTGCCCGCCCAGCGCCGCCACCCCCGCCGCGTCCTTACGGTCCAGCGCCGCCCGCGCCGCCGCCGCCGCTTCGTCGCCAAGCGACAACGCCGAACAAAGCGCCGGCACCAGAGGGGGCAGGTTGAGATCCACCGAGAGGTCCGTGACACCGATGGCGGTGAGGGACTCCACCGCCAGCAGCACGATCTCGGCATCGGCGGCGCTTACCCGCGCCCCGATCAGCTCGACCCCGGCCTGTCCGAACTGCCGTTCGGGGCGAAGCTGGGTGCCTTTCACCTGCAGCACCTGGCCGGCATAACAAAGCCTGAGCGGCCTCGGCGCATTCTTCAGCCTGGTGGTGGCGATGCGGGCGATCTGCAACGTCATGTCGGCGCGCACCCCCATCATCCGTTGGGACACCGGATCCATCAGGCGGAAGGTCTCGGACGTCATCGACGCCCCGGACCCGGCCAGAAGGCTTTCCTCGAACTCGACCAGCGGCGGTTTCACCTGCTGATAGCCGTGGCCGGCGAAGCGTTTGAGAAGCGTATTGAGGGTCGATGTCTCGTAGGCCGCGTCGGGAGGCAGCACATCGTTCATCCCGGGCGGCAGCAGGGCCCGCTCTTGGTACTCGGTCATGCTATGCCGTGCCTGTCCAAATCCAATCTTTCGCGCCGAAGCCGGCGCGCGCCTCCGGGCAAGCCCCCGGCGCCCGCGTCCGGCCACGCCCGGTAACAGCACTATCCGTTTTGCCAGAAAACGGCAAACGGAAATGACGACGCCAGGGGGCAAAAGAACCCGGCCATAGGTCGAGGCGAATCGCGGCGTTGCGCCGCTTGCCCGACCCGTCCTCCGCGGCAGCGGCCCGCCTTCCCGCCTCCCGGAGTCGTACGGCCCGTCGCCCGTAGGCTATGGGCCGCGGGGCGGAGAGCAGGCGCTGCCGCCGCGGAGGGTG
>JACZQV010000117.1 GCA_022545545.1 Pseudomonadota bacterium
GAATGACCTATCGGTCTACCGAGAGGAGCCATCTGGGGAATCCCAGTTTACGATAGTCAAAGGTATAGTAGTCTACCGTTTCTGAAGCAGCCAGCGAGTTCTTTCCGTGCGACCACACCTTCAAGGGAACTGGATCGTTTCATATCCAAAGAGCGGCCGCACATGGCTACGGGTGATCCTAGGTAAGCTCCTATGTGATCAACTCCGAATACGTGATCAAGAGGTGCTACAACTCGACAAGTTGAGTGAAGCCGCACGCCTGGAACGTACCGATTTCACCCATGACGGATCGGACCTGCTTGCTCATCTGCCGCTGGAGATGCTGGAACGTGACAAGACCGCGTATCGGAACAGCGACATTCTCCTGCTAACACGCGACCTCCGTGATCTGATGGTTTCCTGTTACTTCCAGGCAGTGAGGCGCATTTGCGTCTACCGGGCTCCGATCTCTTCCTTTATCCGTGACCCACGCTGCGGCGCCGAGAAAGTCCTGACTTTCTATGCCATCTGGCACGACGCCCGCCACACACCACGTTCCTTCACAGCCTTGAGTTACGAGGAGATGCACGAAGACATAGCTGCGGCTGCCATTAAAGCCGCGCGTTGGATCGGTCTCTCTCCGGAACCGAATGACATTAAGCGTGCGATCACGTTTGCCTCTTTCGACAATATGCGGCGGATGGAGGAAACGGGCGCGTTCGGCTCGCAACGTATGGCACCTGGGAATAAACAAGATCCGGAAAGCTTCAAGACCAGGCGCGGCAAGGTAGGCGGCTATCGCGACTATCTTTCAGAAGAGGATATTGCCTACCTCGATGAGGTCGAGGCGCGCCTTGGTAATCCGTTCATGGAGGCCCACGCCAGGGCGATGCGGGCCAAGCACGCTAAGGAGAACCCGGTGAGGTAGCCCAGGCTCTTTTCGTCTGTCACCTCAATCAGCCTTCGTTGGCAACCCCTCTCGGCGAAACTGACGGGCGTGTGTGCCGAAAAGATCCGTTTTTCGTACCCCTCTGAGACTGGCCGCTGATCCGTTGGATTAAGGTCGCATCAACGTCTGAAAACATGGTCCCCGAGTCCGGTAACTTTATACCCGCAATGGGACTCTGATCATCCGCGAAAGGTTAGCACGATCTTGCCGGTGCCGAGAGTCCGGGGATGACACCGCGATCACGAAACGCCCGGGAAATCGGCCGCCAAGTCACGGGATAACCTTTCAAACGCCCCGTCCCAGTCGCCATTCACCTTCTGGCGATAGACCGCGCACCCCGGGAACCACGGCGATTCATCGCCCGCCGCCATCCAGCGCCACTCCGGCGGGTCGGGCACGAGAACCCGGCTCGTCCCCCCGGCGCCGGCGCGCAAGTGCACGTTGGTGTTGGAAACCGTGACATAATCATCGAGCAACGATAGAAGCGCCAGCATGTCCTCCAAATCATCGTTAAGGGCCGTCAGGTCATGGGCCTCCCGGCCGAGGCCGCGTGACAGCGCATCGATCTCACCCGCTTCGGGATGGCGCTGCAGGACGAGGACGGTGGCGTTCGCCGGACGGAGCGCCTCGGCGATATCACCAATAGGCGCCAGCTTGAAGACGGCATCGGCCTTGTTGGCGATGCCCGCCCGCCAGGTCACGCCGACATAGGGCGCGGGTCCGAAGCTTGCGAGCTTTACGCGCATCGCGTCTGTGCGTCCAGGCTCGGGCGCCAACGTCAGGGATGCGGGGATATCGGCGGCCGATTTCATGCCGAGCGCCAGCGGCAAGTCGGCGACGGAAAGGGTGAAATCCCCTTCTTCCGGCGTCTCGCCTTCCTTGGCGAACTTATCGATGAAGGCAAGCCGGGCGAGGACCGGGGCGATCTTGGCATGGGCGAGATAGGTGATCACCGCGCCGCGCTCCTTCAGTTGGGGGGCGAAGCGCAGGAAGAAGATCTCATCGCCCAGCCCCTGATCCCGCAACACCAGGATCTCCTTGCCGTTTAACTCCTCGGGCAGGGGCTTCCGCCACAGTCCTTGCGGGATCTCCTGCCCTTGCGGGACCTCCTGCACTGAATCGCGCGCCGCGTAATACCCCCAGGCCCGGGCGAAATCGCCCTGGACCAGCAAGGTGAAAGCGAAATTGTTCTTCGCCCGCGCGTAGCCGGGATCGATCTCGAGCGCCCGGGTGAGGCTCTCCTCGGCCTCCTCAAAGCGTCCGAGGTCCTTCAGCAGGATGCCCAGGTTGCTGTAGGCCATGGCGTAGCCGGGATCGATCTCGAGCGCCCGGCGCATCGCCTCCTCGGCCTCGGCGAGCTTGCCCTGGATGTGAAGCACGTTGCCGAGATTGGCCAAGGCCTCGGCGAAATCGGGCATGATCATGAGCGCCCGGCGCAACGCCGAGCTCGCCTCGTCCAACCGCTCGAGCGCCGCCAGCGCCGCGCCGAGGTTGCTCCACGCGCTCGCGTATTCGCCATCGATCTCCAACGCCCGGCGGTAGCACGCGATGGCCTCGGTCAACCTGTTCCGGGCGCGGAGCGCGGTGCCAAGGTTGTTGTGCGCTTTCGCCGCGCCGGGATCGAGCGCCAGGCCCCGGCGGTAGACCGCAACCGCTTCGTCCACCTCGCCCGCCGCCTGAAGGGCGTTGCCGAGATTGGTGTAATAGTGGGCCTCTCCGCCATCGATGGCGATCGCCCGGCGGATGAGCCGGACGGCCTCGGCGTCGTCGCCGCCATCGTGCACCGCCACACCCAACAGGTTGAGCGCGTCCGCCTGCTCGGGATCGGATCGCAGCACCCGGCGGTACAACTCCTTCGCCTCGCCGAGCCGCCCCGCCTGATGGTGTGCCAGCGCCGTTCGCAACGCGCCCTCGATGTCGAAAGCGCCGGCGCCGGCAGGACCGGAAGCGCCCAGGGACCCCGGCGGGGGACCGTTGCCGTTATTAGTGCCGCTCATAACTATCGGCTCCAGCCAAGGATGGGGGTCTCGCGCCCAAAGAGACCGGCGTGAAGTAGGCTGAGAGTCTAAAGGGAACGGCTGGTTGCAACAAGCCCGGCCAGGAAGACAGAAAAGCACGATGTCGGGTGGCGCTCAGCGCGCGGCGATGACCTTCATGGAGGCCAGATCGCGCAACAATTGAGCCCTTTCGGACTCTGGCGTTTCGGGAAATGCGGCGTCGAATTCGGCGCGGGTGAATTGATCGCGCCCGATCACCCAGGCGACCGACTTGTCCTGGCCGGGGGGGATCGGAACCGTGCCTCCGGAACCCTCGAGCGCGAAGCCGTTGCCTTCCTCGGCCACCTTGCACCCCTTGGCGGTGACACGGTAGCGCGCGGCGGCCGCCTCGCCGGGCAACTCGTAGCCGCCGCGGGAATATTTGTAGCGGCGCTGGTATTCCTTGAACTTCTCGATCATCTCGGGCTCGCCGCCCATCTCGCCAAGGCGGCGGGCAAGCTTCGCCAGGTGTTCCTCGTATGCCGCCTCGCCGCCGGGGCCGGACAGTCGCGGCATGTTGGCGCGTGCCAGGGGGTCGTGGATGGCGCGTTCGAACAGCGCCGTCAGGAAATCGAGTCCGATCACGGCGGTGGCGCCGAGGGAGATGTGAATGGTGCCTTCGGTGAGGGCGACGGCGTCGTGATAGACCCCTCGCGGGATGTAGAGGAGATCGCCAGGGCGCATGGTGAATTCCGTCTTGACCTTGCCCCTGGCCTTGTCGTGGTAGGGCTGACCCAGGGCCTTGAAGGCGGGATGGGCCACCGGGTCCTCCAACCGGCCCTCGTAAATGCGCCAGGTCTTCTCGCCCTCGACGTGAATGGCGTAGACGTCATGGGTATCGAAGTGGGTGTCGAAGGCCTGGTGCTTCTGCCAGGAACAGTAGAGATTGGCCTGCACCTTGGCTTCCAACGCCGCCTCCATGGCATTCGCCGTCGCCGCCAGGCCGGGATTGAGGGAATCGATATCGTTGGCGATGACGCTGGCGCCCCGGCGGATCAACTCGGTCACCCGGGCCGGGTCGGGCCGCGGAACCTCGGCGCCGGTGCCGCGGTCGGCGGCGGGCCGGCAGTATTCGCGCGGTGGCACGGCTTCGCGGTCGAGAAACAGCTGCAACGAAGCGCCACTCCAGATCCCGGTCATGTTGAGGATGTCATTGAGCCTGGCCCAGGACATGACCGAGGCGAACTTTTCAGCCGTGCCCGGGACGTGGAGCGCCTTTTTGCCGTAATAGACGGCAAAGAACTCCTCCGGGCTAACCGGGGCGAGGATGTCGGCGAAGCTCGTTATTTCCTGTGTCATGGTTCTGAAACCACCGGTGCCGGACGCGCGCTGAGGCACGCCTCATTGGTTAACCCGTCGATGGCTTGCGGTCAACCACCCCGGCGCCCCTCGCCGCCGGCAAGCCCCGCGATTCCGGCGATGCCGGCCGCGCCGCTGCCCGCTAGACGCCCTGCATTGGCCGCCGTCACGCCGCCAAGCGCATAGACCGGCACCGGGCTCTGGCCGGCCCAGGCGCTGAAGCGCAACGGACCGAGCGGCCGGGCGTCGGGATGGCTGGCGGTGGCGAACACCGGGGCAAGCAGCACGGCGTCGGCGCCGAGACGCCGGGCCCTTTGCAGGGCCGGAAGGGAATGGGCGGCGACGGTAATCAACCAGCCCGGCCTCGATCCGCGCCGTCCCCAGCGGTGGCACGCCAGGCGCCGGGCGAGATATTCCGGCAGATGCAGCCCCTGGGCGCCGACCTCGATGGCGAGGCGCACGTCGCCCGCGATCAGTAGCTTCAACCCCCGCCGCCGGCAAATCCCGGCGAGCCTTCTGGCGATCGCGCGGCGGTCGTTGGCGCGGTAATGACGGAAGATGACGGCGCTGCCCCGCGGCAAGGCGCCAACAGCCGCCTCCGGGTTGGCGAGACGCACCTCATCGGTCATCAGGATCAACGGCGGCAAGTCCCGCCGCCGGCGTTGGCCGGACTTGAGACCGCGCCGTGAACGCCGGCGCCGTAGTTTGAGGTGGATCGCCTGCTCTGCTAAGGTCATGGATGAAGCCGCGATATGGCGGTCTCCAAGGCTGAAATTCCGGATCGCACAGTGCCATGGCGGACGAGATGCCGCAAATCCAAGATTCTTCCGATATCGCAACGAATCTGGCGGCGGTGCGGGCGCTGATCGCGGCGGCGGCCGAGGCCAAGGGACGGCTTGGTGAATCGGTAACGCTGATCGCGGTCTCCAAGGCGCAGCCGGTGGCCAAGATCGACGATGCGCTTGATGCCGGGCACAAGGTGTTCGGCGAGAACCGGGTGCAGGAAGCCAAGGCCAAGTGGCCCGGGATCAAGGCCCGGCATCCGGATGTCGAGCTTCATCTCATCGGCCCCCTGCAGACCAACAAGGTGCGCGACGCGATGGCGCTTTTCGACGTCATCGAGACCGTCGACCGGGCGAAACTGGCGCGCGCGCTGGCGGCGGAGATGACGCGGGCGGGCCGGCGCGTGCCCTGCTACATACAGGTGAACACCGGCGAGGAAGCCCAGAAATCAGGCATCGGGCCCGAAGAGGCCGACGATTTCATCGCCCTGTGCCGGGATGAGGTCAAGCTTCCCGTCGCCGGGCTGATGTGTATACCGCCGATCGACGAGGAACCGGCGCTGCATTTCGCCCTGTTGCGCGAGATCGCCCGGCGCAACCAAATCGATATCCTCAGCATGGGGATGAGCGTCGATTTCGAGACCGCGGTACGCTTCGGCGCCACCCATGTCCGCGTCGGTCGGGCGGTGTTCGGCGCCCGCGAGACCGGCCCCGCCACGGCGGCGGCGCTCTGATCCCTTTCGCAAACGCCTACAAACGCCGGTGCGCGGCGCCTGTTCGGCATCAAGGAGGGGGACCCGCCGTGTCCTCATCGCCGGCGCTTCCGATGCAAAGCCGGTCGTTCCCGGTGCAATCGCCTAACAGGCGCAAAAGATCGCCAAGCGCCAGCGCGACGCAGCCCTCGGTCGGCCCATAGCCGGGCCTGGCGACGTGAAGGAAGATGGCGCTGCCCTTCCCCGGTTGCGGCGGCGAATCATTGTGACCGAGTACGACGATGACGTCGTAAATGCCGTCGTCGCGCCACAGGCGTTCGGCGCTGGCGTCGAACGGCAAGCGAACGAGGCAGTTGTATTCGCCGCTCTCGGGATCGTCGCACCAGCCGCTATCGCGCCCGATCGGGGCGCTCGGCAAGGCGGTGCCGGGTGCGTCCAAGCGATCGGTGCGATAAAGCACCCGGCGGAGCGCGAAACATCCGGCGGGCGTGGCGCCATCGCCTTCGCGTTTTTCCACCGTGACGCCGCTCCGCCCGACGGCGCAGGGGACGACGGCGCCGTTCCACGTCAGGGTCCAAGCCGTCGCGGCGTCAGGCCCTGACGAAGTATCGCCCCTCGCGTCCATTGCCACCCGGATGTCCATCGCCCGGTTATAGCGCCGCCGAGTCCCATCGCCAAACGGCTATTCGTCCCTAACGCCCGATCGCGCCGGCCCTTTCCCCGCGTCGGCCCTTTCCCGGATTGACCGGGTGATTTAAGCTCGCGATCAAATGGCAATGCCGGCCATCGCCGGTGGCCGGGAAGCGCCACAACAAGATGCAAACCGTTTCGCCTGAACAAATGTCCGAGATCATCGGGGTGCCGCCGGCGGCCCTCGAGCTCATGCCCGCGGTCTTTCCCTTCCCTTTCCTCGGATACAGGATTCTGCGGGGGAGAAAGCGCGATCGAGTGGTGCGAAACGTGCTCGATCTGATCGCCGAGGGAAAACTGCGGCCCGCCGGGGCGAATGACCCCGCCAATTGGATGCGCGGTTGGGGGTGCATCCGCGACATCGTCAGGGACGAGGGCGTGTCGTTGGAGACCCTCTCGCCCCAGTACCACAAGCCGCTGCCTGCCTGCAGGCTGGGTGGGGATTATGTCGAGAGCGACGACCCCCTTTTCGAATTCAAACTCAGCGTGACCGTGAGAAAGGCGCTTCTTGGCCATTTCCTGAAGGATCATGGAAAGATCGTCGAGTTCGGCTGCGGCACCGGCCTCAACCTCTTCATCCTCGCCCAACTGTTTCCCGACAAGGAACTCGTCGGCTGCGATTGGGTAGCGCCGTCGCTCGAGATGCTGGGCGAGATCGCCGCCAGTCTCGACCGGCCGATCGGGGGATGTACGTTCAACATGCTCGACCTCGCGGGCGGCGATGATGTTCCGCTGGCGCCGGACACCGCCGTCGTCACCGCGCTCGCGATGGAGCAGTTGGGGAAGGATTACCTCCCGTTCCTAGGTTTTCTGCTCGACAAGAAACCGGCGCTTTGCCTCCATATCGAGCCGCTGGTCGAGCTTTACGATGCCGATGACGCCGCCGACGCCGCCGCCATCCGATATCACCGGCACCGGAACTACCTCGAAGGCTATGTCCCGGCGCTCCGCGCCCTGGCCGGCGAAGGGACGATAGAGATCATTAGCGAACGCCGGGTGAAGTTCGGCAACATGTTCCACGACCAGTATTCGACCCTGGCCTGGCGCCCGCTTTAGCGGCTGTGGGTACGGGTGAGTCGAGGACGCTCCCGGGGGCGGTCGGTTTTTCAGAAATCGACCGTGACGCGGGGGCCGGCGGCGCCGAGGCGCGAGCTCCGATTGTATTGATCGAGCGCCCGCCCCATGGCCTGGACCACACCTCGATCGGGGCTCGGCCGGTTCCCATCCTTGCGCTTGTCGGCGTCCTTGCCGCCGCTGTCGGTGATCGATTCGAGCCAAAGCGCCCGGTTGGCGACGGCAAAAGGAGATTGGCCGGCAGCGGCAGCGCCGGGCATCGCCTTGAGGAGCCCCGGAATGGCCGCCGCCCTGGGATCGTTGAGCGGCACGCCCGCCTTGGCCATCGTTGCCAGGAGTTCCAACGCGCGATCGGGGATTCCCTTTGCCGGCGTGTTGACCTTGGCCGAGGCCGAGGCTGGGGCCGGTCCTGGCGTTGTCGCTCGCGGCGGCGAGGGGGGTGCCTTCGCGTTGGCGCCGATATCATCGAGCGAGGCGGCCTTCGCCGCCGTCATGGCGCCACGGACGACCGTCCGGCCACGGGAGGGCTCGATCTCTCCGCTGGCGGCATCGGCGTTGGCCGATGCTATCGCCTGACCACCGGCGCCCGATCTCGCCAGGCGTCTGATCTCGACGGGCGCGTGATTCCCATTCACCGGCGTGACTGGAGCCGCGGCGAAAATGAGGGCGTCGGTCGTTTCCTGATCCATCTCGATGATCATCTCCGAGACCTCGGAGGCGCCGGCCGCCTCGCCGGGTGTTTGCTCGAGCCCGGAAACCTCCTCGGTCCCGCCGGTGAATTCCGCCTCTCCGACCTCTACCGGGGCCGATGCGAAACCATCATCTTCATCGGCGACGAGGACTTCGCCCGAGGAATCGGCACCCTCGAAAAGGGCCAAGAGGTGCTCGCCGGTGTCTTGGCCGGTGATCTGCTCGATCGCGGTGTCGATGATCGATACCACGAGACCGATGACGCCGCCGAACAAGGCGCCGCCCGCGATCTTCGGGGCGGCGGCGATGTCGTCGCCCGTGATCGCCCGGTAAATGGTCGAGACAATGGGGATGTGCTGGAGCGGGTTGATGATGTCGAAAATATCACCGAAGGTGAGCCCGTCGCTGCCCCACAGGCTGAAGGGCTCATCCCCATCGCCGGCGGGCGAACCGTCCAGGGCCGGCGGACTGGCCCCGTCATGGGGTATCTGGCCCGTGGCGGGGACGCCAAGGGCGGCGTCCACGGCAGGGTTGATGGGATGCCGGGTGGGCAGGACCGAAATTTGAGCGGGCATGGCAGGCACCTTTTATTTTGTGCTTCTAAAAGCAAGGGCGGTGCCACGGGAAAACCCTGGTTTTTCAATAGGCCTCGGTGGAGGCGGGCGGCAAGGGCAGGCCTCCGGCCGGCAAAACTTGCCTAGCCAGTACTTACTTTCATAGAAGGGTGCGACATATGATCGCTTTTCGCGGCCTCCGGGGTGGAGGCGTCGCGCCGGCGACCCTGGCTCCGCCGGAGGCTTCGC
>JACZQV010000017.1 GCA_022545545.1 Pseudomonadota bacterium
AGTCGTACGGAGGGCAGGACTGCGCGACGGTTCCACCCCGGAGGCCGCGAAAAGCGATCATATGTCGCACCCTTCTATGAAAGTAAGTACTGGGGAAGGCCGCCGGTAAAAGCGTGGGATGGAGGGGCCGGCGCCACCGAGCCCGTGGCTCGAACTTGGGTGTCCTGGGTCGACGGGCCAACGGTCGCCGAAAGTTGGGCACCCGCCACCCAAGGTCGCCTCAGCGGAAGCGGCGTTCCAAGGCGATTTCGATCAGGATGTCGCGGACGATGTCCGCCCCAAGCACGCGCTTGCTCACCGCCATCAGCCGCTTCTTCAGTACCGAGGTCTTGAAGGGCCTACCGTCCTTGCGGCGGATCGCCATGACACCATGGAGGTCGCGGAGGAAAGAGTCCCGGAGCCGTTTGCGGGCCTCGAGGATCTTGTCCTTGTTCGCCACGCCGCGGGTCTCGAGTGTAACCAACAGGCTGACATGCCTGGCGATGCGGCCATCGCGCACGATGGGCACGGTGAAGGGCTGCAGGGTGTAGTATTCCCTGTCACCCTCGCCGAACAGGTTTTCCAGTCCGAACCCCTTCTTGCCGTCATCCTTGGCGGACCAGGCGGGCCCCGGGCCGAACCCGGCCACCAAAGCCATCGCCACCAGGGCTTGGATCACCAACCTCATCGCCACGTCCTCGCCAGCCGGGATGCCATGAAGCACAATCTCGCAGAGTACGGTAAAGATCGGGTAAATCGGTCGAGGCGTCGGTCGGCGACGAATCACCGTGGGAGGGTCAAGGGCCGGCGTGATATTTAGCCGGATAGGTCCCTAGAAATGGCGGTAACCGGAAGCTTCAAGCACGTCCTCAAGGCCGATCCCATCGACGATGGTGACGCCGCTGCCCTCGCACATCGACCCGATAGGCGTCAACGCGAGGCCGAGATCATGGGAAATTTCGCCAACGGAGCCGCGCGCTTCGGGGGCGATGGTGAACAGGAGTTCGTAGTCGTCGCCGCCGGTGACAAGCGTTGCCAACAGGCCCGGGTCATCGGCCAGCGCCGCGCGGGCGGCGTCGGAGAGCGGCAGGCTGGCGCCCTCGATCTTGGCCCCGAGGCGCGAGGTCTGGCAAATATGACCGAGATCGGCGATGAGCCCATCGGAAACATCGATGACCCCATGGGCGAGGCCAACAAGGCGCTGGCCAAGCGCCAATCTCGGCCGGGGCAGCCGGTAGCGGTCGATGACGTAATCCCGGTGCGCCGCCGCCAGCTCTCCGGCGCGTCCCTCGAGCGCCATCAGGCCAAGCGCCCCGTCACCGATGCAGCCGGAGACGAATATCGCGTCCCCGGCCTTTGCCGCCGAACGCATCAACGCACTGCCTTCCGCCACCTTGCCAAGCGCCGTTAGGGTCAGCGTCATGGGCCCTGTCGTCGCCACCGTATCGCCGCCGACAAGGGGAATCGCGAATTCGGCGTAATCGGTGCCGAGCCCGCGGACGAAACCCTCGAGCCAGGAGGATGGCGTGTCCTTCGCCAGCGCCAGCGCGAGAAGATAGGCCAAGGGCTCCGCCCCCATGGCGGCGAGATCCGAGAGGTTGACCCGCAACAGCTTGCGCGCGATCGACTCGGGCGGATCGGCGGCGGGGAAATGGACGCCGGCCACCAGGACATCGGTGGTGACGACGAGACGGTGACCCGGGTCGAGCTCGATCAGCGCCCCATCGTCGGCAAGCGCCAGGGCCCCCGGATAATCCTTCGCCAGAGGGGCGAAGAACCGTTCTATCAGTTCGAACTCAGCGGGAAGCGGCCGATCCTTCACGTTCCCCTACCTCCGCCGGCGGTCATCTCCCCGGGCCGGTGTTCGCGGGCGATGCGGTCGAGGACGCCGTTGACCAACCCCGGTTCGGCGCCGTCGAAAAATGCGTGCGCCACATCGATATACTCGGTGATGGCGACACGGGCCGGGATGTCGGGCCGCCGGGTGATTTCATGGACCCCCGCCTCCATGATCAGCCGCAGGATGAGATCGAGACGTCCGATTTCCCAATCCGTCGTGAGGGAGGCGGCGATCAACTGGTCGAGATCCGCGCGCCCGGCGACGACACCGCGCACCAAATCGCCGAACAATTCGGGATCCGGTTCCATCATCTGCCCGCCGGTCAGTTGGGCGCGCGTTTCCGGATCGGTGAACTGGGAAATCACCGAATCCGGGGCGTCGCCGGTCAGTTCGATCTGGTAAAGGGCCTGCACCGCGGTCAGCCTGGCGGCCGAACGCCGGGCCGCGGCCGGGAAGGCGGCGCCGCCTGAAGCCTTTGATCCGGGGCCGGGGGTCATCTCGGATAGAGGTGGAATTGGCGCTTGAGCTCGATCATCTCAAGGCAGGCCTTGGCCGCCCCGGCGCCCTTGTTGCCCTGATCCACCGACGCCCGAACCATGGCCTGTTCCCGGTCGTCGACGGTGAGGATCCCGTAACCGAGCGCTAACGTGAAGTTCAGCGCCAAATCCTGAAGGGCGCGGGCGCTTTCCTGGCAGATAATGTCGTAATGCGAGGTCTCGCCACGAATGACACAGCCAAGCGCGATATAGCCATCGAAACGGCGCCTGGCGCTGAACACGTCGAGCGAGCGTATGGCAAAGCGGATGGCGGCGGGAATCTCGAACGCGCCGGGCACGGCGTAGCGCTCATAAGTCGCTTCCGCTTCATCCAGCACCTGGACGGCGCCCCGTGCCAGTTCATCGGCGATGTCATCGTAGAACCGGGCCTCGACGATCATGATATGCGGTGAGTCCGCCATCTCATCCCTCCGTTAATGCATCCGCCGGACCGCCGGCGTTGTCATCGCCAGATTCCATCGATGACGGGACCATAGCCCTTATCGCGCCGGCGGGCAAAACCCTCCGCGGCCCGCGATCGGCGAGCGGAACGAGCGATCGCCGCGGCCACGGCCCCGATGTCACGCCATCTATGACAGGGGGGTCTCGCCCTTGTCCAGCGACCGGGCGACGTAACGCGCCAGCATGTCGATCTCCAAATTCAACCGATCTCCGGTCTTGGCGGCGCCGAACGTGGTGTTTCGCAAGGTATGGGGGATGATGTTGACCGAGAATGCGTCCGCCTCGACGGCGTTCACCGTCAAGGAAACACCGTCGAGGGCCACCGAGCCCTTCGGCGCGAGAGTGGCCAACAAGCTTGCCGGCGCGTCGAAATCGAATACCACGCTGTCGCCGCTGGCGGTCTGGCGGGCGAGGGTTACGGTCCCGTCGACATGGCCGAAAACGATGTGACCGCCAACCTCATCGCCGAGCTTGAGCGAACGTTCGAGATTGACCGCCACACCCTCGCGCCAGGCGCCAAGCGTCGTTCGCGACAAGGTTTCGGCCGAAGCCTCGACGGCGAACCATCCTTCTCCCTTGTCGATGACGGTGAGACACGGACCGGAACACGCGATCGACGCCCCGGGAGCGATCGACGCCGTGTCATAGGAGGTTGCGATCTCGAACCGTGTCTCATTGCCGCGCTCGACGGCGCGGACCCGGCCAAGATCGGTGATGATGCCGGTGAACATACCTCAACCACTGAACGTGTAGGTTTCCAATATGTCGTCCCCCGCTTCGACGATCGAGAGCCTGGTGAACGTCACCATATCGGTCAGCGCGTCCACGCCGAATGCCTCCGCCACCGGCACGCCGTCGCCGCCCATGATGTCGGGCGAGCGGAACCACGCCAGCCGGTCCACCAAGCGCGCCTTGAGAAGCGCCGCGGCAAGCTTGCCACCGCCTTCGACCAGGACGCGGGTCAGCCCCCGATCGCCGAGGGCGGCAAGCGCAAGACCCATATCAGGGTTATCGTCGGCGCCGGCTTTCACCTCGATCATCTCGACGCCGCTTTCGATGAAGGCGTCACGGCGCCGGGCTTCGCCGCCGGCAAGGGTCACCATCCAGCTCGGCGTCTCGCGCGCGCCGGCGACGATCTGGGATGTAAGCGGCAGCCGGAGCCTGCCGTCGACGACGACGCGTATCGGCGAGCGATCCTCGAGACCCGGCAGGCGGCAGGTCAATCGCGGATCGTCGGCGATCGCGGTACCGAGCCCGACCATGACCGCATCGTGGCTGGCCCGGAGAAAATGGGCCCAACCGCGCGCGACCTCGCCGGTGATCCAGCGGCTCTCGCCGGCATGGGTGGCGATGCGTCCGTCCAGCGTCGTCGCCACCTTGAGGGTCACGAGCGGCCGGCCGTCCTCGACACGGCGCAGGAAACCTGCGTTCACCTCGGTAGCGGCGGCGGTGCCGACCCCGGTGAGGACTTCTATACCGGCCCGTTCGAGCCCTGCGATCCCCGATCCAGAGACCCGCTCGTCAGGGTCCGATATGGCGATTACGGCGCGGGCGATTCCGGCCTCGATCAACCGGTCCGCGCAGGGCGGCGTCTCGCCCCTGTGGCTGCACGGCTCGAGGCTGACATAAGCGGTTGCGCCCCTGGCGCGGGCGCCGGCGCGCGCCAGCGCTTCGGCCTCGGCGTGGGGCCGGCCGCCGGGTTGGGTCCAGCCGCGCCCGGCGACGCGTCCCTGCGGGTCGACCAGGACGCAACCGACGGCGGGGTTGGGCCACACGGTCCCGAGCCCGCGCCGGGCAAGGCCCAAGGCCATTTGCATGTAACGGATATCGGCGGCGTCAACCGTTCTCGCCACTCAGCTTTCCTATGAAGTCCTCGAAGTCCTTGGCCTCACGGAAATTGCGGTAAACGGAGGCGAAACGGACATAGGCCACCTGATCGAGGCTGGCGAGGGCATCCATGACCATCTCGCCGATCATCGGGGTGGGAATGTCGCTTTCGCCGGAGCTTTCGAGGCGCCTTTGAATGCCATTGACGATGCGCTCGACCTGCTCATCGTCGATCGGGCGCTTGCGGACGGCGATGTGGATCGAACGGGCCAGCTTATCGCGATCGAAGAGCACGCGCTGACCGTTCTTCTTGAGCACCGTCAACTCGCGCAGATGCACCCGCTCGAAGGTCGTCCAGCGCGACCCACAGGCCGGGCACGCGCGCCGGCGGCGGATCGCCGCGCTGTCCTCCGTCGGACGCGAGTCCTTGACCTGGGTATCGGCGTGACCGCAGAACGGACAGCGCATCTGTGCCTCCCTGTTTCTCCGTCTATGCGAGACCCGGATAGATGGGAAAGCGCCGGCAAAGTTCCGCCACTCGCCCACGGACCGAATCCTCGACCGCCGAATTGTCCTCGGGCCGGGCGGCCAGCCCGTCCAACACCTCGCCGATCAATTCACCGACGAGGCGCCATTCCGCCAGGCCGAAGCCGCGGGTGGTCCCGGCGGCCGTGCCCAACCGGATTCCCGACGTGATGGTGGGTTTCTCCGGATCGAACGGCACGGCGTTCTTGTTGCAGGTGATGCCGGCATGATCGAGACTCAACTCGGCGGCCTTGCCGGTCAGTTTCTTGGGGCGAAGATCGACCAGGATCAAATGGGTATCGGTGCCGCCGGAGACGATGTCGAAGCCCTGCTCGAGAAGGACGGAGGCCAGCAACGCGGCATTATCGACGACGTTCCTGGCATAGGTCCTGAAACTCGGCCTCAATGCCTCGCCCAATGCCACCGCCTTGGCCGCGATGGCGTGCATCAGCGGCCCCCCCTGGAGGCCCGGAAAGACGGCGGAATCGATCTTCTTGCCGATTTCCGCGTCGACCGACAGGATCAGGCCGCCGCGGGCCCCGCGCAGGGTCTTGTGGGTCGTGGTGGTGACGACATGGGCATGGGGCAAGGGGCTGGGATGGGCACCGCCGGCGACGAGACCGGCGAAGTGGGCCATGTCCACCAACAGATAGGCCCCCACCTCCTCGGCGATGGCGCGGAACCTCGCGAAGTCGATGATGCGGGGATAGGCCGAGCCGCCGGCGATGATGAGTTTCGGCTTGTGCTCATCCGCCAGGCGCTCGACCTCGTCATAGTCGATGCGGCAATCTTCGGGGCTGACGCCGTATTGCACCGCGTCGAACCACTTGCCCGAGATATTGGGCCGGGCGCCGTGGCTGAGATGGCCACCCGCCGCCAACGACATGCCGAGAAGGGTGTCGCCGGGCCGCATCAACGCGAGCTGGACGGCTAAATTGGCCTGGGTGCCGGAATGGGGCTGGACGTTGACATAGGCGCAGTCGAACAACTCTTTCGCCCGATCGATGGCGAGCCGCTCGGAGATATCGACATATTCGCAGCCGCCGTAATAGCGCCGGGCCGGGTATCCTTCGGCATATTTGTTGGTAAGCACGGACCCCTGGGCCTCGAGGACCGCCGCCGAGACGATGTTTTCCGAGGCGATGAGTTCGATATTCTGCCGCTGGCGGTGCAACTCCTGCGCCACCGAGTCGTAAACCTCGGGGTCCTGTTCGGCCAGCGCCGAGGTGAAAAAGCGGACCTGGTCGGACAGGTCCGAAACGGTCGAGGATAACGTCATGGATACAAAACCTTTCACTACTTCGCATGACTGGAAGGCAAGTTCTTTAAGGCCAAGGTCCGGCAGGGTCAAGGCCGCCGGGACCAGGCGCCCTTCAGGCCAGTTTGCCGACGCGGCGGAGGTGACGGCCTCCTTCGAATTCGGTGTTGAGGAAAACGTCGAGGCAGTCCTTGGCGACATCGGCGTCGATGATGCGCGCCCCCATCGCCAGGACGTTGGCGTCATTGTGCTGCCGGGCCAGACGCGCCGTCAAGGTATCGTGGCAAAGGGCGGCGCGGATCCCGCGGTGCCG
The DNA here is from genome assembly GCA_022545545.1 of Pseudomonadota bacterium. Classification (GTDB taxonomy): domain Bacteria; phylum Pseudomonadota; class Alphaproteobacteria; order SMXQ01; family SMXQ01; genus JACZQV01. The sequence continues at coordinate 6,741 of JACZQV010000017.1, forward strand.
GTTGGCGGCGATACTGACGCCGATGCCGCTGCCGCAGATGAGGACGCCCAGCTTCGCCCTGGTGCCCTTGATCGCCGTGGCAAGCGCGTTTGCGTAGTCGGGATAGTCCACCGAATCGGGTCCATCGGTGCCGAGATCGAGGACCGGCACGCCCCTCGCCCGGAGTTCCTCGGCAAGGATGTTCTTGAGCTCGTAGCCTGCGTGGTCGGCGGCGAGGGCGACGGTATCGGACGACATGGTGGCAGCATTCGATGGGATGTGGCCGAATGGACCGGGAACATACCATATATCGAAGTGCCGCGCCAGCCCGACACAACTTGTCGGCCTCGATTTGGTCTCGAGCGGGTGAATCATGTTAACGTCGCCGCCATCCGAATGTCCCCCCTTTGGTAATTACCGATGATCGACAAGCCGGACCGCGCGGTTTTCCTCCTTTATCTGCCGTTTTTCGCCATCGTCTTCGCCGTCGCCCTCTACGCCCGCCTGCCCGCCGATCCCGCGCCCTACCTCTGGGCCGACGAGAGCTGGCGCGCCTATGCCATCCTTTCGACCGGCGATTTCCCCGATTTCCTCCGGTTCATGAGGGAAGATCGGCACTTCCCGCTGTTCTCCGAATGGCTTTTCGGCAACATCGGGCTGGCGATCTTCGGCTTCGACGAGTTCGCCTTCCGTATCTGGCCGTTGATCTTTTCCCTGCTTTCGATCGTCGGCGCCGGCGCCTTCCTGATCCGCTGCGGCACGGTGAGCGGCGCCCTGGCGGCGGTCTTCTTCATCAGCGTCGGCTGGGGGTTCATCTTCTATGTCCGCGAGTTCAAGCCCTACGCGCTCGATTTCGCCCTGACCGCCTGGTCCTTCTTCGCCGCCGTATACTGGGCGGACAAGCCGTCTGCCGGCCGCCTCGCCCTCCTGGCCGGGACGCTCCTGGCGGCGAGTTTATTCTCGATCGTCTTCGTCTTCATCTATCCCGCGGTACTCGCCTATTTACTTTACCGGCAGAGAGGGCTTTACCGGCAAAGAGAGGAGCGTTTCGCCCTGGCGCTGCTGCTGGTGCCGGGATGCGTTTTCGTGGCCATCTATCTGCTGGTCTACGCCGGCGCCGCCACCGGACCGACGCGGGAATTCTGGGCCGATTACTATCTGTGGCCGCCGGAAAACATCCCCTCCATCCTCGAGGCGGGCGTCCAGTCCTCCATGGGATATTTCGGTTTCGCCTGGCCGGCCGTGCCCATCTGTTACGTCTACTGCGCCATCATTTCATGGCGCCGGAAGGACGGCGTCTGGCTGTTGCTGATGACGCCCCTGCTGTTTGCCGCCATAGCATCGGCGCTCCAGCTCTATCCGCTTTTCGGCAGACCGTCCTTCTTCCTATTCGGCATCGGCGCGATGTCCGTCGGTTATTGCTTCGGCCATGTCCTCGAGCTGGTGCCGGTCAAATTCGAGGGCTGGTGGGGGCGCTGGGGCCGGGAAGCGGCCGGAAGCGTGCTCGGCTTCGGCCTCATACTGTCCTATCTGGTGACCGGCGCCGCCGCCGAGGGCATCGAGAAGGGCAGGAAATGGCCGTCCCCCCATACGGAGAAGGTTTTTTCCACCCTTGCCGAGCATTACCGGCCGGGCGACGCGGTGAAGTTCAATGCCGGGGTGAAATACACCTTCCTGCTCTACCGCGACCGGCTGTTCCAGGACGGCAATCTCTCCGAACTCGCGGACATTCCGGCCCGAAAGGTCTTGGCGCGCGAAATAATGGAAGCCGACGCACCGTCGCTCTGCCGAAGCCTTCGGCTGATCGCCGATGACATCCGCGACGAAAAACGGGTCTGGTTTTTGACCACCTATACGTGGAAAGCCTATAAATTCTACCAGCGGATCCTGCCGCTGCTGGGCGATGTCGAAACCTTGTTGGGCGAACCGCGCCGGGGTTTGTTCCTGCTCAAGCCAAACCAAGCGGCGCCCGCGCTCGACTGCTCCCGCTTCGAGGCGAAGGAAGGGAAATAGGGCCGTCTTTCCAAAGCTCGACCGGCCGGGCGCCCGTCTATCCCGGCATCCGCCGGCGCCGCCATCGATGACACCGAATAAGGAGGTTCCAATGGCCGCCTACCTGATCGTGCAAGTCGAAGTCACCGATCCCGACACCTTCGAGGAATACAAGAAACAGGTGGCGGGGACGCTGGCGGCCTATGGCGGCGAATACATCGTGCGCGGTGGCGAGATGGAGGTGCTCGAGGGCGAATGGCCGATCCCGCGCCTGGTGATCATCCGCTTCGATTCGATGGCGCAGGCGAGGAAGTGGTACCAATCGCCGGAATATGAAGGCCCGCACAAGCTCCGCGAGGCCTCCGCGCGGGCCAACCTCGTCCTCGTCGACGGGGTGTAGAAACAAGCGCCACCGGCCGCCGGGGCGCGCGGTCAGAAGAGGCGGAACTTGAAGACGTACCACAGCGCCTTGACGCCGTCCCGCCAGTTGATCTTCTTGCCTTCCTCATAGGTCCGCCCGTAATAGGCGCAACCGGTTTCGTAGATGCGCCAGCGCTTGGACTTGGCGACCTTGGCGCTGAACTCGATCTCGAAACCGAAATCGTCGCAGGTGAACTCGATCGCCTCGATCACGGTGCGGCGGAACATCTTGTAGCAGACCTCGATGTCGCTCAGCATCTGGTCGAACAATAAATTGAACAGGAACGAGATGAGCTTGTTGGCCATGTAGTGGTGGAAATAGAGGACCCGGTGCGGCCGCCCATAGAACCTGGAGCCGAAGACCACGTCGGCCTTGTCGCGTTCGATCAGGTCGAGCATCTCGGCCCAATCGGCGGGGTCGTATTCGAGATCGGCGTCCTGAATGACGACGACATCGCACTTGACGGCCTCGAAGCCGGTGCGCAGCGCCCGACCCTTGCCGCGGTTCTCATCATGCAGGCGAACGATCACGGAAGTCTCGGCCGGCACGATCTCGACAGAGCCCCCGCCGGCCTCATCCCCGCCGGGGGGGCCGAGGAACCGCAAGCCGCCGTCGCCGCCGGTGACGATGCGCCCGATCGGTGTCTCGGTTTGCGGCAAATATTCGGTGAGCCATTCGCGCGTGCCGTCGGTGGAACAGTCATCGACGACGATGATCTGCTTGGCGACGCCGGGCAGGGCGAGCATGACCAGACGCAGGATCTCGGGCAGGGTCGCGCGTTCGTTATAGACCGGGATGACGACGGAAAGCGTGAGGCGCGCCGCGTCTTTCGATGCCCCCGCTGTCATCCCCGGCGCCGACGATACCGCCGCTGTTCGTGGCACATCGCCGTCCGGCGCCGGCGCGCCAGGCGCTTCGGTATTCATTCGCCGCCGCTCCCCAACTCAATCGTGATCGCCTGGCACGCGCAGGATACGGGGGTCACTTGGCGTAGTAGTCGTAGGTGCCGTTCTTCCACTCGTAGAACACGTAGCCTGGCGCCGTCACATCGCCCTTCATATCGAAGCCGATCTTGCCGAGGACGGTGTCGAACGTCATCGTCCTCAGCGCCTTGATCATGGGCTCGAGCTTCGTCGTGCCGGCGCCCTTCACGGCCTGGACGAAGGTTTGTATGGTGCCGTAGGTGTAAAGGGTATAGCCCTCGGGCTCGAAACCGGCGGCGCGGAACTTTTCGACCACAGGGGCGGCGATCGGGTTCTTGCGCGGATCGAGGCTGAAGGTCATCAGCGTCCCCTCGCCCGCCTTGCCGGTGATCTGCCAGTATTCCTGGGTGACCAGCGCGTCACCCGAAACCAGGCGCGCCTTCAGGCCTTGCTGGCGCATCTGGCGAACGATCAGGCCGGCCTCGGGATGGTAGCCGCCATAATAGAGGATGGCGATTTTGTTGGCCTTGAGCTTGCTGACCAGCGCCGAGTAATCCTGCTCACCGGCGGTGACGGTCTCGTAGAGGACCTCCTTGACGCCCCGCGCATTGAGCTGCTTCTTGGTCTCGTCCGCCAGGCCCTTGGAGTAGGCCTGCTTGTCGTGGACGATGGCGATCCGCTTCTTGGCGTAATTGTCGGCAAGGAAGTTGCCCGCCACCATGCCTTGCTGATCGTCCCGGCCGCAGGTGCGGAAGACGTTGTCGCCGCCTTCCTCGGTCAGTTTCGGGTTGGTCGACGCCGGCGAGATCTGCAGCACACCCTCTTCCTCATAGACCTTGGAGGCCGGGATCGAGGAACCCGAACAGAAATGGCCGGCGACGAAGACGACGCGCTTGCCGACGAACCCGTTGGCGACGGCGACGGCCTGCTTGGGATCGCAGGCGTCATCGCCGATCACGAGCCTGAGCTTCTGGCCGAGAACGCCGCCCGCCGCGTTGATGTCCGCCACCGCCATCTCGGCGCCGCGCTTCATCTGTTCGCCGAAGGTGGCGTATTGGCCCGTCATCGGACCGGCGACGGCGATGATGATCTCCTTCTCTACGACGCCCGGCCTGAGCGCGAACCAATAAACGCCGGCAAGAGCAACGATGACCACAACGATGGCAGCAACAAGGCCCTTCTTCATCTCCCCCTCCATCGGATAATGGTTATCGGTTCTCCGTTACAGAGCCGGGCACATCTAATCGTGCCGCCTGCGCCGCCGCCGCCGAAAGGCGAGACGAAGGGTGCATCTTCGACCAGCCTCCCACTCCCCGGCGGAACATTGACACCTTAACGTCAGGGGCCCGATCCGCAAAAACTTGGGGCACACCAAGCGCATCGGCGACATCGGACTCGCATCCCATCCTACTCTGGAATTTTCCGCTGTCCACCTTTCGCGCGGTAGCTCCAAATGCCGGCGCGTTCATAAAGCCAGGGATACTGGGTCACCATCTTGGCGACGTAAGTGAGGCGGTAGGCGATGAGTCCGATGCCGACGAGCACCGCGGTGCCGATGATGAACCCCGAAACCAGCAGCCCGCGGCCACCGAACAACCCCCAGGTCAGGAAGCGGTCGACGAGGCCAAGCAGGAAGCAATAGAGAACCGCCTGCCACACCGGGCGCCACGTCGCCGCCACCGCGTGGCCGGTCATGAAGGCGATGGCGCCCATGATCACCACGGTCAATCCGATGAACACCGGGATCCTGGATCCGAGAATCTCTTCCATCGGCCCCTTTCGCCCGCCGCTCAACCGCCCTCGAGATAGGCCTTGCGGACGCCCTCGTCGGCGAGAAGCTCGGCCCCGGTCCCCTTGAGAACGATCCGTCCGTTGGCCATGACGTAACCGCGATCGGCGAGACGAAGGGCATGGTAGGCGTTCTGCTCGACGAGGAATATCGTGACCTCCTGGCTTTCGTTGATCTCCTTGATGATCTCGAAGATCCGTTTCATCACCAGGGGCGCCAGGCCAAGCGACGGCTCATCGAGGAGCAACAGGCGCGGCCGGCTCATCAGCGCCCGGGCGATCGCCAGCACCTGCTGCTCGCCGCCCGACAGCGTGCCGCCGCTCTGGTGCCGGCGCTCCTCGAGGATCGGAAACATGGCGAAGACGCGGTCGAGGTCGTCGTCGAAATAGCTATCCTCGGCGGGGGTGGCGCCGATCTGCAGGTTCTCGAGAACCGTCATGTGGGGGAACACGCGCCGTCCCTCCGGCACCTGGGCGATGCCGAGGCGGACGATCTCGAAGGTCGGCAGGCGCGTAATGTCCCGGCCGTCGAACTCGATCCGGCCGCTTCTCGCCCGGGGCGCGCCGCAGATCGTCATCAGCAGGGTGGATTTGCCGGCGCCGTTGGCGCCGATCAGGGCGACGATCTCGCCGGCGTCGACATCGACGTCGACGCCTTGAAGCGCCTCGACAGGACCGTAAGCCGCCCGCAGGCCGGAGACCTTCAGCATCAAGACCCCTCCCCCAGGTCCTTCTCGATTATCGGCGGCAGCTCGGCGTCCTCTTCCTCGCCCAGATAGGCCCGGATGACGGCGGGGTCCTTGCGCACCTCCGCGGGGCTGCCGGCGGAAATCTGCTTGCCGTAATCGAGCACGACGACGTGGTCCGAAATCTCCATGACCACGCTCATGTCGTGCTCGATCAGAAGCAGGGCGATCCGGTGCTCGTCGCGGATATAGGCCAGCAGCGCGTTCAACTCGGCCGATTCGCGCACATTCAGCCCCGCCGCCGGTTCGTCGAGGCACAACAGCACCGGCTCGATGCACATGGCCCGGGCGATTTCCAGCCGCCGCTGATCGCCGTAGGGAAGGTTGCCGGCGTTGATGTCCGCCCTGTCGCTCAGCCCGATCCTGTCGAGCCAGTAGCGCGCCAACTCCACCGCTTCCGCCTCGGCGCGCCGGTAAGAGCGGAGGTTCAAGAGCCCCGCCAAGGCGAAGAACGACGCCCGCATCAGCTTGTTGTGCTGGGCGGCGAGGAGATTCTCCAGCACCGACATGCCGGTGAACAGGCGTATGTTCTGGAAGGTCCGCGCCACCCCGGCGCGGGCGATGTCGAAACCTTCCATGCGCTCGAGATAGCGCGGACCGTCGGCGAGGTTGAGCACGAAACGCCCGACGGAGGGCTTGTAGAACCCGGTGAGGCAATTGAACACGGTGGTCTTGCCGGCGCCGTTGGGACCGATGAGCGCGGTGATCTCCCGGTCCTGGGCGGCGAAGGAGAGATCGTCGACGGCGATCAGGCCGCCGAAGCGTATGGTCAAATGCTCGACCCTCAGCAAGGCCGCGTCACCGGCGGTCACGGTCGTGGCGTCGGCGCTCATCCCGGCGCCTCGAAATCGCCGTCCCGGTTCAGGCGGATGGTGGGGTCACGATGGGCCAGCAATCCGCGCGGGCGCCAGATCATGATCAGGACCATGCCGGCGCCGAAGGCCAGCATGCGGAACTGCCCCAGCTCGCGGAACCATTCCGGCATGCCGATCAGAAGGATGGCGGCGACGACCACGCCGATCTGGCTTCCCATGCCGCCGAGAACGACGATCGAGAGGATGATCGCGGATTCGATGAAGGTGAAACTCTCCGGACTGATGAAGCCCTGGCGGGTGGCGAAGAAGGAGCCGGCGATGCCGGCGAACATCGCGCCGATGCCGAACGCGGTGAGCTTGGTGTTGGTCGGGTTGATCCCCAACGAGCGGCAGGCGACCTCGTCTTCCCGCAAGGCCTCCCACGCCCGCCCCAGGGGCAGCTTCCTGAGGCGCAGGGTGAACATATTCGTCACCAGCGCGAGGACCAGGATCACATAGTAGAGGAATATGATGCGCTGTATCGAGGCGAAATCGACATCGAACAGCTGATGGAACGACATCGTCCCTTCCGCCGGCCGGCGGGTGAAGGGAAAGCCGAAGAACGACGGGCGGGGGATTCCGGAAAGCCCGTCCGGACCGTTGGTGAAGCTGTACCAGTTGACCAGGATGATGCGAATCATCTCGCCGAAGCCGAGGGTGACGATGGCGAGATAATCCCCGCGCAGGCGCAGCACGGGAAAGCCCAACAGCACGCCGGCGCCAGCGGCCATCAATCCGGCGAGCGGCAGCGAGACCCAGAAGCCGAGATCGAAATGCAGCGCCAGAAGGGCGAAACTGTAGGCGCCGACGGCGTAGAAGGCGACGTAGCCGAGATCGAGCAGACCGGCAAGCCCGACCACGATATTGAGGCCCCAGCCCAGCATGACGTACGTCATCACCAAGATGGCGAGGTCGAGGAAGCGCCGGTCGGCGAAAGGCAGGAACGGCAGCGCGATGGCGACGGCGATGGCCAGCGGGCCCAGCCAGCGCGCGCCCCGCAGCACCGCGATGCCGACCCGGTCCATCACGTTTTCGCGCTCGCGCGCGGCCATCTCCGCCGTGGGGCGATGCAGCGCCCAAGCCGCGCGCACCGTTATCACCACCGCCAGCAAGGCGATGAACCAGTTCAAGATCAGGCTCTTGAAGGGCAGGATTTGATCGGCCCCGGTGAGGAGCAGGGATATCAGCACCGCCGCGAACACCAACGAGGCGATGAGGACGGGAACCGGATAGCCCGCGCGCAACAAGGCGAAACCAAGGCGTCCGAAGAACACCAGCACGGCGGCGTAAGCGACGGCGCCGAAGCGCGTATTGATGCCGAGACCGCCGGTCAGGGGAAGGGTCTCTAACCCGACCATGGGGGCGGCAAGCGCGAAGGCGACGAACGCCGCGAGCCCGCACTCCTTGAGCACCGCGGGGACATCGAGGGTCCGTTGTGCCGGCAGGGTCGTAACCGCCACGGCGCTAAACCTTCTCTACCTCCGGCTTACCCAACAGTCCCGTCGGCCGGAAGATCAGCACCAGGACGAGGATGGAATAGGCGGCGACGTCCTTGTACTCGATGGTGAAATAGGCCGACCAGAAGACCTCGATCAGTCCGATCAACAGGCCGCCGAGCATGGCCCCTGGCAGCGACCCGATTCCGCCGAGGACGGCGGCGGTAAACGCCTTGATGCCGGCGAGAAAGCCGATGTAGAAGTGAACCACGCCGTAATACAGCACCACCATCGTCCCCGCCACCGCCGCCAGCGCCGCGCCCATGACGAAGGCAAGCGATATGGTGCGGTCGACATTGACGCCGAGCAAGCCCGCCATCGTGCGGTCCTGCTCGCACGCCCGCTGGGCGCGGCCGATGTCGGTGCGGGCGATGAATACACTGAACAGCGCCATGAGCACGACGGTAAGGAAGACGATGAATATCTGGATGTAGCCGAGGTGGACCGCGAAGCCATCCATCTCGGTAAGGATGAAGCCTCCTTCGATCACCGGCTGGAGCGGCTTGATCCGGGCGCCTTGCAATAGCTGCACGTCGTTCTGCAGGAAGATCGACATGCCGATGGCGGAGATCAGCGGCGCCAGGCGCGATGACCCGCGCAAGGGCCGATAGGCGATGCGCTCCACCGTCCAGCCGTAAACCGCGGTGAACACCATGGCGATGACGAGCACGATCAAGAGCGCGAGGGGCACCCAGGTGATGCCGAGGAGCCCGAGGGCGGTGAAGCAGATGACCGAGATGAACGCCCCGATCATGTAAATCTCGCCATGGGCGAAATTGATCATGCCGATGATGCCGTAGACCATGGTGTAGCCGATGGCGATCAGCCCATAGATGGCGCCGAGCGTGATGCCGTTGATCAGTTGCTGCAGGAAGTACGCCATCGATCAGCCCCGGCCCGCCGGCCCGCCGGGCACGGCCCGGCCCCGCGGCCGGGCCTTCGCCACGCCCTGCCCTCCGTACAACTTCGGGAGGCGGGCGAAGCGGCTCTCGCCTCGGCGTAGCCTCCGGCGGAGCCAGGGCCGGCCGCGCAGACGGTTGCGGTCCGAGGGAACGCCCCGGCTATTCATCCCGCTTTCGCTTGGCGAGGACATAGTTCAGCTTTTGCAACACCGTGTCGGTCATATGCTTCTCGGTGCTGTCGAGCGGCGCGACGATCGACACCTCGACATAGGTCTTGGTGTCGATCGCCGAGACCTTGATCGCATTACCGACCCGATGGAATTCGAGAATAACCTCGCCGTCGCCTTGCCGCTGATCCATATCGGTCCGTGGCCCCCACCATCCCGGGCACATCGGCGGTCATCGCCGCCCCCTTCGGCGTCGGCGCGGTAACACCACGCGTTCCTATAGCGCCCCGCCATTGTTGCCATTCGATGCCCGGCGTCAAGCAAGAGAAATCGCCAAGGGAATTAGGCGGCGGGATCGCCCCCCGTCGAGGGCGCCGATCACCTTTAGCGGGTTTTATCTCCCGCCGTGGCGAGGGCAAGAACCTGGGTCATTTACCTGTTCGCCGGTGGGGCGGTTGCCGGCAAGCACCTACACCTAATCAAAAGCGCTGTATTGCTATTATAAGTTGATTTATGTTATTGTGATGCAAGTTTTTGGATAGGCTTGGGATATGTGGGACCAAGATTGCCGACCTGCCGTCGTTTCAGACGATAGGCTCGGACGATTGTCAGCAGAGGAGGGACAGCGATGGACGGCAAAGTCATCGGGATTGTGGCTTCATTTCTCGCTATTATTGGAGTCGCCATCGGTGGCGGGATTTGGATCGGCCAAACACAAGCAACCGCCGAGGAACTTAAGCGCCAAGTTCTGGAGTTAAAGCAAGGCCAAAAGGACTTGAGGAAGCGACAGGACGTCATCTATGAGATCAGAACGGATCAGGCCTTATTGGATCAGCGGGTGGATGATCTGGACACGCGCCAGAGGCGGATAGAGTACAAGCTCGAGACCGGTTTTGAGAAGGTTATAGAGGAAATCCGCAAGGGCAGAACGCAATAGTCAAGCCGGGCCCCTCAAAGGAAAGAGCTTGGCGTTACTTTGTCGCGCCCAATCCTGGCAACCGGTCTATCGGCCATGCCCTGGCCGCCCTATCGGACCAAGCGAAGCTAAGCGCCCGGGCTGCTGGCGCCCGGCGCTCAGAACGACATCTGATCGCGGTTAGGGGGTTAGGCGGCGGAAGCGTCGACGTGATCGCGAACGCCGTAGGTCAAGAGGTTGGTCCAGAACCGCTCGAGCTCCCTCAAGGACCTGGTCGCCCCCTGCAGCGTCTCCTCGTCGATCGGGCTCGCCGCCAGGGCGGCGACGTGGCGCTCGAACATAACGTTCATCTTGTCATAGAGTTCCAGCCCCTTGGCGCTCAAGCGGACGCGGATGGAGCGGCGGTCATGCGCCGAGCGCTCGTGCTCGAGATAGCCGTGCTCGACCATCTTCTTGACGTTGTATGACACGTTCGAGCCGAGATAATAGCCGCGGTTGGTCAACTCACCGACGGTCAGTTCCTCCTTGCCGATATTGTAGAGGATCAGCGTCTGGACGTTGTTGACGTCCGCCATGCCGAGCCGGTCGAGCTCGACCTTGACGACCTCCAGGAAATGACGGTGGAGCCGCTCGATCAAAGAAATCGCCTCGTGATATGACTGGATCACGGTTACCTCGTTCGCTGCAATGGCTGCAATGGTGGCTACCGTCCCAGTATCGTACTGAATCCCTTAAATTTTGCTTAATTTCGATCGGGAACTGGCCTTATGACCACCGCCGGGCCCCTGGGCGGCGTGCGAACTCGGCCATTGTCAGCGCCGCCCCTGGGCCTTAATATCCCGGCCGACGGAGCTTGGCCCTTTAGTACTTACTTTCATAGGAGGGTGACCGCCAGGCGCCTTTCGAACCTAGGCCGATCACCGCGAAGATGAACATTCGCAACATCCTGCAATATAGCCGTTCCGAGGCCAAGGACAGGGCCAAGGACAGGGCCAAGGACAGGGAAGGCGTCCGACGAGCGGGCGCCGAAGTCGGCGGCGCGCCCTCGACCGCCGCCATGGCGGCTTATCCCCAGACCCGTCTCAGGCGCAACCGGGCGTCCGCCTGGTCGCGCCGCCTGGTAAGTGAAAACCGGCTCGGCGCCGACGATTTGATTTGGCCGGTGTTCGTGCAGGAAGGCGAGAGCACCGAGGTGGCTTCCATGCCTGGGGTCAAGCGGCTGACGATCGAGAGGGTCGTCGAGGCGGCGGGCGAGGCCAAGGAACTCGGTATTCCCGCGATCGCCATATTTCCGGTGATCGACGATGCTCTCAAGTCGGACGGGGGCGATGAAGCGCTCAATCGGGACAACATCGTTTGCCGCGCCGTCGCCGCGGTCAAGGCCGCCAACCCCGACATCGGCATCATGTGCGATGTGGCGCTCGACCTCTTCACCACCCACGGCCATGACGGGCTGACGCGCGCAGGCGTCGTGGTGAATGATGAGACCGTGGAGGTGCTGTGCCGCCAGGCCCTGGTCCAGGCCGAGGCCGGCTGCGACATCATCGCGCCCTCGGACATGATGGACGGGCGCGTCGGCGCCATCCGCCGGACCCTGGACGAGGCGGGCTTCGAGCGCGTTCTGATCCTCGCCTATTCGGCCAAATACGCCTCGGCCTTCTACGGACCGTTCCGGGACGCCCTCGGTTCGGCCGCCCCTCTCGGCGGCGATGACAAGCGCGCCTACCAGATGGACCCGGCGAACAGCGATGAGGCCCTGCGCGAGGTGGCCCTCGATATCGCCGAAGGCGCCGACATGGTCATGGTCAAGCCGGGGATGCCCTATCTCGACATCATCCGGCGGGTAAAAGACGCCTTCGCCATGCCGACCTTCGCCTACCAGGTGAGCGGCGAATACGCCATGCTCAAGGCCGCCGCCCAGAATGGCTGGCTCGATGGCGAGGCGGCGATGATGGAAAGCCTCATCGCCTTCAAGCGGGCCGGCGCCGACGGGGTGCTTACCTACGCCGCCATCGAGACCGCCAAAAGGCTCAAGGCCGGCTGATTTCCCTTTCCTTGGACCGGCGCCGGGGGCGTGACGCGCCAACTTCGCGCCTGACCCGGGCCGTCCTTAGTACTCACTTTCATAGGAGGATGGCACATCTGACGGCCTTGCGGGTTTTTCAGGCCCGGAGCGTGGTCCGCCGTGATGCCGGTCCATCACAAGGGCCGCGCGACGAGAGCGTAAGAACCCGCAAGGCCGCCCATAGGGTCGCTTTTCGCGGTCCCCGGCGGGCGTCGGCGCCGCTTGACGATGTCCAGACATCGCCCGCCTCCCGAAGTCGTACGGAGGGCAGGCCGGCGCGACGCCTCCACCCCGGAGACCGCGAAAAGACGATCATATGTACCATCCTCCTATGAAAGTAAGTACTAGACAAGGTGGAAAGGGGTTGTGGACGACGGGGATGAAAGGCGGCGGATCATGGCCTTGGGTCAGACGCGGAGCGGGCCTTTTGTGCCTCATTCTCCTGCTCGGCCTCGGGAGCGGGTATCTCTGGCTGAGGACCTCCCTGCCCCAGCTTGACGGCGTCCTCGCCCTTACCGGCCTCGGGGCTCCGGTCGCCGTCCTCAGGGACCGCGACGGCATTCCCCACATCCGGGCAGAGTCGGCGAACGACGCCTATTTCGCCCTCGGATTCGTCCATGCCCAGGACCGCTTGTGGCAGATGGAGACCATCCGGCGCACCGGCGCCGGGCGGCTGTCCGAAATCTTCGGTGAGCGCACCCTCGGGCGCGACCGTTTCATGCGCACGCTTGGCCTTTACCGCCTGGCGGAACGGACCTTCGAGCTTCTCTCCCCCAGGGTGCGCGCGGCCATCGAGGCCTATGCCAAGGGCGTCAACGCCTATCTCGAGAGCCATCAGGGCGCCTTGGCGCCCGAATATTATCTCCTGCGCTTCCGCCCCGAGCCGTGGCGCCCTGCCGACTCCCTGGTCTGGGGCAAGCTCATGGCCATGCGGCTGGCAAGGAACTGGCGCGACGAGTTGCTGCGCGCGCGCCTATCGGCACGCCTCGGACACGGCCAAATCGTGGCCCTCTGGCCGCCCTACCCGGATGACGGGCCGACGACCCTGGCGTCCCTTGGAGAGACGGCTTCGGTCTCCCGAGCACGAAAGAGGACGGCCGGGGCCGGGCCCAACGATCTCGCTCTCGACGGCGCGGCGCTCGACCGCTTGGCCGCGTTCCTGCCGCCGCCGGAGATGCGCTCAGGCGCGTCGAACAGTTGGGTGGTGAGCGGCCGGCATAGCGCCAGCGGCAAGCCACTCCTTGCCAACGACCCTCACCTCGGCTTCCGCGCGCCCAACATCTGGTATCTCGCCCGAATCGACGCGCCCGGGCTGAACGTCGCCGGCGCCACGGTGCCGGGGATGCCGTTTCATCTTTTCGGCCATAACGGCCGCATCGCCTGGGGCGTGACCAGCGCCGGAACCGATACCGAGGATCTGTTCGCCGAACGGGTGGCCGAAAACGATCCCGGCCGATACCTGACGCCGGGCGGCTCGAAACCCTTCGCGCTGCGCGATGAGGTGATCCGGGTCCGCGGCGGCGCCGACGTGAGGTTACGGGTGCGCGAGACCCGCCATGGTCCCGTCCTGTCCGACGCCATCGGCGGTGGGCGAAAGGCGGGTGGGGGTAATGAATTGCTGGCCCTCGCGGCGACGGCGCTCAGGCCGGACGACCGTTCGCCGGAGGCGTTCTTCTTGTTGAACCGGGCGCGGAACTGGCAACAGTTCGTCGCCGCGCTGTCACATTTCAACGCCCCCAACCAGAACTTCGCCTATGCCGACACGGCGGGTAATATCGGCTTCTATTCCGCCGGGCGGGTGCCGATCCGCAAGCTCGGTGACGGCTTCAGTCCGGTTTCCGGCTGGTCGGGCGAATATGACTGGTCCGGGTTCATCCCCTTCGCCGAAATGCCCCATGCGTTCAACCCGCCTTCGGGGCGCCTCATCAACGCCAACAACAGGATCGCCGGCAGGGATTATCCCTATTTCCTCGCCCGCGATTGGGCCCCCCCTTACCGGGCGCGGCGAATCGGCGAACTGCTGGCGCGGACGAAACGGCACACGCCCGCCACCATGGCGCGCATCCAGGGCGATGTTGTTTCCCTTGCCGCCCGTGAACTTTTGCCTCTGATGCTTGACGCCGCCGGAGGCCAGGATCGCCCGCCCAAGGGTCCGGCGCATGCGGCGCTTCGCCTTCTCGAGAAGTGGGACGGGACCATGGACCGCGGCCGGCCCGAGCCGTTGATCTTTTCCGCCTGGTTTCGGGAGTTGAACCGTTTGATCTATGGCGACGAACTCGGCGCCGATCTCCGCGCTTACTGGCGCCCGCGTCCCCGGCTCATCAAGTCCATCATCGAGGCAGACCGGAGTTGGTGCGACGATATCTCCAGCGCCCGAGTGGAGAGTTGCGAGGAGCGCATCGGCAAGGCCCTCGCCCGCGCCGTCGACGACCTCTCGGCCGCTTACGGATCCGACCCCGATGAGTGGCGCTGGGGGGATGCCCATGTGGCTGACTTCCGCCACGGGGTCCTCTCGCGCGTGCCGCTGCTCGGCTCCCTTGGCAACATTCTCATTGCCACCGGCGGTGATAACTTCACCATCAACCGAGGCACCACCCGCGTCGCCGATGCCGCCGCCCCGTTCGCCCAGATCCACGGGCCGGGTCTGCGGGCGATCTACGATCTCGGCAATCTCGAGAACTCGCTGTTCATCCAGGCGACCGGCCAGTCGGGGAATCCCCTGTCCCGTCATTACCGCGATCTGATCGGGCGCTGGCGCGATCTCCAATATGTCCGCATGCCGCGACTGCCCGCCGGGCCCGAGGCCGGCGCCGCCGCGAAGGCCGTCCACCGGCTAACGCTTACGCCAGGCTGATCCCAACACCAACCCCTTCACCCGAGGGCGGGTACGAACCCTGAAAGAGGGCCCCAAAGGAACCAATGGGTGGCCACGGCCGAGCGCCCCCGCGAGTGCCGATCGACGGTCGAGGCGCGGCGCCCCGGCCGGCTTTCGCCACCGCCCCCGCCGAAATGGCCGCGCAAGTCCCGCAAACGCAAGGGGGTAAACTTCTTTTTAACCAATCCCGGCGAAGGTGGGGTCGAGGTAGTGGGCTCTAATTCTTAGGTAACGCATGCTATTCATCAGCGGCGCCATCATCGTCATCGTGAGCGTGCTTGGCGGCTATGTGGCGCTGGGCGGCAAGCTCATGGTTTTGTGGCAACCCTTCGAGGTCGTCATCATCTGCGGCTCGGCTTTGGGCGCCTACATGATCGCCAACCCCAAATCGGTGCTCGCCAAGATCGGTTCGGCGCTGGTCCAGATCCTCAAGGGCCCGCGCCATACCAAGGAAAGCTACCTCGAGCTGCTGAGCCTCCTTTACGCGATTTTCAGGCTCTCCAAGTCCAAGGGCATGCTGGTCCTGGAACAGCATGTCGAAAATCCCGAGGAAAGTGAGCTCTTCCGCCAGTTTCCCCAATTCTTCGCCGACAAACACGCCTTGGGGTTCCTGTGCGATTACCTGCGCATGATGGTGCTCGGGTCCGAAAATCCGCACGAGATGGAACCGCTGATGGACGAGGAAATCGAAACCCACCACGCCGAACATATGAACCTGTCCGACTCCATCAGGACGGTCGCCGACGCCCTGCCGGCACTCGGCATCGTCGCCGCGGTGCTCGGCATCATCAAGACCATGGGCGCGATCTCCGAGCCGCCGGAGGTGCTCGGCAAGCTCATCGCCGGCGCCTTGGTGGGGACGTTCCTGGGCGTGCTTCTGTCCTACGGTTTCGCCGCCCCCATGGCCGATTCCATGAAGGCGATCTACGACGCCGAGACCAAGTATTTTCAGTGCATAAAGGCGGGCCTGCTTGCCCACATGCAGGGCTACGCCCCCTCGGTCTCCATCGAGTTCGCCCGCAAGGCCCTGTTCTCGAACGTCCGCCCGACCTTCTATGAGGTCGAGGAGGCGGTCGACGCCTTGCCGTCCTTCGGATAGAACCCATGGCGGCCAGCGAAGCACCGGTTATCATCATCAAGAGAGTCAAGAAGGTGCAGCACGGCGGCCACCATGGCGGCGCGTGGAAGGTGGCCTATGCCGACTTCGTGACCGCGATGATGGCGTTCTTCCTGTTGCTGTGGCTGTTGAACGTCACCACGGACGAGCAGAGGCGCGGCCTCGCCGACTATTTCACCCCGTCCGCGGTCTCGCGCTCCGCCAGCGGCAGCGGCGGTGTCATGGGCGGCGTGAGCATGGCGCTCGAGGGGGCGCGGAGGACCGAGAACATGCGGGTCGGCGTCCCCAAACCGATGAGCTCCACCGACGATGAAAACCAGGAGATATCGGAGGACGAGGACCAGGATCCGTTAAGCGCGGGATCCGGGAACGCCGGGCAGACGGACAAGGAGAACCTCACCGAAGAGGAACTCAACGAACTCCTCGCCGAGCGCGAGGAAAAGATGTTCGCCGCCGCCGAGAAGGCGTTGCGCGACGCCATAGCGGGGACGCCGGAACTCAGCCGGCTCGCCGACAGCCTCGTCATCGATCAGACCGCCGAGGGTTTGCGCATCCAGATCATCGATCAGGAGCGCTTCACCATGTTCCCTCTGGGATCGTCGGACATGTACGGCCACACGAAGAAGATGCTGGAACAGATAGCGAAGGTCATCGTCAACCTTCCCAACAAGGTCGCGGTGACCGGCCACACCGACGCCACGCCTTACACCAAATCGTCTCGTTACTCCAACTGGGAACTGTCCACCGACCGGGCGCTGGCCAGCCGGCGGGCGCTGGTCGAGTACGGCCTCGACGCCGGCCGCATCACCCGCGTGGTCGGCAAGGCGGCGGGCGAGCTCCTGGTGCCCGAGGATCCCACCTCGCCGCGCAACCGGCGGATCAGCATGGTGTTGCTGCGCGAAGCGAGGCTCCCGCTCAAGGCGAGGAAACCGACGCCGGAAAAGCCGGCGCCAACGGCGCCCGCGGCGATACCCGGGAGAACGGCGCCCGCTATGATCCCCGGAAAATCCGTGCCTGAAGGCGCCCCCGTCAAAAAATCATCGGCCCGAGACGAGGCCGCGCTCGAGCCAAACGAATCGGCGCCCGCCCTGCCGTAGTCGCTACGGTCCTTAGAACGCCTTCCAATTGGCTTGACCCTTCCCGCCTCGGCGGCCTGGCTCCGCCGAAGCGACCCTGGCTTCGCCGGTGGCTTCGGCCGAGGCGAGGGCTTCGCCTCGGCGGCCGGAGCCGCTTCGGCGTGGCGTAGGCTCGCTCCCGTCACCCGCAAATTTTTCGGCTCCTGGGTCTGGCTTTCCGGTAGGAAGCTGAGGCATAGTCGAGGTGAGTTCAACGACAGGGTTCACGCGCTGGTGCTGGCGCCATGACGGAACATCGCCTACTTAATATCTTCTATTCGTCCAGGCTCAGGGCCTGTCCCTACCTCTCCGGCCGGCGCGAGCGTATCGTCGCTACCGAATTGACCGGAGCCAGCGCGAAGCAACTGTATGAGGCGGGCTCGTCGTCGGGGTTCCGGCGCAGCCACAATCTGCTTTACCGCCCCGCCTGTCCCCGGTGCGATGCCTGCGTGCCGGTTCGCGTGGTGGCCAAGGAATTCAAGGCCACGAGGTCGATGCGCCGGGTGCTGAGGATCAACGCCGATGTCGTTTGCGATCCCGAACCGAGGGGAGACACGGGCGAAGCACGGCCGCACGCAAACGCAGAGCAGTACCTGGTTTTCGCGCGCTACCAACGGGCGCGCCACGCCAACGGCGCCATGAACGGTATGGACTTCGATGATTACCGGGCCATGGTCGAGGAAAGTCCGGTCGCGACGACGCTGACGGAGTTTCGCACCCCGCGTGGATCCCTCCTCGGCGGGCTTCTCGCCGACCGTCTCGGCGACGGCCTGTCCGCCGTCTACAGCTTCTTCGATCCCGATCTCCGCAAGGAAGGCTTCGGTACCTACATGGTGCTGTGGTTGATCGAGCGGGCGAAGAGGCTCGACCTCAGCTACGTCTATCTCGGCTACTGGATCGCCGACAGCCCCAAGATGGCCTATAAGACGCGCTTTCGGCCGCTCGAAGCCCTGGGGCCGGAGGGATGGCGGGTGCTCGAGCGGGCGCCGACGACGACGGCAACCTGAAAATCGTCGAGACCTGCCCTCCGTACGACTTCGGGAGGCGGGGCGGGCGGAGGAAGGTCGGGCGACGGGTCGGGAGGCGGGTAAGTGGATCAGGCGCCAGGGATCAACGGAACCGGTTGGTGCGCGGGAACCCCTTGGGCGGCAGGCGCCCCGACTGGGCGCGTTTGCCGATCCAGCTTGTGAGATCGGTTTCCGTGCGGGTGCGTTCGCCGGATCTCCAGGACAACCCTTCCGCCAAGGTGAAGGTCTTGATGTCGGCCAGCCCGCCCTGGCGGTACTTCTGCAGGATGACACCGCGCCCGCGGCTCCGGGTGGGCACCTCGTCGAGCGGGAAGATCAGCAGCCTGCGGTTTTCCCCGATCACGGCGACGGCATCGCCCTCGGCGGGCGCGCAGGCCTGGGCCTCGGCATCGCCCTTGACGTTGAGGACCTGTTTGCCGTTCCGGGTCTGGGCGACGACGTCGTCTTCGGCGACGACGAGGCCGCGGCCGTCGCTCGCCGCCACCAACAGCTTGCGGCCGGGGCGGTGCACGAACATGTTGACGAGCTCGTGATCGTTGCTCAACTCGATCATCAGGCGCACCGGCTCGCCGAAGCCGCGCCCCGGCGGCAGCCTGTCGCATCCCAGCGTATAGAACCGGCCGTTGGTGGCGAAGATCAGAAGCTTGTCCGTGCTCTGGGCATGGAGGATGAACTTGGTCGCATCCCCCTCCTTGTTCTTGATCTCCGAAACATCCCCGAGATGGCCCTTGAAGGCGCGGATCCACCCCTTGGCGGAACAGGCGACGGTGATGTCCTGGCGCTCCACCGTGGCATCGAGGGGGATAACGACGGCGCCCGGCGGCGGCCCGATCTCGGTGCGGCGCCGGCCGATCTCGGTTTTTTCGCCGAAACGCTTCCGGGTCTCATCGATCTCCCGGGCGAGTATCTTCAGGCGCCGCGCCTTGTCCTTGAGCACTCCACCGAGCTTCCCGCGCTCGGCGGTCAACGCCTCGAACTCTTCGCGGATCGCCGCTTCGTCTAACTTACGCAAACGCCTGAGACGCATATTCAGGATGGCCTCGACCTGGGTCTCGTTAATCTTCAACAGCTTCCTCAGCCGGACCTTCGGTTCGTCGTCCTCGCGGATGATGCGGATCACCTCATCGAGATTGCCGTAGGCGGCGAGGTACGCCTCGAGGGTCTCGAGCCTTGCCTCGATCCGGCCGATACGGTAGCGGGTGCGCCGCTTCAAGACCTCGTGGCGGTGATCGAGAAAGGCCTGCAGGACCTCGCGCAGGTTCATCACCCTGGGGGTCTGATCGGCGTCGAGCACGTTCATGTTGAAACCGATCCGGACCTCGAGGTCGGTCTGGCGATATAGCGTCTCCATCAGCACTTCGGGATCGACGCTCCGGTTCTTTGGCTCGAGGACGAGCCGCACCTCTTCCGTCGATTCGTCACGGATATCGGCCAGCAGCCCAAGCTTCTTCGCCTCCAGCAGCGTCGCGATCTTCTCCACCAGCCGCGACTTCTGGACCTGGTAGGGAATCTCGGAAACCACGATCAGATAGAGTCCGTGGCTCTGCTTCTCCACCGTCCAGCGGGCGCGCAGACGGAACCCGCCCCGCCCTTGCTTGTAGGATTCGATGATGTCTTCCGGGGCTTCGGCGATCACCCCGCCGGTGGGAAAATCGGGTCCCGGCATCAACTGGCACAGCTTGGATATGGTGGCCTTGGGATATTTGATGAGATGCAGCGCCGCGGCGCAGACCTCGCCGGCGTTGTGGGGCGGGATGGATGTGGCCATGCCGACGGCGATCCCGGTGGCGCCGTTGGCAAGGAGATTGGGGAACCCCGCCGGCAGCACC
The DNA here is from genome assembly GCA_022545545.1 of Pseudomonadota bacterium. GTDB lineage: Bacteria > Pseudomonadota > Alphaproteobacteria > SMXQ01 > SMXQ01 > JACZQV01. Next base: position 26,954 of record JACZQV010000017.1, read on the forward strand.
ACCGGCTCGCTCTCGTGCCCGTCATAGGTCGGGCGGAAATCGACCGCGTCCTCGTCGATACCGTCCAGGAGCGCCTGGGCCACCTCGGTCAGCCGCGCCTCGGTGTAGCGCATGGCGGCGGCGTTGTCGCCGTCGATGTTGCCGAAATTGCCTTGCCCGTCGACCAGGGGATAGCGCATGGAGAAGTCCTGGGCGAGCCGCACCAGGGCGTCGTAGACGGCGGCGTCACCATGGGGGTGGTATTTGCCGATGACGTCGCCGACGACGCGGGCGCATTTCTTGAATCTCGCGCCCGGATCGAGCTTCAGTTGCCGCATGGCATGAAGCAGGCGCCGGTGCACCGGCTTCAGCCCGTCGCGGACATTGGGCAGCGAGCGGGACATGATGGTCGACAGCGCGTAGGCGAGATAACGCTCGCCGAGGGCATCGGCGAGGCTTTCGTCGCGGATGCGGGGGGTGGTTGCGGGTTCGGTCATGGGTCTTTAGTGACGGCGTCTGGGTGAACTTTAGACTACCCCATATGGTAGCCCTTTAGCGAAATCCTTCAACGAATCGTGTTCGCGATGAGGGCATGGGCCGGGATACGGGAGCGAAGACATGGCGCTCGAAGAAATAACCGGTAAGATCGAGGCCCTGGCGGATTTCCGCCGGGCTGGCCGCCGCCTCCGCCTCGGTACCCGCCTTTGCGGTGAGAAACCGGGGCAGCGCCAGAAGCTTATCACGGTAAGGGGCGCCGGCGCTCAACGATACGGCGCGGCCCGTTTTCGGCGACACGTAAGCGAGCCCGTCATTCTCCCCCGTCGCGGCGCATGAGGCGAGGTCGAGGCCGAAGCCGAGCTCGCCTAAAAGCATCAGCTCCCAACGGACATAAAGCGCGGGCCAGGAGCCGCCATGCCCGCCGTTGCCTACCCCCGCCGCGCCATCCCATCCCTTGAGCGCCGCCAGCAGTTCAAGCGAGCCCTCGAACACCCTTGCATGGGGTTCCCGTTCGGGTAACACCACATCGGTCATGGCGCAGGCCGCGCTCAACCCCGCCAGACGCCACTTATCGTCGAGAAACGATGCGGCGACGCTCTCGATCAACTCGCAACTATAGGTCCCGAGATGCTCGGCGAGCCGCGCCCGCCAGGCGGCCGTGACCCGGTTGCCGGCCTCGAATACGCCGCGCTGACGCCTTCCCGCGCCGCCACGCACCAGCCCGGCATGGCGGCCATGGTCCCGGGTCAGCAAGGTGACGATGGCCGAGCCTTCGCCGTGCTTGCGCGCGGCGAGGACGATGCCTTCATCGCTCCAGTCCATGGCCGGGCTATAGCACAAAATTCGGGCGCCGCGACTCTTCCTTCATCACCGCCGCGTCGCCGCCCCCGAACGGCGCCTCACCACTCCCGGTCCGCCACCGGCGGCCGCCGTTCCCGGGCCGGGAGTGGTGCGGCGAGTCACGCCTTGAAAAACACTAAGTCATTGAATGATTAATGGAAAATTTATCTTTCTCGGCTAATTCATATAACCGGCCACAGTTCCGTCGAGTCGGCAAATGAGGCATCGGCGTTTCGTTATTTTATTATTATTAAGCATATAATTAACAAACCGACGTCATCGGCAAATGATGGACGCGAGTAAACATAACTTCGACGAAGTCGAAATCGTTTTGTTCGCCCCGGCTCCGGCGATGCGCCGTATGATCCGGGAGGCGCTCATCAGCGTCGGCTTTCGGGGAATAAGGGATTATTTGGCCATCGAACAGGCGCGTGGGGCCATCATCACCTATAACCCTGATTTGCTGATTTGCGACCTCGATCGAGATCAGGACGACATCTGCTCGATCATCGCCGACATCCGGCGCGGCAAAATCGGTTCCAATCCTTTCATGGTCATCATGCTGCTGACCTGCGATCCACAAGTGAACGCCGTCAACTTCGCGATGCAGACCGGGGTCGACGATATCGTCACGATGCCCATTTCGGTGCGCCTGCTCGAGCAGCGGATCGACAAGATGATCAACAAGCGCAAGCGCTTCGTGGCGACCGAGGACTATGTGGGTCCCGAGCGCCGCGCCTACTCCTCGCAAGAAGAAGAGGGGGCCAACGGTTCGAACAACTTCCAGGTGCCCAACAGCCTGCGCCACAAAGCCACGGGCGATGAATCCGCCGCCGCGCATAAGGACGTGATCGAGAATGCGACCCGACTCATCACCCAGCATCGCCTTGCCGAATTGACGACGCAGGTCAGTGCCATTGCCACCCAGGCCAAGAACCAGGCCAAGAGGCTAAACGGCGACAACAACCCGGCCAAGACCCTGATCAAGGTGACGAGGCTTCTGGATCAGATCAGCTCGCACGTCGACGCCCAGGGCAACGACAATCTCAT
>JACZQV010000018.1 GCA_022545545.1 Pseudomonadota bacterium
ATACTACGCGTCGCGGCGCTGGCCCATTTCGCCGCCGAAAGGCCGCAAGGCGTGGCCCGTCTCATCGGCGCCATCGCCGGCAATCCGCTGATCATCGCCTGCGCGCTTGGCGCCGGGTTGAACGCCGGCGCCATCGAGCTGCCGGGGTTGATCGCCGACATCCTACGGTTCCTCGGCCGCGCCTCGCTGCCCATCGGACTGCTCGCCGTCGGCGCCGGGCTGAGCCTCAAGGCGGCGCGTCAGGCCGGCCCGGCGGTCGTGGTGACCTCGGCGCTCAAGCTGATAGCCCTGCCGCTGGTGACGCTGGTGGCGTGCAAACTGTTCGGTGTTTCGGGTCTCACCGCCAAGGTCGTGCTCCTGTTCTCGGCCTTGCCCATTTCGGCCTCCGCCTTCGTGCTCGCCGGCCAGATGGGCGGGGACAAGGAATTGATGGCGGCGGCATTGACGCTGACCACCGTGCTGGCGGCCGTGACCTTGCCGCTAATCTTGGCCCTGGCGCCGGCGCTGTTGCCCTGAGCGCCCGGAAAGTCCACAATGAGACAAGTGATTAGACATGTCCCACCTGGCACCTCTCTTGCCGCCCCTGGCGCCGTGAACTATAAGGCACCGGCCTGGACGGCTTAAGCAGCCGGCACCAAAGTCAAGACGAATCTCCGCCGTTTAAGCGAGGACAAAGCTGAACGATGACCGATCCGAATTCTCCCCGTCCGGGAGCCAACGGCCCGCTTCAGGGGCTGCGCGTATTCGACATCACCCGCATATTGGCCGGTCCCTCCTGTACCCAGTTCCTCGGCGATTTGGGCGCCGACGTGATCAAGGTCGAGCGCCCGGGTCACGGCGACGACACCCGCAGTTGGGGACCGCCGTTCCTCAAGGACGAGGACGGCAACGACACCACGGAGAGCGCCTATTTCCTGAGCGCGAATCGCAACAAGCGGTCCCTTACCATCGACTTCACCAGGCCCGAGGGCCAGGAGCTGGCCCGCCGCCTGATCGCCAAATGCGACATCCTGATAGAGAACTTCAAGGTCGGGTCATTGGCCAAGTACGGCCTCGATTACGCGACCCTCGCCAAGGAGTTCCCGTCGCTGATCTATTGCTCGATCACCGGCTTCGGCCAGACCGGCCCCTATGCCAAGCGCGCCGGTTACGATTTTCTCGCCCAGGGCATGGGCGGCGTGATGAGCATCACCGGGGAGACCCACGGCACGCCCCAGAAGGTCGGCATCGCCATCGCCGATATGATGTGCGGCATGCACGGGGCGATCGCCATCCTCGCCGCCCTACACCACCGCGAGGTCACCGGCGAGGGTCAGATGATCGACCTCTCGCTCCTCGACTCCCAGGCGGCGAGCCTCAGTTACATGGGAATGTTTTACCTCATCACCGGCGAGAACCCGCCACGGATCGGCAACGGCCATCCCTGCATCGTTCCCTACACGGTGGTGCCGACATCCGACGGCCTCGTCATCCTGGCCGCCGGCAACGACGAACAGTTCGCCCGCTTCTGCGACTTCGCCGGCGTCCCCGAGCTGGCCGAGAACGAGAAATTCAGCACCAACCAGGGACGCATCGTCAACCGCGACGAGCTGACGGCGTTGATCGAGGAGATCACCGCCAAACAGCCTTCCGAACACTGGCTCGAGGGGCTCGAGAAGATCAACGTCCCCTGCGGCCCGGTGAACAATGTCGATGAGGTCTTCGCCGACCCCCAGGTCAAGGCCCGCGGCATCGAGATCGCCATGAACCATCCGGCGGCGGGCACCGAGCCGGTCCACTTCATGGCCTGTCCCATGGCGATGTCGGCGACGCCTCCCACCTACCGCAATCCACCGCCGATGCTGGGCCAGCACACCGACGAGGTGCTGGAGGAAATTCTCGCACTCGGCGCCGATGAGATCGCCGGGCTTCGCGACAAAGGCCTGATCTGAAGCGCCCAAGGCGGGCCGCGACGGCGCGCCCGGTCCCAAAGGACCAAGCCCGGCGCCTCCGTCTCAACCGAAATCTGTTCATTGTCAAGCAGGCGCCTTACAATCGGCACCCTTTCGCTTGACAATAACACGCCGCGCCTTGACAATAATCCAAAAAGTACCTTACAATATCCTAAGCCTCGCTGTGCAGTTGGGATAGGACCTCTGAAAAATGTCGCTGAAACAAGAGGTTAGAGACTTCATTTTCGAACACTTGCGGGACCACCCGCATGATGTCGTGCGGATGATAGTGGAACGGTTCGAGGTTTCGCGTCAGACCGCGAACTCATATCTGCGAAGCCTGGTCGATGAGGGACTCGTTTACGGGGAAGGTAAGACCAAGGCTCGCCGGTATTTCCTCAAAGACTTCGTCAATAAAGCATTCGATATCCCGGTGACGCCAGATTTAATGGAAGACACGGTCTGGTTGGAAACCGTGCAAAAATATTTACGTGATTATCCGAAAAACGTAGTCAGTATATGCCATCATGGATTTACAGAAATAGTCAATAATGTAATTGATCACTCAGAATCCCCAAAAATAGATATAGAAGTAATCGTCAATTCGCTTCAAATCGAGATGGTAATTAGAGATCATGGTATAGGAATATTTGAAAAAATTAAAAACGATCTTAGACTTGATAATAAGTGGTATGCAATACTTGAACTGAGCAAAGGAAAACTTACAACCGATGCAGAAAAACACACGGGAGAGGGCATCTTCTTCACCTCACGCATGTTCGATGAGTTTAGCATTTGGTCTGACGATCTTTTTTTCCGTACATCCGCCGACAACCAAGACTGGATTTTTGAAATAGAAGAGAAGGATCTCGTATTGAAAGGCACTTGTGTTTCACTGTTTCTGGACCCACGCACAACCCGAACGGCCCGAGAGGTATTTAACCGATACGAGGATGAAGACAGCCGGTTTAGTAAGACCCACGTCCCTGTCCGGCTGGCGAAATTTGAGGGAGAAGATCTTGTCTCCCGGTCACAAGCGAAAAGGCTGGTTACAAGATTTGAAAAATTTACCGAAATCGTCTTGGATTTTCGCGGGGTGTCGATCATAGGACAAGCGTTCGCGGATGAACTGTTCCGTGTGTTTCAGAACGCACATCCTGGAATCCACATGATCTACGTCAACGCAAACCAGGACGTAGAGCGCGTGATCAAGCATGTCCGGTTGACGGGCCAGGTCGGCCAACAGCTTTCCCTTCTCGACGAACCGTAGGGTGTTTTCGGCGCCCCCCTGTGTTCACAATGATTTACTCCGTCTGCCCGCTTGCGCCCCCGGTGCTCTAGGCCGTATATTGCCGTTTTGATGGACGGCAACGCCCCCAACCGCGCCTTTGCCCACCGCCACCTTCTCGGCATCGAAGGCCTAAGCGCCGACGACATCATCTATCTTCTCGATCTCGCGGATTCCTACTTCGAGTTCAACCGCAGACCCGACAAGAAGCTCGACGTGCTGCGCGGGCGCACGGTGATGAACCTGTTCTTCGAGGATTCGACGCGCACCCGGACCTCGTTCGAGCTCGCCGGAAAAAGGCTCGGCGGCGACGTCATCAACATGTCGGTGAGGGACTCCTCGATCAAGAAGGGAGAGACGTTGATCGACACGGCGATGACGCTCAACGCCATGAACCCGGACGTCCTCATCGTGCGCCATCCCGATTCGGGCGCCGTGGAGCTGTTGTCGCAAAAGGTCGCGTGCTCGGTGATCAACGGCGGCGACGGGTCCCACGAACACCCGACCCAGGCGCTGCTCGACGCGTTGACGATCCGCCGCCGCAAGGGCCGGCTCAAGGGGCTTTTGGTGGCGATCTGCGGCGACGTGCTGCACAGCCGCGTCGGGCGCTCGAACATCCATCTGCTGAACATCATGGGCGCGCGGGTGCGCGTCGTCGGCCCGCCGACCCTGTTGCCGCCCGAGATCGAGCGCATGGGGGTCGAGGTCCACCATGACATGGAGGGCGGGCTCGCGGATTGCGACATCGTCATGATGCTCAGGCTCCAGACCGAGCGCATGCACGGCATCTTCGTGCCGTCGGTGCGCGAATATTTCCATTTCTTCGGGCTCGATTACGCCAAGCTCGCCGCCGCCAAGCCCGACGCGCTGATCATGCACCCCGGCCCGGTCAACAGGGGCGCCGAGATCGACACCGAGGTCGCCGACGATATCACGCGCAGCGTCATCCCCGAGCAGGTCGAGGCCGGCGTCGCCGTGCGCATGGCCTGCCTCGAGGCGATCACCAGGAACCCTTCCACCGAATTCGACGGCGCCGCTTCATGACGGCCGCCAAGAAACTGCCCCCGGAATTCGCCGCCGATCACCAGGCGCGATCGGGTCCGGACCTTCCGCGGGCGCGGACGGCGGAGGCCCGGGTGGCGTCCGCGGCCCGCACGGCCTACATCAACGCCCGGCTCCTCGACCCGGCAAGCGGCCTCGACGCCCCGGGCGCCCTGTTGACGGAAGGGGCGGAAATCGCCGATCTCGGCCCCGGCCTGTTCGCCGACGGCGTGCCCGAGGGCATCGAAACGGTGGACTGCGGGGCGCATTGCCTGGCGCCCGGCCTGGTGGACATGCGGGTGCAGTTGCGCGAACCGGGCGAGGAGCACAAGGAAACCATCATGACCGCCGGGCGCGCGGCGGCGGCCGGCGGCGTCACCACCATGGTCTGCCTGCCCAACACCACGCCGGTGATCGACGACGCGGCGTTGGTGGAGTTCGTTATCGCCCGCGGGCGCAAAGCGGGAGGCGCCAACGTCTATCCCTACGCCGCCGTCACCCAGGGCCTCGAAGGCAAGCGCATGACCGAAATGGGGCTGCTCCACGCCGCCGGCGCGGTGGCCTTCACCGACGGCACCAAGGCCGTCGCCGACGCCCTGGTGATGCGCCGGGCGTTGAGCTACGCCAGCACCTTCGACCTGTTGATCGTCCAGCACCCGGAGGAGCCGAGCCTGGCCGCGGGCGGACACATGAACGAGGGCGAGATGTCGACGCGGCTCGGCCTCGTCGGCATCCCGGCGGCGGCCGAGGTCATCATGATCGAGCGCGACATCCGCCTCGTCGAACTGACAGGCGCGCGCTATCACGTCGCCCATATCTCCACCGCCGAAGGGGTGGATGCGGTGCGCCGGGCCAAGGCGCGCGGCTTGCCCGTGACCTGCGACACCGCGCCCCATTATTTCGGCCTCAACGAGACGGCGGTGGGCGAATACCGCACCTTCGCCAAATTATCGCCGCCGCTGCGCGCCGAGAGGGACCGCCAGGCCATCGTCGAGGGGATCAAGGACGGCGCCATCGACGCCATCGCCTCGGACCACGCGCCTCAGGATCAGGAAAGCAAGCGCCTGCCCTTCGCCCAGGCGGCGCCCGGCATCATCGGGCTCGAGACGCTGCTGCCGCTGATCCTCGAGCTCCATCACAACGGCCATCTCACCCTCGCCGATCTGGTGCGCCGCGTCACCTCGGCGCCCGCCGATCTCCTCGGTCTCGAGGGCGGCGCGTTGAGGAAGGGCGGGCCGGCGGATCTGGTGCTGTTCGACCCCGACCGGCCGTGGAAGATCGACGCTAAGCGGTTCCTCAGCAAATCCAAGAACTCACCCTTCGATGGCCGGCCGGTCCAGGGCCAGGCCCTGAGAACGGCGGTCGGCGGCCGGACGGTCTTCGTCCGGGAGGACTGACATGCCCTCTCCCCTCGGGGATCTCAGCTACACCTGGCCGTTCATCGCCGCCGCCGTCGGCGGCTATTTCCTCGGCTCCGTGCCCTTCGGCCTGATCCTGACCCGCATCGCCGGGCTCGGCGACATCCGCGACATCGGCTCGGGCAATATCGGCGCCGCGAACGTGCTGAGGACCGGCAACAAGTGGCTGGCCGCCCTCACCCTGCTTTTCGACGCCGGCAAGGGGGCGGGGGCGGTGCTCATCGCCGGAGGCTTCGGGCCGGACATGGCGGTGCTGGCGGGGGCGGGCGCGGTCGTCGGCCATCTGTTCCCCGTCTGGCTGCGGTTCCGGGGCGGCAAGGGCGCGGCGACGGCGCTTGGCGTCCTCGCGGCAATCGCCTGGAAGGTGGCCCTACTCGCCGGGCTCACCTGGCTCGCCATCGCACTGATTTTCCGCTACGCCTCCCTTGCCTCCATGGTTTCGGCGGCGGCGGCGCCGTTCACTGCCGCCTGGCTCGCCGATCCCCAGCGCACCGAGCTCGCGGGCTTCATGGCGATCCTCGTGATCCTCCGCCATCACGCCAATATCCGCCGGCTGATCAAGCGCGAGGAGCCCAAGATCGGCCGCTCGACGGTGGAAAAATAACACGGATTTTCAGAGGCTTGCGCGCCACCGTTGCACCGGCGTCGAAAATCTTGAAGTTGACGCCGGGCCGCCGTTCCTCCAATTAGAAGCGATGAACCGCCAGGTAACACCCATCTCCGCCGAGGAGCGGCGCGACCGGCTGCGGCTGATCCGCAGCGAAAATGTCGGGCCGGTCACCTTTTTTCAGCTGCTGTCGCGGTTCGGCTCGGCCACCGAGGCGCTCGCCGCCTTACCGGAACTGGCGCGCCGCGGCGGGCAGACACGGCCGATCAAGATCTGTCCGGCCGCCGCCGCGACGCGCGAGATCGAGGCGCTGGGGAAGATCGGCGCCCGGCTGATCGCCTGGGGCGAGGAGGACTACCCGGAGATGCTGGCGGTGCTCGACGATGCGCCGCCGACCTTGAGCGTGCGGGGCAACGGCCATCTCCTCGGCCGGCGAACCGTCGCCATCGTCGGCGCGCGTAACGCCTCGGCCAACGGCCGGCGCATGGCCGAGACCCTGGCGGCGGATATCGGCAGCCACGGGATCGTCGTCGCTTCGGGCATGGCGCGCGGCATCGACGCCATGGCCCATGCCGGGGCCTTGGAAAGCGGCACCGTCGCCATCATGGCCGGCGGCGTCGACGTCGTCTATCCGGCGGAAAACGCGGCGCTTTATGAAGAGATCGTCGAACGAGGCGTCGTCATTTCCGAGCACCCCCCGGGGCTGACACCCAAGGCGCGCCATTTCCCCTACCGCAACCGGCTGATCTCCGGGTTGTCACTGGGCGTGGTGGTGATCGAGGCGACCTTCAAGTCGGGATCGCTGATCACGGCGCGGTTCGCCGGCGATCAAGGCCGCGAGGTCATGGCCGTGCCGGGCTCGCCGCTCGACCCGCGCGCCAAGGGCTCGAACCAGCTGATCCGGGACGGCGCCGCCCTCGTACAGACCGCCGAAGACGTGCTCGAAGCCATCAGCGGCGCCTTTCGGCCTGGGGCCGGTGAGGGACGCGAAAGTGCCTTCGCACCAACGCCAACCCCTGTCCAGCCCAGCGATTCGGAGCTTTCGGCGGCACGGGCGGACATCGCCGAAAAACTGGGCCCGGACCCGGTAACGGTTGACGAAATCATTCGGCAGTGCCAATTGTCCCCTGCCGTCGTGTCCACCGTCCTGCTGGAAATGGAACTTGCGGGCCGGTTGGAGAGGCACCCGGGCAACCAGGTCGCGCTTCATTACGACTGATTAACCGGTTCGGGTGCAAGATGTCCCCAACCAATAAGTAAGTAGAGCTAACGTTGTGAACATAGTCGTCGTCGAGTCCCCGGCCAAGGCCAAGGCCATCAACAAGTATCTCGGCCAGGACTACAAGGTCCTCGCCTCCTACGGCCATGTCCGCGACCTTTCGGCCAAGGAGGGATCGGTCTTGCCTGACGATGGGTTCGCCATGACCTGGGCGGTCGACACCAGGGCGCAAAAACGTATCGGCGAAATCGCCGAGGCCCTGAAAGGGGCGGATCACCTCTATCTCGCCACCGACCCGGACCGCGAGGGCGAGGCGATCTCGTGGCACGTGATGGAGCTTCTCAGCGAGCGCGGGGCGCTCAACGGGATCGAGGTCAAGCGGGTGGTGTTCCACGAGATCACCCGCAACGCCGTGCTCGAGGCCATGGCCCACCCGCGCGACCTCGACAAGCCGCTGATCGAAGCCTACCTCGCCCGCCGGGCGCTCGATTACCTGGTGGGCTTCACCCTGTCGCCGGTGCTGTGGCGCAAGCTGCCGGGCAGCCGTTCGGCGGGACGGGTGCAATCGGTGGCGTTGAGGATGATCTGCGAGCGCGAGGCCGAGATCGAAGCCTTCAAGGCACGCGAATACTGGACCGTCGATGGCGAGTTCGCCAACGCCAAAGGCGAGATGCTCACGGCGAGGCTCACCCATCTCGGCGGCGAGAAGCTCACCAAGTTCAGCCTCGGCGGTGAAGCGGAAGCCAAGGCGGCGTCGGACAGGATTTCGAGCCTCGAATTTTCGGTCGGCGAAATCGAGCGCAAACAGGTCCGGCGCCACCCGCAGCCTCCGTTCACGACCTCGACGTTGCAGCAAGAGGCGTCGCGCAAGCTCGGGTTCAGCGCGTCCAGGACCATGCGGATCGCACAAAGGCTTTATGAAGGGCTGGACATCGGCGGCGATACGGTGGGACTGATCAGCTACATGCGGACCGACAGTGTGCGGTTGTCGAACGAAGCCATCGCCGAGTGCCGCAGACTCATCCCCGCCCAATACGGCCAAGCCTATCTTCCCGATGCCCCCAGAATCTACAAGAGCCGGGCCAAGAACGCCCAGGAAGCCCACGAAGCGATCCGCCCGACCGACTTCTTCTGCCTGCCCCAGGAGATCGTCCGGCTGCTCGATTCCGACCAGTTCCGGCTTTACGAACTGATCTGGAAACGGGCGGTGGCGAGCGCAATGGAAAGCGCGCGCCTCGATCAAGTGGCGATCAACGTCGCCGCCGCCGATGGAACGACCTTGCGCGCCACCGGCTCGACCGTGACCTTCGACGGCTTCCTCCGTCTTTACCAGGAAGGTCGGGACGATCCCGCCGAGGGCGCCGACGGCGAACAGACACTGCCCAGGCTCACCGAGGGGGAGGCAATGTCGCGCCGCAAGGTGATCCCGGAGCAGCACTTCACCCAACCGCCGCCGAGATACACCGAGGCGTCGCTGGTCAAGCGCATGGAAGAGCTTGGCATCGGCCGGCCCTCGACCTACGCCTCGATCCTCTCGGTCCTGCAGCAGCGCGATTATGTGCGACTGGAGAAGAAGCGCTTCGTGCCCGAGGACCGGGGCCGGCTCGTCACCTCCTTTCTCGTCAGCTTCTTCAAGCGATACGTCGAGTACGACTTCACCGCCCAGATGGAGAACAGGCTCGATGACATCTCCGGCGGCAAGGCCAACTGGAAGGAGGTGATGGGCGGTTTCTGGGAGTCCTTCGCCGCCGCCGTGGCCGAAACCAAGGACCTCACCACCACCGAGGTCATCGACGCGCTCGACGAGGTGCTCGGCCCCCACTTCTTCAATGATGACGGCTCCGGCAGGAACCCGCGCGATTGCCCCAATTGCGACACCGGCCGTCTCGGCCTCAAGCTCGGCAAGTACGGCGCCTTCATCGGCTGCTCGACCTACCCGGAGTGCAAATACACGCGCAAGCTGGCGGCCGGGGACGAATCCCCCGAGGCCGCGCTGATTGGCGCCAACGGCCCCGTGAACCTGGGCAGCGATGCCGTCAGCGGCGAAGCGGTCACGCTCCGCAACGGTCCCTACGGCTTCTACATCCAGCTCGGCGAGGGAGAGGACAAAAAGAAACCCAAAAGGGTGTCCCTGCCCAAGGAAATCGCGCCCGACGCCCTCACCCTGAAGACGGCGCTCGGGCTTTTGGCCCTGCCGCGCGATGTCGGTCCCCATCCCGATACCGGGAAGATGATCCAAGCCGGCATCGGCCGCTTCGGCCCCTATCTTCGACACAACGGGGCTTACGCGTCGCTGGGCCCGGACGAGGATTTGCTGACCATCGGCCTCAATCGCGCCGTCGATCTGTTGCAGAACGCCAAGCCGAGGGGCGAGTCGGGCAAACTACGCGTCCTTGGCGAACACCCGGAAGACGGCAAACCCGTCAGCCTCCACGGCGGCCGTTACGGCCCCTACGTCAAGCACGGCAGCATCAACGCGACGGTGCCGCCGGATAGATCCCTCGACACCCTCACCCTCGATGAAGCGCTCGTCCTCATCGCCGATCGGGTGGCCCGTGGTCCGGCGAAGAAAAAGACGGCCAGAAAGACCGGGAAGAAAACGGCCAAGAAGGCGGCGACCGGGAAATCGAAGGCGAGGAAAGCACCGGCCAGGAAAAGAGCGGCCAAGAAACGAATCGCCCCTCGCGCGCCGACCGATGCAGGTTAGCCACGACCCGTGGCCAGACGTCCCCGTAAGCCTCCTTCACTCCCGACCAAAGACGATATCCTTCGGCTGATCCGGGAAAGCCCCGGTCCCATGGGCAAACGTGATATCGCCCGGGCGTTCGGGATCACCGGTTCGGCCCGCGCCCAGATCCGGGACATGATCAAGGAGCTCGAACGCGACGGACTGATCGGCCCGGACGCCAAGCGCGGCGCCTCCGGATCCGGCGTCCTTCCGAGGGTCGGGGTCATCGAGATCGCCGGCACCGACATCGACGGCGAGGTCATCGCCCGGCCCGTCAAGTGGCCCGAGGACACGGCTCCGCCGATCATCTACCTCGCCCCCGACCGCCCGGGTCTGCCGGCGCCGGGCCAAGGAGAGCGCGTGCTGGCGCGGCTGAAACCCATCGGCGATGGCGCCTATGAGGCCGTCACCATACGCCGCCTCGGGACGGCGCCCCGCGAGGTCCTGGGTGTCTATGATGTCGTCGGGGGTCGGGGCAGGGTGACGCCCGTGGACAAGCGCGCGAGGTCGGAGCTGACCGTCGAGGCGAAGGATTCGGCCGGCGCCAGGTCCGGGGAACTGGTGCGCACCCAAACCCTTGCCGGCCGTGGCTTCGGCCCGCGCAAGGCCAAGGTGATCGAACGGTTGGGGCACATGGACGATGCCGGAGCGATCAGCCTCGTTTCCCTTCACGCCCAAGGCGTCCCGATGGAATTCGCCGCTCGCGCGCTTGATCAGGCCGAAGGCGCTCAACCCCCGCCCCTTGGTGATCGCGCCGATCTGCGTGAGCTGGCGTTGGTCACCATCGACGATGAGCACGCCCGGGATTTCGACGACGCCGTATGGGCGGAGCCCGATCCGGACCCGGCGAATGAGGGCGGCTGGCACCTCGTCGTCGCCATCGCCGATGTCGCCCATTACGTCAGGCCGGGGGACGCGCTGGACCAGTGCGCCCACGAGCGCGGCAACTCGGTCTATCTGCCGGACCGGGTGGTGCCGATGCTGCCCGAGAGACTGTCGAACGATCTTTGTTCCCTCAGACCCGGTGAGGACCGCCCGTGCCTCGCGGTGCATCTGTGGATCGACAGGGACGGCGGGCGCCGCAAGCACCGATTCGAGCGCGCCATGATGCGCTCGGCGGCGCGGCTCACCTACGGCCAGGTACAAGAGGCCCGGGACGGCGCCGCCCATGCCCTGCCTGCCCCGCTGCTCGCCACGACCATCGCACCGCTTTACGGGGTCTATGACGCCTTGAACCGGTCGCGGCAAAAGCGCGGCGCCCTTGATCTCGATCTGCCGGAGTACCGCATCGTCGTCGGCGCCGGCGGCGGCGTCGACGCCATCGAGCGGCGCCGGCGGTTCGACAGCCACCGCCTGATCGAGGAATGCATGATCGCCGCCAACGTCGCCGCCGCCGTCACCCTTACGAACGCGAAGACGCCATGCATGTACCGGGTGCACGATCAGCCCGACCCGGCCAAGGTGGAGGCCCTGCGCGCCTTTCTCAAGGGTCTCGGGATCGGCGCACCCAGCGCCGGCAGCCGGAGGATGGAGGCCCGCCAATTCACCGAGATTATCGCCAAGGCGGCGGGCACCGCCCATGAATATCTCCTCGGCGAGGCGATCCTGAGAGCCCAGGCCCGGGCCGTCTACAGTCCCGGCAACATCGGCCATTTCGGACTCGCGCTCGAGCGTTACGCCCATTTCACCTCGCCGATCCGCCGCTATGCCGATCTGATCGTCCACCGGGCGCTGATATCGGCGCTCGGGCTCGGCGAGGGCGGCTTCGCCAATGATGGCGGTGGCGACCTCGCCGCGATCGGCGAACACATCTCGACGACCGAACGCCGGGCGGTGGAGTGCGAGCGCGACGCCGTGGACCGCTTCATCGCCCTTTACCTCGCCGACAGGATAGGCGCCAGTTTCCCCGGCCGCATCGCCGGCGTCACCCGATTCGGTCTGTTCGTCACCCTGGACGAGACCGGCGCCGACGGGCTGGTACCGATACGCACCCTCGGCCGGGAGTACTTCGACCATGACGAACGCCGCCATTGCCTGGAAGGCCGCGACACCGGGACGGTCTATACCCTCGGTGATGTGGTCGTGGCGCGCCTTACCGAGGCCAACCCCGTCACCGGCGGCATGGTCTTCGAGTTGCTCGATCACGATGGCGCCGCCAAAGGCTCCGGGGCGCCGAGCGCCGGGAGGAAACGGCCGCCGGGGCGGGGCGCCCGGCCACGGCGGGGGCGCAGGAGGTCCCGCCGGTAACTTGCCCGAGGTGGGTGCGAATGCCCGGCGCCCAAGCCCTGGTCAGAATACTATTGTTTATTTAATTGCGCTTTCCTATGTTGGCCTCCGCCGCCCAGCGGGCCAATAGCCGGCGGGCCGCAACCAGCCATCCCGGTCAAATCTTCGGATTGCCGGGCCTTAGGACCGCGAGGCCCGCCGTGTCGGCGCGTCACCAGGTCGGATCGTAGAAAGTATCGAGTATGAAATTCTCTCCATCCTGCCGGGTATTCGTGGCGCTATGGCTGCTGGCTGGATGCGCCGTACCGCCCGATCCGTCCCGCCTGGATTTCGATACCGAGACCGCGCGCTACGTCTTCAACGCCGGCTATCAGAACATCTTCGACAAATATATCGATCCGGTGGACATGGGCGCCCTTACCGTCAGGGGACTCGGCGGACTGAAGGAGATCGATCCGGCCATCGAGATCGAACGCGCCGACGGCAGGGTCCAGTTGCTACACGACCGTGTGCCGCTCGGTGATTTCGCATCGCCTGGCGCCGGGGACGTCGGCGGCTGGGCGGAACTGAGCACCCAGGTGATCGCCGCCGGACGCCTTTTCTCAGGTCCGCTAAACGACGGAACGGCCGACAGGATCTACGAAGCCGTGTTCAAGACGGCGCTATCCGGGCTGGACGGACACAGCCGCTACGCCAATGTCGAGGAAGCCCGCGACTTCCGGGCCATGCGCGAGGGCTTCGGCGGCGTCGGCGTGACGCTCGACTTCGAGCGGCCGGATGTGACGGTGATGGATGTGCTGTCCGACACCCCGGCGGCGCGCGCCGGCCTCAAGGCGGGTGACGTGATCACCCACATCGACGGTGAGGCGACCGCGGGGCTCGACAGATCGGAGGTGATCTCGCGCTTGCGGGGAAAGATCAGTACTTGGCTCGGCATAACCGTAACCCGGAAGGGGGTGGCGGCGCCCCTTACCGTGTCGGTCAGGCGGGCGCTGATCGTGATACCGACGGTAAGCCTCGAGCGCAGGGGACCCTATGCCCACATTCGCATCAGCGGCTTCAACCAGAGGACCGTCCACGGCCTGGTCGATGTCTTGGTGGCGGCGAAACGGGAGGCGGAACGGAAACTCGAGGGCATCGTTTTGGACCTCCGCAACAACCCCGGCGGTCTCTTGGATCAGGCGGTGGCCGTGGCCGATGTCTTCCTGGCCAGCGGCCGCATCGTCTCGACCGATGGCCGCCATCCCGACACTCACCAATTGTTCGATGCCTCGGGAAGGGATTTGGCGGCGAACATTCCCCTTGTGGTGCTGATCAACGGCCGCTCGGCCTCGGCCGCCGAGGTCGTCGCCGCGGCCCTGCAGGATCGCGGCCGTGCGGTCGTCATCGGCACCAATTCCTTCGGCAAGGGAACGGTCCAGAACATCACCCGCCTGCCCAATGACGGCGAGCTGATTATCACCTGGTCGCGGCTGTACGCCCCGTCCGGCTACTCCCTGCATGGCCGCGGCGTCCTGCCGACCGTCTGTACCGCCGACGAGGAGTCAAGCACCGCCGAGATCATGGCGCGGCTGCGCGACGGACGGCTCAACACCGCGGTGCTCCTGGCATCCTGGCGCACGGCGACGGACGATCAGACGGTGGAAGATCTTCGCCAGTCCTGTCTCGGGAGCGAGAGGATGCCCGAGTCCGATCTCGAACTCGCGGCCAAGCTCCTTGAAGATACGCCCCTTTTCGCACGCGCCCTGGAACTGTCGGCGCCGGCGCTGGCGTCCCCTTAACCCGGCGCCCGGCCGATGGGACCCGCCAGATACTTGACAGCGACGGCCTTGACTGTATTGTGCCGCTGCCCAAGCGCCGATAACGGCCCGAGGATTTGACGCCATGGCAAAATCCAACACGATCCTGATCAAACTGGTGAGTTCCGCCGGCACGGGCTATTACTACATCGCCAAGAAGAACCCACGGACGACCACCGACAAGCTCGAATTCCGCAAATACGACCCGGTCGTGCGCAAGCACGTGCTGTTCAAGGAAGGGCGGATCAAATAGCCGCGCCCTGGCCTGAACGCCTGAGCCTAACGAAACGCCGCCGTCCGGCGGCTTCTTTATTGGCTTTTATTGGCTGGGCCTAAACCACACTCCGGTCTGACCTGGCCGGAGGAGAGGTCCGTCAAACGGCGGCGAGCTGTTTGACTCCTTCCACCGGCGCCGTCACGACCCGATCGCGGCCGCTTCCCTTGGCCTCATACAATGCCTCGTCGGCCCGGTTCATAAGGTCGTCCGCGCTATCCCCGGAGGCCTTGGTGAGGGCGACGCCGATGCTGACGGTGACGGCAATCGGTTCGACGTCGCCCGAGACCACGAAGGGCGTCTCGGCGATCTTGCTCCTGAGCCGCTCGGCCACGGAGACCGCCACATCGAGGCGGGAATCGGGCATGACGACGACGAACTCCTCGCCACCGATCCGCGCCGGCAGGTCGAACTCGCGGAAGTTCCGCTTGATCCTTTCGGCGACGCCGCGCAGCACCTCGTCGCCCGCCCCGTGGCCATGGGTGTCATTGACTTTCTTGAAAAAATCGATGTCGATCATCAGGAGCGCCAGCGACTTGCCCTTTTCCAGACTCTGCCGAATCATCGATTCCAGGTGGGCGGTCACGTAGCGGCGATTGTGGAGTCCGGTGAGTGAGTCGGTCAGCGCCAGCGACAGACTGCGCTGATAGTTGTCGCGCAGGCGGTCATGAAAATGCTTGTGCCTGAGTTGGGTCCGCGCCCGGGCCTTGAGCTCATTGCCGTCTATGGGCCTGATCAGATAATCGTTGACGCCGAGCTCGAAGCCCTTGAGCAGCGCTTCCTTCTCCTCGGGCTCGCAAATCAAGAGGATGGGGGTCTGCCGGGTGGTCTCGTGGCTGCGGTACTGCGAGCAAAGCCTGAGGCCGTCGGCGCCATCCAATTGCAGGCTGACGATGATGAGGTCGAATTCGTCCTCCATGCCGAGCGAGAACCCCTCGGCGCTGGTGGCGGCTGAGACCACCGTGTTCTGCTCCTCTTCCAGGACCTCGCGGATCTTGTTGGCCCTGAGCGTGCTTTTCTCGATCACCAGCACCTTGCCCGTCGTCTTCACTTCGTCGGGCAAAGGCCTGTCGTCGTCGAGGACGCCCAGTTGATCGCAGGTTTGCTCCCGCCGGTGCCACTCATCGATGACCATCTTCAGGCGCACCAGGGACTTGATGCGGGCAAGCAAGGCGATGTCGTCCACCGGCTTGGTGAGGAAGTCATCGGCGCCCGCCTCCAGTCCCGTCACCCGGTCATGGATGTCGCTCAAGGCGGTCACCATGACCACCGGTATGTGCGCGGTCTTCGGCTCGGCCTTGAGCCGCCGGCACGCCTCGAACCCGTCCATCTCCGGCATCATGACGTCGAGCAACACGATGTCGGGCAACTCTTTCGCCGCGATGTCGAGGGCTTCCTGTCCGCCGCCGGCGGTGAGGACGTCGAAGTACTCGGCGAGGAGCTTGGCTTCCAGTACCTTCAGGTTGGTCGGAAGGTCATCTACGATCAGCACTCTCGCCGACATGGCGCAACTAACCCAATACCTTTTCGATGACTTCGATGAAGTTGGTTACCGATATGGGCTTGGCGATATAGGCCTCACAGCCGCCTTCCCGGATCTTCTCCTCATCGCCCTTCATGGCGAAGGCGGTGACGGCGATCACCGGGATCGATTTCAGCTCTTCGTCTTCCTTGATCCACTTGGTGACTTCCAGGCCCGACACCTCCGGTAACTGGATGTCCATCAGGATCAGATTGGGCTTGTGATCACGGGCGAGTTGCATCACCTCCATCCCATCCTTGGTCTGCAGGGTCTCGTAGCCGTGCGCCTCGAGGAGGTCGCGGAACAGCTTCAGGTTCAGTTCATTATCTTCAACGATAAGGACTTTTTTCGACATCGGACCTCCTCGCCCGTTCTGTACGGGATGTCGTGATTGTTTTTAACTGAAAGAGGTTAACGAAAACAGTCTGTTCAATCCATTTCACGCCAATTTCTTCAATTTACAGTAAGCTTTATTGCAATTTCGTTTATAAAGGCAACCACCATGGTTAATTTTCCTTTAGCCGATCCCCCGACCGGCAGGCAAATCCCCTATCTCAGTACTTACTTTCATAGAAGGGTGATGCATATGATCGTCTTTTCGCGGCCTCCGGGGTGGAAGCGGCGCGCCGGCGACCCTGGCTCCGCCGGAGGCTTCGCCGAGGCGAGTGTCTGGACATCGTCAAGCGGCGCTAACGCCCTCCGGTGGCCGCGAAAAACGACCCTGGGGGGCGGCCTTGCGGGCCCTTACGCTCACCTCGCGAGGCCCTTGTGATGCGCCCGGCATCACGGCGGACCACGCTCCTGGCCGAAAAACCCGCAAGGCCGTCGGATGTGTCACCCTCCTATGAAAGTAAGTACTAGAACCTCGGATAAGCCGGCCGGTGAGCTCACCCCCGTTGAAGCGGCGGCCGAGCTCGAGCGCCTGGCGCGGGAGATAAGTGAGCACGACCGCCACTATCATGTCGAGGACGCGCCGGTCATATCGGATGCGGAATACGACGCGCTTTTGCGGCGCCATTCGGCCATCGAGGCACGTTTCCCCGATCTCGTGCGCCCCGACAGCCCTTCCCGGCGTGTCGGCGCCCCGCCGGCGGCCGGGTTCGCCAAGGTCTCCCATTCGAGGCCGATGCTTTCGCTGGAGAACGCCTTCGGCGAAGACGATATCCACGCCTTTTTCGACCGCGTCCGCCGCTTCCTCAACCTCGGCGCCGATGAGGAGATCGAAGCGGTGGGCGAGCCCAAGATCGACGGTCTGTCGGTCGCCCTCCGCTATGAGAAGGGAAATTTCATCCTCGGCGCGACTAGGGGCGACGGCGCCGTCGGCGAGGACATCACCCACAATTTGCGCAACGTAAAGGACCTGCCCAAGGTGCTGAGGGGTCAATGCCCCGACATCCTCGAGGTCCGCGGCGAGGTCTATATGCGCAAGGACGAGTTCGCCGTCCTGAACCAGACCCGCGCCAAGGCCGGCGAAGCCGCCTTCGCCAACCCCCGCAATGCCGCCGCCGGCAGCCTGCGCCAACTCGATCCGTCGATCACCGCGACGCGGCCGCTGCATTTCTTCGCCTATGCGCTTGGCGAGACCAGCGGGACGGTAGGCCGGACCCACTGGGAGTTCCTCGACCGTCTCAAATCCTGGGGACTGGCGGTCAACCCCCGTGTGCGGGTCTGCCGCGGCCCGAATGAGGCGATCGAACTCTATAACGAGATCAACCAAAGCCGGCGCGATCTCGCCTATGAAATCGACGGCGTCGTCTTCAAGGTCAACCGCGTCGACTGGCAGGACCGGCTCGGCACGGTGAGCCGGGCGCCGCGGTGGGCCGTCGCCTACAAGTTCGAGGCCGCCCGGGCCGAGACGGTGCTCAGGAAGATCATCATCCAGGTGGGACGCACCGGCACGCTGACGCCGGTCGCCGAACTCGAGCCCGTCACCGTCGGCGGCGTCGTGGTCAAGCGCGCGACCCTGCATAACGAGGACGAAATCGCCCGCAAGGACATCCGCGAGGGCGATCGCGTGCTGATCCAGCGCGCCGGCGACGTCATTCCCCAGGTGATCTCGGTGATCAAGGACAAGGGCACCAAGCGGGCGAAACCCTACGTCTTTCCCGAGCGCTGCCCGGTGTGCGACAGCCTCGCGGCGCGCGACGAAGGCGAGGTGGCCAGGCGATGCACCGGCGGCCTGGTCTGTCCGGCGCAGGCGGTCGAGCGGCTCAGGCACTTCGTCTCGCGCGACGCCTTCGACATCGAGGGGTTGGGCGCAAGGCACATCCTGGCGATGTGGGAGGACGGCCTGATCGCGCGGCCCGGCGACATTTTCCGCCTGCGCGAGGTGTCCCAAAAGCTCCTGGAAAGGGAGGGCTGGGGGGAGAGATCGGCCGAGAACCTGTTCGCCGCTATCGAGGATCGGCGCCAAATCCCGCTTGGGCGCTTCATCTATGCGCTTGGCATCCGCCAGGTGGGCCAATCGACGGCCCGGCTGCTGGCCAAGCACTATGTCTCGCTCGATGATTGGCGCCATGCCATGACCGCGGCCCAGGATGCGGACAGCGAAGCCTACGCCAGCCTGGTCGCCATCGACGGCATCGGACCGTCCGTCGCCGCCGATATCCTCGGTTTCTTCGCCGAGGAGCACAATCGCCAGGTGCTCGACGATCTTGCCGGCGAGGTGAACATCACCGATTTCGCCGGCGCCGTGGACACCGATTCGCCGATCGCCGGCAAGACCATCGTCTTCACCGGCACACTGGCGTCGATGACGCGGAGCGAGGCCAAGGCCAGGGCGGAGACTCTCGGCGCCAAGGTGACGGGATCGGTGTCGGCCCAAACCGATTACGTGGTCATCGGCGCCGACGCCGGGTCGAAGGCCGACAAGGCGAGATCGTTGGGCGTCGAGGTCCTGAGCGAAGACGATTGGACCCGGCTGACCGGCGGAGGATGAGTGCGATCATGACCGACACGCCAGAGAAGGACCGCGATCCCGGCGTCTACGCCCGGGGCGCCGACGGCCAGGAGCAACTCGTTCACCTTTACCAGGGCGGGCTTTACGACCTCGGCGACATCGCCGAGATTTTCCGCCTCGGCACGCCCGAGGACGGCGAAAACGAAGGCGAAACGGTGCTGGTCCTAAACCGCAAGGATCTGCGTACGCTCAAGACCATGGCCGACGCATACAGTTTCGACTACGAGGAGCCGTTCATCGAAATGTGCCTGGAGATGCACCGCTTCGCCCTAGAGGTCCCCGGCGAGACCATGCGCTTCACCGCCAATTTTCCGGGCGAGTTGGATTAACTTCCAGGCGTCACACGCGGCCTCGGAGCGCCACGGACGCGATCCTTGGTTACGATGCCGCGTGGACCGAAGGGGCTGGGGCAACGTCAGCGATCCGGTCCCCTACCGCAGCGGCCGGGTGGCGTCGGCGAGCCAGGCCAGGGTCTCCCGATCGAGGGAGGGCGACAGCGCCTCGCGCACGCCGGCGTGATAGGCGTCGAGCCAGGCGATCTCTTCCGTGCCCAGCAGATCGACCTCGACCAACGCCAGATCGATCGGCGCCCAGGTCAGGGTCTCGAACTCCAACATCTGACGCTCTTCCCCGGGGTTCGCATCGCTCATCCTGACGGTCACGAGGCTCTCGATGCGAATGCCATAGGCGCCCTGCTTGTAATAGCCGGGCTCGTTCGAGATCACCATGCCGGGCATCAGCGCGACCGTGTTGGGGGCCTTGGCGATGCGCTGGGGACCTTCATGGACGCCGAGATAGGCCCCGACCCCGTGGCCGGTGCCATGGTCGTAGTCCAGCCCCGCCCGCCACAGGGCCTGGCGCGCCAACGTATCGAGCTGGGAGCCGGACGTGCCCCTGGGGAACCGGGCGGTGGCGAGGGCGATATGGCCCTTGAGCACGCGGGTGAAGTTGGCGCGCTGCTCGGGGCTTGGGCGGGCGCCGCCGTTACCGATGAACAGCGTCCGGGTCACATCGGTGGTGCCATCCAGATACTGGGCACCGGAATCGAGGAGATACATGCTGCCGGGCTCGATCGTCCGGTTGGTCTTGGCGCTCGGCTGGTAATGGACGATGGCGCCGTTCGGTCCCGCGGCGGAAATGGTGGGGAAGCTCAAACCCCGGAAATGGTCGTTTTCACGCCGGAAGGCCTCGAGCCTCTCGGCCGCCGCGATCTCGCTCAGCGTCCCTTTCGGCGCCGCCGCCGAAAGCCAGGCGAGAAACCGCACCAACGCCGCGCCGTCGCGCAAATGCGCGGCGCGGAACCCGTCGAGCTCGACCGGGTTCTTGCACGCCTTCGGCAGGGCGCAAGGGTCGTCGGCCTTGACGATGTTGGCGCCGGCGGCTCCGAGCCGGTCGAAGACCCATGCCGGCGCCGTGGCCGGATCGGCCCGCACCTTGCGTGCCTCGCCGCCCAGCGCCTCCAGGGCGGGCCCGAACCGGTCCATATCCTCGATCCGCACCTCATCGCCGAGATGGGCGTCGAGACCGGGGGTGAGCTTGCGCCGGTCGAGGAACAGCGCCACATGGGCGTCGGCGCCGAGGATCGCGAAGGCCAGCGGCAGCGGCGCGTAGGCGACATCGCCGCCGCGTATATTGAGAAGCCAGGCGATGGAGGCGGGCAGCGTCAACACCGCGGCGTCGACCCCGTCGGCCATCAGTTGGCCGGCGATCTCCGTGCGCTTCTCGGCCGATCCCTTGCCCGCGAAGGCGTCGTCCTGGGCGACGATGGGCGCGATCGGCGCCGGCGGCTGGCGCGACCAGACGGCATCGATCGGATTGTCCTCGCAGGCGACCAGTTCACCGCCCGCCTTCTCGCAGCCGGCGCGCAAGCGGCTCAATTCGTCCGGCGTGTGCAGCCACGGATCGAAACCCACCTTGTGGCCGGGCCGTAGGTTCGCCCCTATCCAATCGGCGGCGGGCCGCTCGGTCGAATGAAGGGTGAGGAATAGCTTTGCGTCGACCTCGGCCTTGGCCTGCAGGGTGTAGCGCCCATCGGTGAAGAGCGCGGCGATCTCGGGCAGGACCACGGCCATCCCGGCGGTGCCGGTGAAGCCGGCAAGCCAGGACAGCCGCCGGGCCCGGAGCGGCACGTACTCGCCGCGATGCTCGTCGCTTCTGGGCACGATGAAGCCGTCGATCCCCCGGCGCTTCAACTCCTGGCGCAGATCGGCCAGACGCCGGTCCGGCGGCGTCTCGTCGTCGGCGACGCCGTCGCCGGCCGCCAATTCCGCCTTGAGCGACGCCAACCGTTCCTTCAGCGCCGGGCCCGGGCCGGCCACCACCAGATCCATCCAGGCGTCGGGGTCGTTCCCCTCGGGCGCGGCGAGGACCCCGATGATGAGCGCGCGCAAGGCTTCCGCCCCGGCGTCCGGCTGCCTGAGACGCCCTTTCGCCTCCGCCAACAGGCGTTCGATCGTCTCCTCGCCTCGATCCGTTAAGTCGCGAACCGGCACCGGCCCATCCTTTGCCGCCAAACCTTGGGTGCCCACTTTCATAGGAGGGGGTGCCGCGCGAGGCAAGCGCTAACCGCCCGAACTTCTCTTCACCCTTCCGGATGACGGGGCGAGGAAAGCCATGCAAAATCCCCGGGCCTGGGGCGCAAAAAGGCCGCGGGTAACGGCAGGGAGAATGATTACGTTTCCAAGTAGCAGCGCGGCCCTTGCGAGGTTCTCGCGAACCGCCCATCCGATCTACCAAGGAGTATAAATATGGCGAAAAAAACCACGCCCGGTACGGGGCCCGACCGACTGCCTCTCGAGAAGGGCTCCCACCTCGTGAGCGACATTCTCTATTTCTTCGGCCATCAGTTGCCGGGGATGTTCTCGCAGGGCCTGGAAAGCAAGGCGCTTTTCGAGGGACTGTCCCGGCTCGACGATGCGTCGCTGGAGAAGCTCGGCATCCCGCGTTCGGAAATTCCGGCATATGTCGCCCACAAGATGGAAATCTCCCCCTCCAGGGCCGGAAAGACGGCGAACGAAAACCAGCACTGAATCGAGGTCCGGCGATCGGGGCCTCGGAGCGACCTCTCGCTCCGCCTCGGAGCTAACCGAAAAAGCGGCGGTTCGATCACGAGCCGCCGTAACCGCATGACCACGGGCCTTTAATTAAGGGGACACCATTAATTAAGGGGACACCATACTTAATTCCATAGTTGCCAAATTACCGGGACGGGGAATTAAGTATGGTGTCCCCTTAATTCTGGTGTCCCCTTTTTAGCCCCTTCGCTCTCCTCGCATCGCGTTCCATACGAATTGCCTTTAGGTCCGGGTGATCCAAAACATCAAATATACGCCAAGCCGGAATCACCACATTCATTGCACTTGGCCCTTGCAGGTGGTCACCCTCGGAAATTGGATCGCCGGTAGCCTCGGTTCGCTTGGCTTCAAAACGTTCCGGGTACTGCCCACAATGCACACCCAAAAGATTAAGCATTGTATTCTCGCCACTAATGCTGATCGGGCCGCCATCCGTAAGTGGGCGCAAGTCTGACGTTACCGTTCTGTAGACGAACACAGGTGAGCCGGAAAATCCCGTTCTCGAACGCATATCGATCAAGTAGCACGGGGTCTCTGCACCCGTTTCTTGTGCAATCAAAGCATCATCACTCGGGAGCCGCGCAATATTGCCGAATCGCGCTACAGGTGCGTTTCGCTGATCGCCAGGACTGTTCGCGAACATGCCGAGCATGAAAACGTCATCGCCAAAGCCGATCTTCGCTTGATCGGCATATTCCTGATCGACCGCCATGTGGGCGTCTAATACCGTCACATCGTCGCGGTCAGGATCAAGAAGGTCCGTAATATCCACTAAGGCCAAGTCGTCTTGGCGGGACAGATATATCCAATCGTGAGGTTCAAGCTCAATGAAATCACGGCCGCTTCGGCTGCATAGCCGGATCGAAGAGAAGCTGCCGCTTACAGCGACATGCCAGTTCGTGACGGCGTAGATATGATTTGGCC
Organism: Pseudomonadota bacterium; assembly: GCA_022545545.1. Lineage (GTDB taxonomy): Bacteria > Pseudomonadota > Alphaproteobacteria > SMXQ01 > SMXQ01 > JACZQV01. The sequence continues at coordinate 23,011 of JACZQV010000018.1, forward strand.
CCTTCATGTCTGATGGATAGCCGAAAAGGAACCCGGTACCGCCTAGCCCCCATTCACCCGTTTTGACATTTCGGCCGTATAGGTAGATGACGGCCTGCTCGAATATTTGCGAAAGCCACGGCATCCCGTAAGGCACCCATCGCCATTGTTCTAAGCCTCGGGGATTCTTGCATAGAAACCGCCCGATGGGGAATCGCCTTAAAATTTGCCATTCCATACCATATATGATATATTTCTTAGGTCATGACATGGACCGTAGAAACGTTAAACCGCACGGTAGATCAAGAACTTGCGGCGCTTCCCGCCGATTTTCGCGCCCGGTTCTCCCGCATTGCCGAACTCATTGAAGCCGTAGGGTTGCCCCACGTCGGAGAGCCACATGCAAAGCATATCCAGGGCCCACTTTGGGAAATCCGCCTGAAAGGAAAATCAGGTATCGCCCGTGCCCTTTATGTCACCGCCAGCCCCGAGCGCGTCGTCGTTCTTCGTGTCTTTACCAAGAAGACGCGGAAGACCCCTAACCGCGAAATCCGGCTGGCGCTACAACGAGCAAAGGAGCTTGAACAATGACCAAGGTAAAAGACCTGCAAAGAAAATGGATGAAAGAGCCGGACTACAAATCCGCCTATGCTGCCCTGGACGACGAATTTCAGTTGGCGAAAACCCTCATCGAGGCCCGCAAGCAGGCAGGGCTTTCACAAGACCAGTTGGCCCGCCGGATGAAGACTTCCCAATCCTACGTTGCCCGCATCGAAAGCGGGCAGGTGCGCCCGTCCACCAATGCCCTTGAGCGCTTTGCCCGCGCCACCGGCACACGCCTCAAAATCACTTTTGAGCCTGCCGAAGCCAGCTGAAACGCTATGGGTAATTCTGTTTCAAACACACCGCCCCCTGCCGAACACGCCGCCAGGACGGTGCGAACCCTCTGCATGGTCCTGGCCTATACGGGATAAATCGCCTCGGCGGCCGATGGTCAGGGTCGACCAATCGCCGAGCCGGTCCCGCCCGATGAGCCGGGCGCCCTGGGCCCGGTAGGCGGCGATGAGGGCGGCTTGATCCGAATGAAGAAGACCGGAGAGGATGGCGACGCCACCCATTCGGAGGGCGCGCACCAGAGCGGGCGCCAGGCGGACAAGGGGCCGGGCGAGGATATTGGCGACGATCAGATCGTACGGCGCCCGGCGGCGGATTTCGGACCCTGAGAAGCCGTCCCCTTGCGCCACCCGGACGAGAGCGCCGAGACCGTTGGACCGCGCGTTCGCCGCCGCCGTCCTGACCGCCCAATCATCGATATCGACGGCCAGGACCGGGCGCTTCATCGCCCGGGCGATGGCCAACGCCAGGATGCCGGAGCCGCAGCCGAGATCGAGTGAATTCAGGAACCGCCGCCGCTTGGCAAGCCTGTCGATGGCGATGAGGCAGCCCCTCGTGGTCTCGTGGGACCCGGAGCCGAAGGCGGGGCCGGCCTCGAGCTCGAGCGCCAGGGCGCCCGGCGGGACGATGCCCTCGAGGCCGGCGCCATGGACGAAGAACCGCCCGGCGGTTACGGTCCGACGCCGGCGGCGGCCCGCCTCGAGCCAGCCGTCCGCCGGCACCTTTTCGATGCGCGCCTTTGGCGGCTCGATCCCCTGACCGGCGGCGGTCGTCGCCAGCATGATGCCGAGCGCCGACGCATCGGGTTCGCAGGCGCCGATCGCCGAAAGACGGTGTCGGCCCTTGCCATCGCTCTCGAAGCATGAGATCGAATCGCCGAAGGGGGCGAGGGCGTCGGCGAACGCCCGCGCCGCCCCTTCGGGCACGGTGAACGATATGCGCCAGAGCTTTCCGTCCCCTGCCTTCATGTCCCACCCCGCCCGTCCCGGCGCCCTTCGAAACAGAATTCGTCGCCGCCGAGGAGATCGGCCACGGCGTCGTCACCTTCGCCGATCTCAGGCCGCCTCAGGCCGGATCGACGAAACTGTCGATGACCTTCTTGATTCCGGCCTTCTCGAATATGATCTCGAGCTTGTTGAGCTCGACCGCCAGGATGCGGCCGTAGCCGAACTTCTGGTGGAACACCCGGTCGCCGACGCCGACGGCGCCCGCGCCCCTCCGTTTCGCGGCCTCGAATTTGCGCGCCTTGACATCGATCACACGTCCCGGGCGCGCGCGCGCGCGGAGGTCGGCGAAGGCCGTTCCCATCTCCGAGAGGCCGGCGTCCAGTTTCCCTTGCCGCCCGGCGCCGCGTCCGGCGTAAAGGCCGGGGCTGGTCAGGCGCTCGACATGGTCCGGCGGCAACTCGTCGATGAAGCGCGACGGGATGGCGCTCACCCACTGATTGAACAGGCGCCGGTTGGCGGCAAAGGAGATGCGGACCTGCTTGCGCGCCCGGGTGATGCCGACATAGGCGAGCCGGCGTTCCTCCTCGAGCCCGGCATGGCCCGATTCATCGAGCGCCCGGGTATGGGGGAACAACCCCTCCTCCCATCCCGGCAGGAACACGGTGTCGAATTCCAGCCCCTTGCCGGAATGGAGCGTCATCACATTGACGAGATCGCCGCCGGCGGCCTGGTCGTGGTCCATCACCAGGCTCACATGTTCGAGGAATTCCTGCACCGATTCGAAATCCTCGAGCGCGGCGACGAACTCCTTGAGGTTATCGAGCCGGCCCGGCGCGTCGGCCGATCTGTCGTTCCGCCACATGCCCGTATAGCCCGCCTCATCGAGCACCCCTTCGGCCAGGGCCGAAGGCGTCATGGTCTGGGCCTGGGCGCGCCAGCGGTCGAAATCGTCGAGCAGCCGGGAAAGCGATCCACGCGCCCGAGACGCGATCTCGTCGGTCTCGACCAGGCGCCCGGCGGCAGTGGTCAAGGCGATGCCGTCGGCCCGCGCCAGGCGGTAGATCGTCCCCAGGCTCGCCTTGCCGATGCCCCGTCTCGGCACGTTGACGATGCGCTCGAACGCGAGGTCGTCGTCGGGCTGGGCGATGACGCGCAAGTAGGCGACGGCGTCGCGGATCTCGTGGCGCTCGTAGAACCTGAGACCGCCGATCACCCGGTAGGGGATGCCCAAGAGGATGAAGCGTTCCTCGAACTCGCGGGTCTGGGCGCCGGCGCGCACCAGAATGGCGATATCGTCGAGCCGGCATCCATTGCGCTGCAAGGCCTCGATCTCGTCCGCCACCATCCGCGCTTCCTCGGCGCCGTCCCACACCCCGCCGAGGACGACCTTGCCGCCGTCCTCGCCCTCGGTCCAAAGGGTCTTGCCGAGCCGGCCTTCATTGTGGGCGATCAGGCCCGAGGCGGCGGCGAGGATGTGCGGCGTCGAACGGTAGTTGCGTTCGAGGCGGACGATCCGGGCGCCGGCGAAGTCCTTCTCGAAGCGCAGGATGTTGCCGACCTCCGCGCCCCGCCAGCCATAGATCGACTGGTCGTCGTCGCCGACGCAGCAGATGTTGCCGCCGCCCTGGGCGAGGAGGCGCAACCACAGATACTGGGCGACGTTGCTGTCCTGGTACTCGTCGACGAGGATGTATCTGAAGCGCCGCTGGTAGTCCGCCAGCACCTCCGGATTCTCGGTGAACAGCGTCAGCGAGTGGAGCAACAGATCGCCGAAGTCCGCCGCGTTGAGGGTGCGAAGCCGTTCCTGGTAATGCCGGTAGAGTTCCAGCGCCCGGCCATTGGCGAACTCGGACGCCGCCGAGGCCGGGACCTTGCCGGGCGCCAGCCCCTTGTCCTTCCAGCGCTGGATCACCGTCACCAGGGCGCGGGCCGGCCACTTCTTCTCATCGATATCCGCCGCCTCGAGGACCTGCTTGGCGAGCCTGATCTGGTCGTCGGTATCGAGGATGGTGAAACTCGGCTTGAGGCCGATGAGCTCGGCATGACGGCGCAGTATGCGCACGCAGATGGCGTGGAAGGTGCCGAGCCACAAGCCCTGGGCGCTGGCGCCGACCAGCCCCTCGACCCGCTCGAACATCTCCCGCGCCGCCTTGTTGGTGAAGGTGACGGCAAGGATCTGGCCGGGAAACGCCCGCCCGGTCGCGAGGATATGGGCAAGGCGGGTGATCAGCACCCGGGTCTTGCCGGTGCCGGCGCCGGCGAGGACCAGAACCGGCCCGTCGAGCGCCTCCACCGCCGCGCGCTGCTCCTCGTTCAGCGCCTGGAGATAGGGATAATCGCTTAGCGAGCGGTCGCGCACCGCCTCTGCAGGGTTATCGGGGGGGTTATCGGGTTCAGGGGATTCGGACATACCACATACCAGAGGCTCACTATAACACGTCCCCTGCCCCGTTCCATGGCCGAGAGGCGGATCGGCGGGGCCATCGCCTCATTTTTAAAGGCGGTCGCCGGTCGAGGCCCGATTCCGCGTCGCATCGAAAGGCGAAAGCGTGTAAGCTTCGCCATCGCGCCCTTGCGGGAGGTTTCCGTGTCCGGCGTTCCCAGAGTCGTTTCGACCATGCTAACGGTTTCGACCGCCCTTACGGGTTTGACCGGGCTCCGCCTGGCCATCGCTTCGCTGTCGATGATGGCGGCGATGGTCGCGCTTGCGCCGCCGGCCTTGGCGGCCAAGGACGCCGGCGAGATGACCATGGAGTCACTGCTCCAGGCGGTGGTCAAGGTGCACGCGAGGGTGCCGGCCGAAGCCCGCACGGCGAGAGGGCTCGGCACCGAGCGCGAGGGCTCCGGCGTCATCATCGCCAAGGACGGCCTTATCGTCACCATCGGTTATCTGATCCTCGAAGCCGCCGAGATCGAAATCGTCGATCACCGGGGGCGGACCCGGCCGGCGGAGTTCGTCGGTTACGACCACGATTCGGGCTTCGGCCTGATCCGGATGGGGGACGCGGGCGGCGCCGAACCCCTCGAATTCGGCGATTCGGCGAAGCTCGCGGAACGCCAGCCGGTCATGGTGGCGAGCTTCGCCGGCGCCAAGGACGCCATCCCCGCGGTGGTGGTCTCCCGGCGCGAGTTCGCGGGCTATTGGGAATACCTGCTGGACAAGGCCATCTTCACCTCGCCGCCCCATTACAACTGGGGCGGTGCGGCGCTGATCGGCGCCGACGGGCGGTTGCTCGGCATCGGCTCGCTGATCGTCGGCGACGCGGTGAAGGGGGAGCAGGTGCCCGGCAACATGTTCGTCCCCATCGATCTCCTGAAGCCGATCATGGCGGACCTGCTGACCAAGGGACGCGCCGCCAAGCGGCCGAAACCCTGGCTCGGCATGCACACCGAGGAGATCAAGGGAAGGGTGTTCGTCACCCGTGTCACCGCCGCCGGTCCGGCCGAGAAGGCCGGGATCGAGCCCGGCGACATCGTCATCGGCATCGGCGATGCCGGCGTCAGCTCGATGGCCGATCTCTACCGCAAGGTCTGGGCGTTGGGAAAGGCCGGGGTCGACGTGCCGCTCAAGATCCTTCACGGCACCGACGTTCAGGAACGCGTCGTCCACTCCGCCGACCGCTACCAGTTCCTGCGACTCAGGCCGTCCTACTGACCCCGCCGCGCCGGCTTGACGCGTGCTTTGCTCTCCATAAACCATTGAAAACCGGTCCCATACACGCTTACCTGCCTTGTATTTGGCGGCCTGTTCCTGCATTATGGCATGGCTCCAGGGAGGCCCCTGATTGGGGCGGAAAGCCGCCTGAAAGGCCGCTATTTAATGCCGCTCGAGGTTGAAGAACCGCTCCGGCGGCACCCCTGCCGAGGGCGGCAACGGGCGATCCATTGCGAAATCAGCCCCCGGTTATCGAATTTCATGGTATAGTCATTTCGTGAGGAGTGACGCCATGGCGACGAAGATCTCCAGTCGGAGAAAGGACAGGATGCGGTCTGTGCCGACCCAAATTTTGGGCGGGCACAAGGCTGAAAACGGCCAAGAGGAATGGTATGTGACCACGAACACGGGACGGGTCACTATGGTTACATCCTCGACTTCGGCCGCCGCCATGGATGAGGCTGTGAAGTTATATTCTGGGGCGCTGAAGCGCCTTGCCAAGCGGTAGAAAACATTACCGCCTTACCTTCGCGGATGCCTTAAGCGCTCATCAGCGGGCTTTACAATCGGGCGGCCGAGATGGCATTCCCAATCCGGGTATGGTCGCCTCGGCCATCTCCCGTCCCTACGACGGATATTATCGGCCCATAGCTCGTAAGGTCGCCGCCCTAGTCGAGTCCATAGCCACAAACCACGGTTTTACCGACGGCAACAAGCGCACGTCACTCATTCTGATGCATACACTCCTGACCAAGAGCGGGTACGAACTCGTTCCTTTGGAGACCGATCGATCAAGGGACGCCGCCGCCGAAAAGATGGTGA
>JACZQV010000019.1 GCA_022545545.1 Pseudomonadota bacterium
TGGTCACCCCCAGGGGCAGCCAATACTGGTTCGAAAGCGCCGGCGAAGAGGAATTGGAGTTGCTCCAGATAGCCGCCTTCGAGAAGGGCGTCAGGGCGCGCAAGGTCGACATGGAGCCCCTCGCGTACCCCCGCTCCGAATACCCCCAGTTCGACATGAGGCAAAAGGCGGGGGCCAAGGCTGAGGGGTGAGCGATCCGGTTCCGGCAATCGAATAACAACAAATTCGACCCGAAGGGAGAGGATGATGAAATTATCTCACAAGTTTGGCGTCTTGGCCGTGCTCGGCACTTTTGCCGCGCTGTTGTCCGCGCCGCCGGCTTCGGCCGGTTCGATCGAGGACTTCTACAAGGGCAGGAAGGTCACGGTCATCATCTCGACCAGCCCCGGCGGCGGCTACGACACCTACGCCCGCCTGGTGACGCGCCACATGGCGCGATACATCCCGGGCCACCCGACGATGGTGCCCAAGAACATGCCCGGCGGCGGCCACGCGGTCGCCGGCCAGTACCTCTACAACGTCGCGCCGAAGGACGGCTCGGTGCTGGCGACCCTGGGTCAGAACCTGCCGTTGTCGCAGGTTCTGAGGCCCAAGAAGACCAAGTTCGACACCCGCAAGTTCGCCTGGATCGGCAATGTCAATCTCGGCAACAACATCATATGGGCCTGGCACACCACCGGCATCAAGACCATCCAGGACGTCCTGAAGAAGGAGTTGATCGTCGGCGCCACCGGCTCGCGCTCGACCTCGGTGATGTATCCCAGGGCGCTCAACAACCTGATCGGCGCCAAGTTCAAGATCATCATCGGTTTCGGCGGCGGCAGCCAGATCAACCTGGCGATGGAGCGCGGCGAGGTCGGCGGACGGGGGTCCAACGCCTGGGCGTCGGCGAAGTCGCGCACGCCGCGTTACCTCAAGGAGAAGCTGGTCAACATCCTGCTGCAGATGGGCCCGAAGAGGGAGAAGGACCTTCCCGACGTGCCGCTGATCACGGAACTCGCCACCAGCGAGGCCGAGCGCCAGGTGTTGAACCTGATCTCGGCCGGCGTCGCCATCGGCCGGCCGATCCTGACGACGCCGGGCGTCCCGCCGGAGCGCATCGGCGCCCTGCGCGCCGCCTTCGATGCGACGATGAAGGACGAGAAGTTCCTGGCCCAAGCGAAGAAGATGCGCCTCGACATCAACCCGGTCTCCGGCGTCGAGGTCCAAAAAGCGGTCAACGACATCATCAACACGCCCGAAGACATCGTCAAACTGACCAAGGCGGCCCTGACCAAGGGCAAGACCTTCAAATGCAAGGAGCTGGTGAAGGACGCCAAGCTCTGCAAGAAGAAGAAAAAGAAGAAGAAAAAGAAGAAAAGCGCCTGATCCCGGTTCCCGGCATACCGGCCCCGGCCCCATCCTCCGATGGGGCCGCTCCGGTTCGGGACCAGGGGATGGCGCGGGCCTTTTGCAAACTGGCGCTCCCTGGCGGGATTTTCGGCAGGGACCGGGCGGGGGAGCGGACCTTCGCCACGGTGAAGCGGCTCCGGCCGCCGAGGCGGGAGGGGCCGGGCTGGCCGGATAGGGCCCTAATCGGGGACGCGGAACGGGGGCAGATCGCGCGCGCCCTCGGCGGCTTGGGCCGCCGCCAGGTTCGTGTCCCAGTCCTTGCCGATGTAGCGCCCGCCGGTCACGCCATCGGAAAGGTCCGACGCCAGCCAGATGATCGGCGCCACCATGACCGCGGGCGGCAGCAGCTTCTGGCCGGGCCGTCCGGTGCGCCCCGGCACGCCGGTATCGCACGAGCCGCCCGGCAGCAGGGTATTCACCGTCACCCCGGTGCCCTCGAGGTCCTTCGCCCAGATCATGGTCTCGGCCTCGATCGCCGCCTTGGAGACGCCGTAGGGCGAGGCGTTGGCGCGCTGGAACTGATGGATGTTGGTGGATATGTTGACGATCCGCCCCCAACCCTGCTCGATCATATGGGGCGTCATCGTGTGGGCCATGAGGAAGCTGCCGCCGACATTGGTGTTGATGGCGCTACGCCAATATTCGTGATCGGCCTGCCAGAACGGACCCGAGGCCGACGGGTGTCCCCGGTGCAGACGGCGCGCGTTGTTGACCAGCACATGCAGGCCGCCGAATGTGGCCAGGGTGTGTTCGAGCACCCGTTCGCAGTCGGACCGCTCGGTGATATCGGCTTCGATCGCCAGCGCCCGGCCTTCGCCTTCATCCCCGGCGATCTCCGCCGCCGCCTCGGCGAGCCTGGGGCCATCGATGGAGGTGATGACGAGGCGCGCCCCGGCGCCGGCGAGGCCGACCGCCATGGTCCGCCCCAGCCCCTGGCTGGCGCCGGTGACGATCACCACCTTGCCGTCGAGCCTGATGTCACTCACGGGTCCTGGCCTTCCTTCCTTCATGAGCGACCACTTGGCGCCGGCGATGCCAGGAGATCGTCGAACCTATAGACCCGGCGGGGCCCCTCCGGCGGCCATCTCTAGATATGTTTCGGCGGCTCGTAGTCCTCGTAGCCCGGCGTCGGTTCCGTCGGCGGGTACTCCACCACCTTCTGGAACAGCATGTGCATGAACAGGAACAGGGGCTTCGCCTTCATCACCAGCACCACGGCCTCATCGTCGGGATCGTCGTTGAAATGCTGATGGACGCAGCCGTTCTCGACGATCAGGGCCTCTCCCGCCTGCCACGGGATGTGCTTGCCGTCATGGACGTCGTGGCCCTTGCCCTTGAGGATGTAGAAGACGGCGCTGTTCATGTGGCCGTGCTTCTGTCCGCCCTCGGTGCCGGGCGAGTAGACCGAGACATGTACCTCGATGGACTGGGCGATCCGCGCCGATTGCGGGTTGATCACCTTCTTGCCCCAGAGCGTCGGGCCGCCCTTCCACTTCATCTCCGGCGACCGGTAGACCCGGGGCTGCTCATAGAGGCTCTTGTAGACCTCGCCGTAGGTGCCCTCCAGGGCGCGCACGAAGGTGCGCTTCCTCTGCCAGCGCACCCAGACCACCTCCTTGGGCTTGTTGTGGCCGGCCGCCCCGGGCCTTATGTAGGTGTCGGTCTCGTCGTCCTCGAGATCGACGGTGTCATTACCCTTGACGGTGTCTTCTTCCATCGGCGGATTTCCTGTTTACGCGCTCGGCGGCGCTTGTTCTTACGGTTTATCCCCCATCATAGGCGGCATTTCGCCCCCCGCCAAGCGGGTGGCCAAGACCGGCGCCCTCGGGCCCTGCCCCTCGGTCGTGCTTTCCTCATCGGGCTTGCGGGTATAAGCTTGAGCCCTCGGGCCTTTGGGTCCGGTTTGCGCCCCATCCTCCTATGAAAGTAAGTACGGGGGGGCGAAGGGAAGGGCAATGGCGATCGAGGTCAGGAAATTCGATGCCCCGCTCGGCGCCGAGATCATCGGTGTCGATTGCGCCGGCGATCTTTCGGACGCGCTGATCGGCGAGATCGAAGAGGCCTGGTACGACAACCTGCTGGTCGTCTTCCGCGACCAGGAACTGGACGACGATCGACTGACGGCCTTCACCCGACGGTTCGGCGAGCCCGACATGGCGCCGCCCAACCCCACCGGGCGGCCCTGGTTGCCGGCGACGCCCGAGATCAACGTCGTCACCAATATCCGGGTCGACGGCGAGTTGACCGGCAACGCCGGCAATTCGGAGATGAGCTGGCATACCGACCTCGGCTATATCGAGGTGCCGCCGTCGGCAAGCCTTCTCTATGGCATCACCTGCCCGCCGGTCGGCGGCGACACCTATTTCGCCAACATGTATCTCGCCTACGAGACATTGCCCGACGAGACCAGGGAAAAGATCCAGGGCCTCAAGGCGATCCACGACATCACGACCAACGCCAGCGGCGTCCTTCGCGCCGGTTACGCCAAGGTGGCCGATCCCAGGGAAACGCCCGGTTGCCGTCATCCGCTGGTGCGCCTCCATCCCCAGACCGGGCGCAAGACCCTGTTCCTGCCCCGGCGCCTCAACGGCTATGTCCTCGGATTGGAACTCGCCGAAAGCGAGGCGTTGCTCGATATGCTGTGGGCCCACGCGACGCGCGACGAGCTCACCTTCGGCCATAAATGGCGCCAGGGCGATCTGGTGATGTGGGACAACCGTTGCCTCATCCACCGGCGAGACGGCTTCGACGACAGCTACACCCGCCTCATGCATCGCACCCAGGTCAAGGGCACGGAACCGCCGATCCCGGCTTGAAGTCCGCTCTTCTCTCCGGCAAATGCCGCTGATCGGTCGATCGTGATCCGGGCAGGGTCCAGCTTCCAGCCTCGCTTAAGTCACCCCCCAATCTTGCAAAGCCAATAGGATTTTTTACCATTAGCAAGATCATACCCTTGATAAAGAGAGGTATGTTCACTATATGTTCTTTTTGCGCCCCATCCAGATACGCGTTGACCCCTTGTCGGGACCGCGGAATAGCGACCGAACAAGCCCTTACCGTCTGCCAATGGGTTGAATGATAACGGTGTTATGAAAAAGGCAAGGAGACCGGGATGAGCTTGAGCGAAAGACGGTCCGACAAGCCCACTGCGAACGAGTGCATTACGGCTCGCCGGGAAGTCGGGAGACTGGAGGCAAAGTTGGTGGGCCTGGAAGCCCAACTGGCGGACGCCGAGAGAAGGAAGAACGAGGCATGGGTTCGGAAGCTGAAAGAAAGGATCAAGTGGGCCAAAGTGGGAATACAGCGCGCGAATTTCACCCTTGGAAATTGCCTCTGACGCCCAGGCCTATCCGTTCCGCCCCCTTCGCCACGGTGGGAAACAGACCGGGGTGAACTGAACTGCGGTTTCCGATCGGAAATCACAGGCAGCCCGCGATCATAAGCCGAAGTCCGACCTGATCGCCGCGGCCTTGCGCGCGGCGTCGGCCACTTGCCCGGGGCCGAGTCGCTTTTTCAAATCCTCGATCGGCGGTTTCACGCTGTCCGCACCCAACTCGTCCGCGACGAGAAACCAGGCGAGCGCCATCACTTCCTTGCCGTCCTCCCCCAGCAACCCGTCGAGATAGAGCAAGCCGATTTCGGAAGCCGCTGCGAATCCACCGCGGCGCATCTGAACCCGCCACCATTTGAGGGCCTCGTACGGCTTTCCGGCCTCCCGGCCGTAGAACCTGGCCAATTTGTATATGCCGAGAAGGCTGCCCATGCGGGCCGAGCGCAGGTAGTGCCGTTCCGCCTGTTCCAGATCCTTGCCACCGAGATCGGCGGCGGCGTAATAATCCCCCAACTCCCAATCGGCCGTAAGACTGCCCGCCTGGGCGGCCGCCTTGAGATGGTAGACGGCGCGCGCCCAGTCCACCGGGCGCCCCTGGCCAAGGCTATACATCCACGCCAGGCCGGCGTGGCCATATTGGCCGCCGGCCGCGATCGCGGCGGTGTAATAGCCAAACGCCCTTGGGTAATCGACGGCGACGCCCTTGCCACGGCGGTAAAGCTCTCCCAAGCTGTACATGGCCCATGGTTCGCCGTCCCCCGCACCCTCTTCGTACCAGCGCATGGCTTTTCGGAAGTCCTTCGGAACGCCCTTGCCGTCCATGTAAAGATCGGCGATCCTCCCATGTTCGAATGGCCCCGATCGCACCGCCTTGGCGAACCACCGGTCCGCCTCGGCCCCGTCCCGTGGCACGCCGGCGCCCGAGGCGTAGGCCTTGCCGAGCAAAAGTTGCGCTTGCGCATCGTTCGCCCGGGCGAGCGGGTACAAAATCTCAAGCGCCGCCTTGAAATCGCCTCGTCCATAGGCGGCTTGGCCGGTCCAGTAGTCGGGCTCTCCGGCGCAAGCGGCGCCGACGCCCAGGACAACGGCGAGAACCAGCGCCCGCGTCTTTTGGTTTCGCGTTCGCGTGGCGTGAGTGTTTTTCATCTGTTCCAAGAACACGATCATAACCAACGACTCATTCCAAGTGCACTCAGCAGTTTAACTACGCGCCGCGGGCCGGCCGTCATCCGAGACCGTAATCGAAGATGCCCTTGCCGTCGGCGCGTTCGGGCGTGAGCGTGCCGGCGGCGAGCGCCGGGTTGAGGCGGTGAAGCTCCGCCGCTTTAAGCTCGGGCAGGCGCCGGGCCATGGCGATGAACGCTTCCGCTTCCTCTTCCGGCAGCAGCGGGGCCGTAAGGGAGCGGAACTTGCCGGCATAGTCATCGAAACGCCAGGGGCGGGCGCCGTTGGGATGGGCGTCGGCGACGGCGAGTTCCCCGGTTACGGTCCCGCCGTCCTTTAGCCTGACCTCGGCCCTCCCGCCGAAAGCGCGCCGGGCCGGGTCGGGGTGGTGATAGCGCGCGTCCCAGTCCGCGTCCTCGATCGTCTGGATCTTTTGCCACAGCGCGACGGTCGAGGCCCGATGCGCGCGTTCGGGCGTGTAGCTCTCGACATGGTGCCAGCGCCCGTCCTCGAGCGCCACGGCGAAGATGTACATCAGCGAATGATCCAGCGTCTCGCGGCTGGCGCCGGGGTCGAACTTCTGGGGGTCGTCGGCGCCGGAGCCGACCACCTTGTGGGTGTGGGCGGAGGTGTGAATTTCGATCCTCTCGACGGCCGAGAGATCGCCGATCTCCTGGCGCAAGTTAAAGGCGAGATCGATGAACGCCTGGGTCTGGTATTCGGCGGAATGGGCCTTGGTGTAGGTCTCCAATATGCCGCGTGGCGCCTCGCCTGGCGCCGGCAACGCCACCTCGAAACGCTCCCCCGGCCCGCCCAGCATCCAGGCGATGACCGCATCCTCGCCCTCATAGATCGGGCTCGGCGCCGCCTCGCCCCGCATGGCGCGGTCGACCGCCTCGATCGCCAGCTTGGCGGAGAAGCCCGGCGCGAAGGCCTTCCACGAACTGATCTCGCCCTTGCGCGACTGGCGGGTCGAAAAGGAGAGATGCACCGCCTGGTTGATCGCCTGGAAGATGACCGGGACCTCGAGGCCAAGCAGCGCGCCGAGCCCCGCCGCCGTCGCCGGCGCGAGATGGGCGATGTGGTCCTTCTTGTAGGCATGGAGCGAGATCGACTTGACCAGCGCCACGTGGACCTCATAGGCGATGGCGATGGCGCGCAATAGATCGGCGCCGTTGCGTCCGGTCTGCTGGGCGACGGCGATCAGCGGTCCGATGTTGTCGCCGGGATGGGCGTAATCGGCGGCCAGGAAGGTGTCGTGGAAATCAAGCTCGCGCACCGCGGTGGCGTTGGCCCAGGCCGCCCACTCGGCATGGACCTTGGTTTCGGGCGTTAGGCCGAACAATGTCGCGCCGCCTTCGCGCGGATGGGCGAGCGCCATGGCCCGCGCCGCCGCCACCGGTCCCCGGTTGATCGCCGCCAGCGCCACGGCGGCGTTGTCGATCACCCGGTTGGCCGCCATCGAAGCCACCTCGTCCTCGATGGCGGGCGCGGAAGCGGCGTACTCCGCCATCTTCCAGGCGAGCTGGTCCTCGGGCGCAAGGCGGTCGGAAGACGGATGGACCTTTACCCGATGACGGATCATCGCCGATACCCGCGCCCCGCGCCGCTCCTAACAACGGAGCCTGTTTCACGTTGCATATCAGAAACCCGGCCGGTGCAAGACGGCAACACCGAAAACCCTAATCCCCGGTGGCTTCCTTCGCCTCCCTCTCCGAGGCCGCGCCAATGCGTTCCATCAAGCTGAAGCGCGCGCACAGGAAGGTGAGCACAAAAGCCGTGACGGCGAGGCCGATGGCGAGGTTGCTGTGGAAGAGCGCGTCGAACCAGTCGCCCTTCTGGATGAGCAGCCCGCGCCGGAGCTCCGCCTCGAGCATGGGGGCGACCAAGAAGGTCACGATCAGCGGCGCCTCCGGGATGCCCCAGATGCGGAAGAAGAAGCCGACAAAGCCGAACACCAGCATCACCCACACGTCGGTGGTGTTGCCCTGGTAGGCGTAGCTGCCCAGCACCGCCATCAGCATCACCAGCGGAATCAGGAGCTGCCGCGGCAAGAGCGCGATCTTCGCGAACAGGAGCGCGAAGAACCGCCCGATGCCGAGATTGAACACATTGCCGACCAACAGGATGATGAACAGCGCGTAGACCGCGTGCGGGTAAAGATCGAACATCCGGGGGTTGGGGGTGAAGCCCTGCAGCGTCAGCGCGCCGCCGAGGAGCGCCGCCGAGGAGCTTCCCGGAATCCCGAAGGCCAAGAGCGGGATCAGCGTCGGCCCCACCGTCGCGTTGTTGCCCGCCTCGGCCGCCGCCACCCCCTCGAGCTTGCCGGTGCCGAACTTGATGTGCGGCCGAACCTGCTTGGCGACGCTGTAGGACAGGAACGCGCCCACCGTGCTGCCGAGGCCGGGCAGGGCGCCGACGAAGGTGCCGATGCCGAAGCCGATCGACATCTCGCGCCAGCAGCTCAGGTACTCCCGGATCGACAGCCCCTCGCTGCGCTTGCTGAAGATCTCGCCGATCCGCGCCTTGAGGTCCTCGGCCACCTTCTTCTCGCGGAACAGGTGCATCGCCTCCTCCAGCATGCGGCCCATGGCGAAGAGACCCACGACCAGCGGAATCAGGTGGATCCCATCGGAGAGTTGCCAGAAGCCGAAGGTGTTGCGTTGGACCATACCGATGGGGTCGGAGCCGATGGTGGCGCAGAAGAAGCCGACGGCGGCGCTGATGAGCCCCTTGGCGAAGTGGGCACCGCTCAAGGAGGCCAGGAGCGCGATGGCCATCACCATCAGCCACACCTTCTCCGAGGGGCCGAAGGCGAGCGCGATCACGGCCAGGGCCGGCGCCACGACGATGAGCACGAGGTCGCTCAAGAAATCCGCCGTGACCGAGGCGTACAGCGCCATCAGGATCGCCTTGCGGCCCTTGCCGTTCAGCATCAGCTTGTAACCGTCGTAGACGGTGGCCGCCGCCTCCGGCGTGCCCGGCGTGGCGAAGCTGATGGCCGAGATGGAGCCGCCGAAGACCGCCCCCTTGTAGATTCCGATCAGCAGGCCCAGCGCCGGCCCGAGCGGCATCTGGGCGGCGAGGGGCAAAAACAGCGCCATGGTCGTCGCCGCGGTCAGGCCCGGCATGGCGCCCCCGGCGATGCCCATGAAGATGCCGATGGCGAGCCACATGAGGGTCGGCCACCGGAAAACCAGGTCGGCGGCCACCGCCAGGGCTTCGAAATTAATCTCCATGGGCGTTCTCCTCGTCCACGCCGGTCAGCCGATCAGTACACGACCGGCAGCCCCCACTTCTCCATCAGCCACTCGGGGCCGATGGGCAGCCTGGCGCCGATGATCCAGAAGATCGCGAACACGGCGGTGCTGATCGCGAAGCCGGCCAGGAAGGCGGTGCGCGCCGGCCGGAGCCCCAGGGTGTAGATCAGCCCGAACATGAAGATCGGCGCCGTGACCACGAAGCCGACCCTTATGAGGAACCAGAAGAAGACGCCGCACCAGGCGATGGCCCCGACCACGAAGCCGACGAACTTCCAGTCGAGCCGCGCGTAATCGGGAATGACCTTCTTGCGCAGGCGATCGACCAGCAAGAGCGCGGCGAAGCCCACGCAACTCGCCGCGGTCATAATGGGGAAGAACCCCAGCAGGAAGCCGTCGCGCAGCGGGCGGAAGGCGTCGGTGAGGAAAATGACGTAAAGCAGAAGGAGGGCGAAGAAGACCGTCATGACGGTGCCCGCGCCCTGGTTGGTCTTCCACCAGTTCGCGGTTTGTGGGGCTTGGTTCGGCGATTCGTCGGACACGGTCCCCTTCCTTTCGCTCACAACGAACGAGACCCAGGCCGAACAATGCGTTCGGCCTGGGTCGGCGTTCGTTCAAGAGTCATGGGCGTCGCCGGTCGAACCCGTCATCACTTGCCTTTGGCCTTACCCAGGAGACTAGCGGCTTCAATGGTGCTCTCCACCATCGCGTCATATTCCTTCTGGGCCTGTTTCATCGGCGTGTGGATGGGCTGCGCCTTGATCTTCTTCAGCAGCTTCGCGACCGGCTTGTATTTCAGGAGCTTCTTCATGTTGTCCGAAATCTTCTGGCAGACCGCGTCCGGCGTGTCCGGATGGACGCCCACCCAGCGCAGGCCCTCGAAGGCCCTCTTGAGGCCCTTGTCCTTGGGCTGCGGGACCTTGTTGCCGATCGCCTTTTCGTAGCCCTTGGGGTGGGGCTTGTTGCTCGAGGTCGCGATCACCTTGACCTTCTCCGGCGCCAGGCCCAGCAGGATCTCGTCGGGGCCCACACCGATGTCGATGTGCCCGCCCAGGAAGTCGGCCATGGCCTTGCCGGTGCCCGGATAGACCACGTAGGTCATCTTGACGCCGAGCTGCTTGAACACGATTGCCGCCCCCAGCGTGTTCGAGCCGGAGCCGCCGACCACCACCTTCCCCGGGTTCTTCTTGGCGTACGCGACCAGCGAGTCGAGATCCTTGTACGGCGCGTTCTTTTGGATCGCGATGTTCGGCCGGAAGAAGCCGATCAGGGCGCAGATCTTGATGTCCTTCGCGGGATTGAGGATCGGCTTGGTCTCGCGGGCCAGCGCCAGGATCGGCGTCGGGCTCGCCAATATAATGGTGTGGCCGTCGGCCCGCCGGTCCAGGAGGAATTTCCAGCCCTTCACGCCGGACGCCCCGGGCACGTTGCGCACCCGCCAGTCGACGCCCCAGATGTCGTAGGCCCCCGCCGACATGACGCGCGACCAGCGGTCGGTGCCGCCGCCGGCGCCGAAGGGCACCACCCAGGTGATGGCTTTGTTGGGATACTCGGCGGCCGGAAGGTTGGATGACGCGCCCGGCAGGATGAACCCCGCCAGTACCAACGCGCCGATGATCTTGGAGAAAAGCTTCATGATAGGTCTCCCTGACTTTTTCTATAAACTTCGCTGGCCCCCCGGTACTTCCGGCTCTTGGTCCGGTTGCGCCCCGAGAAAAGCCAACGTCTCACCGTCGAAATAACGCCCTTGATGTAGAACGGCGCACCCGCGCCGGCCTTGGGACATCATACGACTTCAACTGGGCCCGATAATATCGGGCGCGGATAGGATCAACAAGGGTTATTCACCGGCCCGGCTCGCCTGTTTTGCTCGTGGAGAAGCACGAAAACGCTGAAATCCTTAACTTTTCAGCACATCTTCCCGCTCCGGCGCGATGGCGCCGGGCCAAGGGCCGGGACCGGGGGCGTTGCCGGCTTCGGGTCTTGGGAGGACTAGCCGAGGCTGATGTCGCCGTCGATCTCGTGGCTCACGTTCAGCCCTTCGAGTGTCAGCGTCACCCGTGCCTTGATCGTCGCGTCCGGCGCCAGCGAGCCGTCGGCGAGGGCCGCGCGCACGGCGGTCTCGATCTCGCGTTGCGAGGTCACCCCGACCTTCTTGAGGAACTTACGGACTTCCATGTTGAAGACGTCTTCGTTCATCGCCACCTCCGCCAGCGGTTCACCGATGGCTCCCGTGCGCGCGCCTCTACGGGACCGCGCGCGAATGGGAGCCGTGCGCGGACAACTTAAGCCCGGGACCGGTACGCCGCAAGCGATCATAAGGGCCGGGTCATTATCAAGGACCTTTGGTATTAACGGCTCCTGTAATGTTCCCATACCGCCCGGATGCCGATCCACGCCAGATAGCCGAACAGAACGACGACGAGCACGAATAGGATCGCGATCGGATCGCCCTGCAGCAGCAACGCGCCTAAGTCGGTGCCGATCAGCTCGAACCGGGCTTCCCACCAATTAGCCATCTCAGCCATCTCATTCACCTGGCAAGAATGACAACGGCCGGCTTGATGACATCGCCCGCGAAACGACGCGCTTCGACGCGCGTTTCCGACGCCCCCTATGGTCCTGAAGATGGACCATCTCGCAAAGCGATTCGCGCAACCGTCACCCGAATAGATCGATGGGTAAGCCGGAACGGTTGGCGGCCTCACCTGAGAAAATCATAGCACAGACGGCGAAGAATCGCGACCCAAGAAAGCCCGGACTTTGGCCGTTTTTAGGCCGAATTTGGTGCAAATTGGGGCAATGGGCGGGCCGATAGGCGGGCGCCCCGCCGCCCCCCAGGCGTCAGCGCCCCGAGCCGGCGCGGCGCAGGAACACGCCAAGGGCGGCGAGGGGTAGGAATGTCATGGCCGGGAGCACCGCTTTACCGCCGGCCGGTCGCGGTGAATTGGCGCGGCTTGACGGGCGCGCCTGGGGGCAAAGGCCGCTTATACCCGCGCGTCTTGGCGTCGCCCGCGCACCTGAAGCCGACCATTTCAAGGCCGATGTCGGGAGGGTTGGCATGACGGTAGGCGCCGCGCAGGCAATAGGCATCGTTGCCCCATCCGCCGCCCCTGAGCGCCACCATGCCGGGGCGGCCGGGAAAGGCGGTCGCCGTCCACTCCCAGACGTTGCCGGCCATGTCCTCGATGCCGAAGGGGGAGGCGCCGGCGGGAAAGCTTCCGACCGGCGCCGTCAGCGCGAAGCCGTCCGACGGATCGGGGGCACAGCAGCGCTCGGTGCCGAAATTGGCGCGGCGGGTCCCGCGTTGCTCGGGCCGGGCATCGCCCCATGGGTAGCGGCGCGCGCCGGGCCCGCGGGCGGCGAACTCCCACTCTTCCTCCGCCGGCAGGCGCAGGCCGTGCCAGGCGCAAAACGCCGCCGCGTCCCCTGCCGAGACCTGGATAACCGGATGGTCCGCCTTGGCGCCGATGCCGCCGTCGGCGCCCCGGGGATGGCGCCAGTCGGCGCCCGCCACTTGCCGCCAGCGCCCGTCCCAGACGTAACCGAAGCCCGAACGCTCGGCGTCGGTCCTATGGCCGGTCGCGGCGATGAAGGCGGCGAACTGTCGGTTCGTGACCTCGAAGCGCATGAGCCGGAAGGGCGCGACCGTCACCGCGCGCGGCGCCTCGTCGGGCTCGCCGCTCGACTCCCCCATGACGAAATCGCCGCCGGGGACGCGAACGAGCTCGATTTCGGCCCCTCGGGCCGCCGGCGCCCCGGCAAGCAAGATCACCGCGATCGCGGTCCACAGACAGGCTCGAATGTTCCGCGCCGTGGCCCGCGTCCCCTCGGGGCTTGCGCGCAATCCGGTTGCGTTCATTGCATCGCCAAGAAGCCTTGTCGCGTTACGAGGGCCGAGCATACACCGCCCGCCCGATCCGCCCCGCTCCCCCACCCGGCCTCAGGCGGGGCGGGTCTCCCAGGTGACGTCTAGCGCCACGTCGGCGTCGCGCAAAAGGTTCATCACCGGGCAGCGGTACTCGACGTTCTTCCTGAGCTTGGCGATGCGCTCGGCCGGCTCGTCGGTATAAAGCGTCACCTTGAGCCTGACCGCCTGGAAATGGGGCCTGACGCCTTGGACCCCGCGCGAGCCCCTGGCGTCGACCTCGCCCGCGCACTCGAGATCGACGCCGGAATAGGCGAACTTCATGACCTCGGCGCAGCGGTTGATGATCACGCCTTCGCAGCCGAGGAAGGCCGCCAGCACGGTCTCGAGCGGCGTCGGGCCGGTATTGGTGCCCTTGACCTCGTCGGTCACGACCTCGAAATCGCGCACCTTGCTCACGGTGCGCGGCGTGGCGTCGTTACGCGCTCGGACCTCGCGGATGCCGATCAGCTTCTTGCTGGGATCGACGCTCGGGGGAAGGAGTTCTGGATCGGTCATGGGACCCCTTATCGTTTGATGATCGTCGGTTTATCCTCTGATGGCCGTTGGCGGATAGCCGCCGCCGGGGGGCGCGAGCTTAGACCGTGATCTCCAGGATATCGAGGCCGTTGATCCGGTCCATCAGGTAGATCAACCCGTTCTCGTCGACATCGACGTCGTTGCTCTGGGGCGTCTTCGCGCCCTTGCCGGGCTCGGGTATGAAGTGGGCGATCTCCTCGGGCAGCAGCGGGTTGGCGACGTCGACGACCCTAAGCCCGCCCGAGAACCATGTCATAAAGACCCGCGTGTCCGAGAAATGCTCCTGGTACTGATGGGCGCCGAAGCGCTCCCCCATCCGGCTCCAGGGCGAATCCGCCTCGCTGACATGGAAGGTCGAGAGCGGCTTCATGTCCTCGACGTTGGTGACATCGAACAGCCACATGAAGGCGTGGGGCTGGCCGGGGTGGGGCGCGTGCTCCTCGTCGATCACCACCGCCACATCCTTGCCGTCGATCGGGAAGGGGAACGGCAGCACCGTGTGGGTCGGCTCCGGGAAGGGGGGATGATAGTCGTAGCCGCCGATGGTCTTGGGATTGGCGATATCGGCGACGTCGATCACCCGAAAGCCCCCCTGCCAGCACGACGCCCACAGCCTGTCGCCCTGGCGCAAGGCGTGGTGGAGGCGGTTGCGATAGCCCCGCCAGGTCGGCTTCTCGCCGCCGGCGAGGTGTTGGCCCTCCATCCACCAGCGCGATACCTCCTCGGGCCGCTCGGGATTGGCCATGTCGTAGATCACCAGGATGTTGCCGATATAGCCCTCCATCTCGGTCGAGATGTAGGCGTAATCGGCGTCGGCGTCGAAGCGGTGGGTGCCGAAGCCGAAGGTCCTCTGGTAGGCGATCTGGCGCGGATTGGCGCGGTCGGAGACGTCGTAAACCTTGAAACCGCCGTCGTTATAGCCCCGCGCTTGCGCCTCGCCGAGACCCGGGATGTCGCTTTCCTTGACCTTGAGCGCCTTGGCCAGATCGGCGTCGCCGGGCGCCCGGCCGAGCTCGGCCTCGAGGCTTGCCCTGAGCTCGGGGATGCGATCGCCAAGGCGCAGGAAATGGCGGTTGTACTGCTCGATGTTGACGATCATGACATCGCCGTTGACCCGCACCTTGTGGGAGTGGGAATAATTGTCCGGATGTTCGATGGTCGATACGACGCGGGGGTTTTTCGGATCGGATATGTCGAGGATCGAGGTCCCATGCGGCGGGTCCATGTGGCCGATATAGGCGTATTTGCCGTCGACGATGATCTGGCCGCCGCCCGGTAGGTCGAGACGCGAGATGCGCTTGATGTTCCTGGCGGTGACGCCGATTTCGTTCGTGCTCATTCTCTTCCCCCTTTGTATTCGGGCCCCTGAAGATGCGACGCCAATCCGGGCGTCTACCCCGGGCGCCTACTCCGTGGTCCCGCCCGCCGCCGCTTCCTGGCCGCGGCGAAGTCTACGCCGGCGCTGTATCAGATAGGGAAGCACCAAGGATGCCGCCAGGGCGACCCACAGCACGTTGGCGAGCGTCGATGAGAATATCACCATGAGGTCGCCCTCGGACATCTTCAGCGCCCGCAGGAAGTAGGTTTCCAACAGCGGCCCCAGGATGACGCCGATGAGGATGGCCGCCGTATGGTAGCCGGTCTTACGGGCGATGTAGCCGATCACCCCGAATACCAGGGCCAGATACATATCGAACATGTATTGGCGTGGCACGAAGGCGCCGACCAGGGTAAAGGAAATGATGATGGGCGACATATAGATGGTGGACACCACGGTGATCTGCGACATGTAGCGCGCCAGCGGCAAGATGGTGAAGATCATGATGAAATAGGTCACCGCCATGGCCGCGAACGGCCCATAGGCGAGTTCCGGGCTCTCCATGAACAGATCGGGCCCCATGGTGACGCCATGGTACTGCAGCACCACCAGCATGATGGCGGCGGTGGCGCCACCGGGAATACCGATCACCAGGAGCGGCACCAGGGTGCCCGAGGTCACGCCGTTGTTGGCGGATTCCGGGGCTATCAAGCCTTCGACGTGCCCGGTGCCGTACAACTCCGGTGTTTTGGAGAAGGTGCGCGATTGCTGATAGGCGACGAAGGCGGCGATGGCGGCGCCGGCGCCGGGCACCACGCCGATCACCAGGCCGATGAGGCTGGTCCAGGTGATGTGCCACCATTTGGAAAGCGCGATCCTGACCCCTTCCAGGGTTTCGCTCCAGCCGGCCTTCTGCATCGCTGCCTTGCCACGCTCGGACAGGATGGATTGGTTCTCGATGACGGCGAAGGCTTCGGACACGGCGAACAGGCCGACCAGGGCGGGGATCAGCGGCACCTTGTCGTAAAGCTCGAGGAATCCGAATGTTCCCCGCGGCGTCTCATAGACCACATCGGCGCCGATGTAACCGATCATCAGGCCGAAGAACCCGGCGATCAGGCCCTTCAGGGTGTCGCGCGCGGCGATGGTGGCGATCAGCGAGATGCCGAACAGCATCACCACGATCATCTCCACCGAGAAGAGGTAATATGCCACCTGGGACAACCACGGCATCGCCAGCAGCGTGATCACGGTCGCCAGCAACCCGCCGAACACCGACGAAACGAAAGAGATGGCGAGCGCCTGTTGGCCGCGGCCCTGCTTGGTCATGGGATAGCCGTCGAGCGGCGTCGCCGCGGCGCCGGCGGTGCCCGGGATATTGACCAGGATCGCGGGAATGCCGGCGCCCATGCGCGAGGAGGCATAGAGCGCCACCATGAAGATGAGGCCGACTTCCGGGTCCATGGCCAGGGTCAGCGGCAGCAGGATGATGATGGTGTTGGCGGCGCTAAAGCCGGGAATCGCGCCGACGATCAGGCCCAGGAAGATGGCGGGCAGGATCACCCACCAAAAGGTGAACGTTCGGGCGAACAGTCCGATGAAGAGTCCGGGGTCGAATTCCATTTTAGAAAAGCTTCTCCATCAACTGCTCGAACGGCCCCGCCGGGAACCGCGTGCTGAAGGCGACGATGAACAACAAGTAACCGCCGATGGCGAGCACCCCGGCGACGCCGAAAATCATGCCCTTGTTTTGTCCCTTGCTCAGCAACAGCATCGCCAGCACGAGAAACAGGAATACGATGATGGTGAAGCCCAGCCATTCGATGAAAAAGATGAATCCCAGGGTCAATCCAAAGAGCGCCAGCCGCGTCGGGATGAAGGAATGGGGTTCCACCAACGGGCCGAGGCGGAGATCGGCCGTGCCCGCCTTCACTTCCTTGCCGATCCTGACCGCCAAAATTACAAGCAAGAAAATTAGGATGGTGCCGACGAAGAAGGCGCTAATCTGTGCGATCCGGGGCACGTCGATGATGGTGTAGAAGTAATAGAGCGTGAAAAGGAACGCCCCTATGGGGAGTATCAGATCCCCGCCGAGGGATTTCCGCTCAGGTTTTTCCGCTTCGTCGTGATCCGTCATTCGGCTTCACCCTTGTTCTACGGTGCTCCCCGCCAATGAAGGCGCCACGCCCAATCGAACGGTGGGCCGCATCTTAGCCCGTATTCATTGGTCGACGCCTCGGATTGGCGAGACCGTCATCATCCCTCGTCAAAAAGGGCGGCATGCCCCTCGCACGGGCATGCCGCCCGAAAACCGCACCGACAACGCCGTGGTTGCGCCTTAGGTCTTGCCGGTCAACAGGTCCTTGTACTTCTCGCCGATGGCGGTGATGTCCTTCACGTACTTTTCGATTTCCGCCTGCGAGGAGCTCTTGGTGAACAGCGCCATCGGCACCTTGGTCTTCTTCAACACCTCCCAATAGGCCGGATCACCGTACACCTTGTTCATGGTGTCGGTGAGAATCTTGAAGCGGTCGGGATATTTGTCGACGGCGGCCCGCTTGATCCCGAAGGCGCGCGCGCCGGCGATCAACGGCGGCAGGTCCATGCCGAAATGCTTGTTGACCAGGACCGCGTTCTTGATTTTGTCCGGGATCGGGTTCACGTTGTCGAAGATCGCGAGAATCCTGAAGTTCTTGCCCCGCCTGGCGATACCGCCCGAAGGCAAGGCGCCGAAGTCCATCTCGCCGGTGGCGACGCCGGCCCGGGTGTTCTTGCCGCCGGACAGCGGGATCACATTGAACCTGGCGCCGGTGTGACGGCCGAGTGCCAGCACGCCAAGGGTGGCGGGATGGGCGAGCCGGCTGACGCCGACATTCATCGTCCGCTTCTTACCTTCGGCGACGATTTCGTCGATGTGTTTGAACTTGCTCTTGCGGCCAACGAAGATGATCCCCGGGTCCCGGTCCATCTGGCCGAAATAGAACATGGCATTGAGATCGAAGGTCGGCTTCTTCACCACCCAGTTCAACACCTCGGGCCCCATATTGCCAAACAGCAGCTCATAGCAATCGGGCTTGGCGATGCCCATGTATTTTTCGTAGCCGACCCGGCCCGCGGCGCCGGGATAGAAAGACGCCTGGAAGTTGACCCCTAGATAATTTTTCCAAATGCTGGTGAAGGCACGAAGGTTGCGGTCGGCGCCGCCGCCTTCGCGGGTCGGCACGTAAACCTTGATGTTCCGCGATGGGAATTTGGCGGCGAAGGCGGGGCCGAAGGGGCTAAGGGTTAGCGCCCCTAAACCGGCGGCCGCCGTGCTGCCCTTCATGAAGCCACGGCGGGTCGGGTGCAATTTGAATTCTGACATAAGCTCTCTCCCAGTTTTTATCGACGTAGTCCTTAGCCCTTATACATCTTCCCCTATATTTAAATTATTGCTCTCCCGCGGTTATTATATTTTATCTATTCTCCGCAGGGAAAAGGAAGGGCGGATTTCTTATTGTTCTTTCGCCTGCTTTTCAGGGCCTTTACCTACCAAGCTCAGTTTGATCCTGCACAATGACTCAGCGCCAACCGATGGTCAAGCGTTTGGGGTTGGCAAGCCAGTGGCCCGCAACGCCACCGCGGGTGATGCGCGCCCGGATGGGGATTGGCATTCGACGGCATCGCCGGGGCTTCGCCAAGGATGCCGGGAAACCACCCGGGAAACCACTCCGGTGAAACGGCGGCGCGGCGGCTGAGCCGCCGGGATCGGCCGAGCGGAACCGGGCCCCTTCGCGCCGGCATCTCGCCGTGTTACCTTTTGCCGACGAGACGACAAATACATTCGAGGGGATCGGGGGAGTGCCGTTGACCGGGGCCGACTTCGGCATGTGGGCGATCTTTGCCGTCATCGTCGCGGCATTGGTGCTCTATGCGCTCGAACGCATACCCTTGGTGCTGACGTCGCTGGGGGTGATATGCACCCTCGCGGTGCTGTTCCATTTCGTCCCCGTCATCGACGAAACCGGCGCCAACCGCCTCGGCGCCAAGCAGTTGCTGGCCGGTTTCGCCAATCCGGCGCTGCTCGCCGTGGTCGGGCTGCTGGTCATGGGCCAGGGGCTGGCGGCGACCGGCGTGCTCGAGCGCGGCGCCGGTCTGGTGCTGCGCCTGGCGCGCGGCCATGCCCTCCTGGCGCTGGCGCTGGTCTTGATCACCGTGCTGGCGGTCAGCGGCTTTCTCAACAACACGCCGGTGGTGGTCATCTTCATACCGATCATGCAAACGTTGTCCGAACGGCTCGATCGTTCGCCGAGCCGGATGATGATGCCGCTCAGCTTCGCGGCGATCCTCGGCGGCATGACGACGCTGATCGGGTCGAGCACCAATCTCCTGGTGTCCGGAACGCTGGTGGAGATGGGACGCCCCGGCTTCGGGTTTTTCGATTTCACCTTGCCCGGCATCGTGCTGGCCGCCGTCGGCCTGGTCTATCTCGTCACCATCGCGCCGCGGCTAATGCCGTCGCGCGCTTTGCTTACGACGGCGCTGACCGGCGGCGGCCGTCAGTTCATCGCCCAGATCAGCGTGACCGAGGGTTCACGATTCGACGGCCTGGCGCCACTCGGCGGTTATTTCCCGCAACTGGTGGAGGTCACGCTGCGCATCCTGCAGCGCGGCGAGCACGCCTTCGTGCCGCCTTTCGATGACGAATTGACCCTCGTGCCGGGCGATATCCTGGTCGTCGCCGCCACGCGCAAGGCGCTGACCGATCTGGTCGGCGATGAAACCGATCTCCTGCACCCGGATCTTGGTGACGAGCCCGAGGGCGAGGCGGAAGCCGAGGAAGAACCCCGCCGCTGGCAGGCCGGCAGCCAGACATTGGTCGAGGCGATGGTGACGCCGACCTCGCGCTTGATCGGCCGGACGCTGGAGCAGATCGGCTTTCGTTACCACACTCACTGCATCGTCGTCGGCCTGCAGCGCCAGTCGCGGATGATCCGCAGCCGGATCACCGAGATCCGCCTCGCGGGGGGTGATGTGCTGCTCATCCAGGGACGGAAAGAGGACATCGACGCCCTGCGCGGCAATCCCGACGTGTTGTTGATCGAATGGTCCGCCGCCGATCTGCCTTCGGTCCATCATGCGCGCCGGGCGCTGGCGATCTTCGGGGCGGTCATCGCCACCGCGGCGTTGGGCATCTTGCCGATCTCCATCGCGGCGCTCAGCGGCGCCGGTCTGATGTTGGCCGCGAACGTGCTCAACATCCGCCAGGCGGGCCGCGCCATCGACCGCAATGTGGTGATGATGATCGCCGCCGCCCTGGCTCTCGGCCTTGCCATGCAGGAAACCGGCGGCGCCGACTTCCTGGCCGTGGTGTTGCTTGAGAGCGCGGGCGACTTCGGCCCGGCATCGGTGTTGTCCGGATTCTTCCTTCTCGTCGCGGTGCTGTCGAACCTGATCAACGCCAAGGCCACGGCGGTCCTGTTCACGCCGATCGCCGTCAGCATCGCCACCGGCCTCGGCGTTCCGGTCGAGCCCTTCGCCGTCGCCGTGGTTTTCGCCGCCAACTGCAGTTTCGCATCGCCGGTGGGCTACCAGACCAACCTCTTGGTCATGGCGCCCGGCAATTACCGGTTCCTCGACTTCACCCGCGCCGGGGCGCCGCTGGTGATCGTGGTGTGGCTGGCATTTAGCCTTTTCGCGCCGTGGTATTACGGGCTTTGATGGAGGATCGTTAGGTGGTATTTAAATGCGGCCCGCCCCCGGTAGCGGGCGGCACCGGCGTCACTCGGTGACGCCCATCAACATATTTCGCTCCCCCTCTTCCGACGACACGGGTTCGGTAGCGGCAGGGCGCGCAACATCTCGGGTTTCGACCATGAGCTATGCCATTACCTGTCCGCCCGTCACGACGCTGCCGATCACCGGATCTCCCGATGTGTTCCCGGTTCGCCGCATCTATTGCGTCGGGCGCAATTACGCCGCCCATGCCCGCGAGATGGGGCACGACCCGGACCGCGAGCCGCCCTTCTATTTCATGAAGCCCGCCGACGCCATCCTCCCCGGCGGTTCCGTCATGCCTTACCCGTCCGCCACGTCCAACCTCCACCATGAGATCGAACTGGTGGTCGGCATCGGCAAGACGGGCCGGGACATTCCCGTCGCCCGGGCGCTCGAGCATGTCTTCGGTTACGCCGTCGGTCTCGACATGACGCGCCGGGATCTGCAGGGCGAGGCCAAGGAGGCGCGCCGGCCGTGGGACATGGGAAAGGGGTTCGATTGCTCGGCGCCGTGTTCGGCCATGGCGCCGGCGCATGACATCGGCCACCCGGAGGAGGGCGCGATCCGGCTCAAGGTCAACGGCGAGATGCGCCAGGAGGGCGACCTCGACCAGTTGATCTGGAGCGTGCCGGAGATGATTTCCCATC
This sequence comes from Pseudomonadota bacterium, assembly GCA_022545545.1. Taxonomy (GTDB): domain Bacteria; phylum Pseudomonadota; class Alphaproteobacteria; order SMXQ01; family SMXQ01; genus JACZQV01. The sequence goes on from JACZQV010000019.1 coordinate 21,317, forward strand.
TTTCCCATTTGGTCGAGCTGGTCGCCGGCGACCTGATCTACTCGGGTACGCCGGCGGGCGTCGGCGCGGTCGAACGCGGCGATAAACTCGAGGGCCATGTCGACGGGGTCGGTGACCTGACCATCACCATAGGCGATTGATCGGCGGCGATTGATCGGCGGCGAATAACGGGCGGCGAATAACGGGCGGCGAATAGGGGAACGGGGAAACGCGATGCGGCTGGTGACATTTTCCGACGGCGATGAAAACCGGATCGGCGTCCTTTGTGACGGCGATAAGGTTCTCGATCTTGCCGCCGCCTGCCCCGATCTGCCGCCGGACATGCTTGGGTTCATCGCCCTTGGCGATCGCGCGCTTGGCCCGGCGGGCGATGCCGTGAGAGAGGCGCCGAAGGACGCGCTGATCCCGGTCTCGGCGGTGAAACTGCTGGCGCCGATCCCGCGTCCGGCGCGGAACATCCTTTGCGTCGGCAAGAACTATCACCAGCACGCCAGGGAATTTCAGGCCAGCGGCTTCGACAAGAGCTCGGGCGGCGTCGACATTCCCGACGTGCCGATCATCTTCACCAAATGGACATCGAGCGTCATCGGGCCCCTCGATCCCATCCCCGGCCATCTCGATCCCACCGCCAGCGTCGATTACGAGGGCGAGCTGACCATCGTCATCGGCAAGGCCGGCCGCAAGATCCCCCGGGCCGACGCCTTCGACCATATCTATGGTTACACCATCATCAATGACGTCACCGCCCGCACCCTTCAGCGCCGCCACTCCCAGTGGTTCCTTGGCAAGAGCCTCGACGGCTTCTGTCCCATGGGTCCGTGCCTGGTGACGGCGGATGAGGTCAAGGACGTCGGCGCCCTGGAGATGACGACCCGTGTCAACGGCGAGGTGCGCCAGCAGGTGTCCGTCGCCGATCTCATATTCGATATCCCCACCCTGATCGAGACGATCTCGCTCGGCATGACGCTCGAGCCCGGCGATCTCATCGCCACCGGCACGCCCGCGGGCGTCGGCATCGGTTTCGATCCGCCGAAGTTCCTCCAGCCGGGCGACGAGGTGGCGATCACCATCGAGCCCATCGGAACGCTGGAAAACCCGGTGGCGTGAACCCGGTGGCGTGAACCCGGTGGCGTGAAAAGGAGCGTGTGTTGACCCCGACGGAACAACTATACGAAAGGCTCAGGGCGCAGAAGATTGACTTCTTCGTCTCGGTCCCGTGCAAGTTGCTGGCCGAGCTCATCGAACGCCTCGAGGAAGACCCGGATATCACCTACACGCCGGTGACGCGGGAGGAAGAGGGCCTCGGCATCCTCGCCGGCGCCTATATGGCGGGCAAGCGGCCGGCGCTGGTGATGCAGAACTCGGGCTTCGGCAACACCATCAACGCCGTCTGTTCGCTGCTGAGTTATTTCAAGATACCGGTGGTGTTCCTCACCAGCCACCGGGGAAGCGAGGGTGAGCCCGTGGAGGCCCAGCGGGTCATGGGGGATGCGGTCAAGCCGCTGATGGCCGCCGTCGCGGTCGATTGCATCGAGGTCGCAAGCACAGCCGAGCTCGACCGGGTCGAGGAAGGCATCGCCAGGGCCTTCGAGACCCAGAACCCCGTCGGCTTCCTCTTCCCCTTCAGCTTCTGGGAGGGCGGCGAATGATGCGAAGCTTCGATCCCGCCGTTCGCCTCCGGCGTCCGATCGCGGCGCTGGAAACTACTTGAAAGGCGGGAACCTTGAGACGATTCGAAGCCACCAAGCGGGTCATGGAGGCGATCACCGACGAGCTGGTGGTGTGCAACATCGGCCACCCGGCACAGGAGCTGTTCGTCATCCGCGACCGGCCGGAAAACTTCTACATGCTGGGGTCCATGGGGCTCGCCTCCTCGATCGGCCTCGGCCTCGCCATGTCCCAGGACAAGAAGGTCGTCGTGCTCGAGGGCGACGGGGCGGTGGCCATGAACATGGGCACGCTCGCCACCATCGGCTTGGTGCGCCCGGCGAACTACCTGCTGATCATCATCGATAACGAACGCTATGGATCGACCGGTTTCCAGCCCTCCTTCACCGCTTCCAACTTGCGCCTCGACGCCGTCGCCGAGGCCTGCGGCGTCGAGCGCGTCACCCTGATCGACACCGAAGCGCGGATCACGCCCGCCGTCGAACGCGCGCTTGGCGCCAACGAGGGTCCCCAGGTCATGGTGATCAAGACCGAAACGGGCATGCCCGACGGCATCGGCGTCATCCCGATGGACGGGCTTGGCATCCGCGACCGCTTCATGAGGGCGATCGGGGCGTAGACCGGGGGCCGCGTCTTTCCGGGTCCGGGCGGGTCCGGCGCGGTTCGACGGATGACGGGCGCGGCGCCCGATTGACAGTTTCCCGCCCGACGGTATCGGGTTTTCAGCCCCTCATTGGATGCCGTTTCGCATAACCGGATTGTTTGAACCGACGATTGGGACCGATGATAAGTCTCGCCGGCTTCGCCAAGGCCAAACGCGTCATAGCCAACCGGAATTACCGGATCTATATGGCCGGGCACCTGTGCTCGAACCTCGGCACCTGGATCCAGCGGATCGCGGTCGGCTGGCTGACCTGGCAACTCACGGACTCGGCGGCATGGCTGGGACTGATCGCCTTCGCCGAGCTTTTCCCCAATGTCGTCGTCGGCCCCATCGCCGGCGCCGTGACCGACCGCATGGATTTCCTCCGCCTGCTCAAGTTCACCCAGGCGCTCGCGCTTTTCCACGCCGTGATCCTGACCGTCCTGACCTTCGCCGGATTGATCACCATCGAGATGTTGCTCGTGCTCATGGTGTTGCGCGGCGTCATCGGCGCCTTCAACCGGCCGGCGCGCATGTCGTTCGTTTACTTTCTGGTCGGGCGCGAGGACCTGTCATCGGCGCTGGCGCTCAACTCCGTCGTCTTCAATTCGGCCCGCTTCGTCGGTCCCGCGCTCGGCGGCGTCATCATCGTCGCCGGCGGCGTTTCCCTGGCATTCGCCGCCAATGCCTTGAGTTTCCTGATCTATCTCCTGGTCCTGATGGTCCTCGACGTGGCGCCGGTGGAGAAGAAGGAGAAAACCGGGCGCAGTCTTCTGAGCGAGGCCGGCGAGGGGATCCGCTATGCCTTCTCCCATGCCGGGATCGCGCCGATCCTGCTGATCCTGGTGATGACCGCCCTGTTCGTCAGGCCCTATACCGAACTGTTGCCCGGCTTCGCCGACAGGGTGTTCGGGCGCGGTGTCGACGGGCTCGCCCTGTTGTTCTCGGCCAATGGCCTTGGCGCCATGGCCGCCGGTTTCTGGCTGATCCAGCGGGGCACCATCACCGGCCTTTCGTCTGTCGTCGTCGGCAATCTGCTGGTCATGGCTTTCGCCCTGTTGGCGTTCACCTCGACGGACATCTTCTGGCTGGCCTGGCCGTTCCTGGTCATCTCCGGTTTCTCCCTGGTGGTGCAAGGCGTAAGCGTCCAGACCCTGATACAAACCGCGGTAGCGGGCGAGATGCGCGGCAGGGTGATCGGCCTCTACGGCATCGTCGCCAGGGGCTGTCCGGCGATCGGGGCGCTGGTCATGGGGGGATTGTCCGAACGGTTCGGCCTGCGGTGGCCGCTCGCCGCCGGCGCCATCATGTGCCTGGTGCTATGGCTATGGGCGAGGCGGCGCGAACGGACGATGGCCGAAGCGCTGGAGGGCGAGGCGGCGGATCGGCCCGGCGATGCCGCGTGAGTGGATGATGCGCTAGTCGAGCTTGAAGTGCGCACGCGGCGCGAACTCGGCGATGGTGCCGCCCGGGGCGCGGAACTTGACCGGGACGACGCCTGGGTTGGAGATGATCTCGTAGCCCTTGCCCTTGATCTCCTCGATCCGGGCCTCGAAATCATCGACCTCGAAACCGATGTGATGGATACAGGGGCCTTCGCCGGCCGCCTTCGCCTCGTTCGACGAGTCCTCGCTGTCATACTTGACCAGGGCGATGTCGATGTTGCCGTCGGTCATGTGGCGGGAAAAGTGGTCCCGGTTGCGTCCCTGGCGAACGTCCCTGAAGCCCAGGAAGTTCTCGTAGAAATCGCCGGCGGCCTCGAGATCGTCGACCTTTATCGCAATGTGCCTGAGCTTCATGTCACCTTCTCCCGTCATATCGGCGCCTATGGCGCCAAAACCATCGATGCCCGCCCGCCAACATAGAAGCGAGACCCGGGCTTTCAATTTAGGCTATGATTTTATAGAATGGAACCAGGGCTCACGCCACATCGGTTTTTCGGCCACATCGGTTTCCCGACAGTGGCTGCCGTGTAAGTGGCACTTACGGGCTCGATAAATTTGGTCCGCTTGATCTTCGGACCGTAACACCAGGGAACAAGGAGACGCAAAAGTGGCTAGTAGAATCACCCAAAGATTGTTTGTGGTTGCCGCGGCGACGGTACTCTCGGCCGCGGTGTTGTCGATGGTCGCGCTCTCGGCCGCCCAGGCCGGTGAGTGGAAGCCGAAACAGATCACGATCGTTCTGCCCCATTCGCTTGGCGGCGGACAGGACCGCCTGACCCGGGTACTGGTCAAGGTCTGGGCGAAGAAACTCGGCGCCAAGCTCAAGGTGCTGAACAAGACCGGGGCGTCGGGCCGTATCGGCTTCGACTACTTCCGCACCCAGCCCCAGGACGGCACGGTTCTCCTCACCACCAATATCGCCACCACGGGCATCATGTACGCTTCGCAAAAGCCGCCTTGGAAGTGGCAGGACACCTTCTACCAGCTCGGCGTCTTCGGCGTCGATCCGGGCGCCGTATTCGTGCTCAAGGATTCGCCCTACAAGTCGATCAAGGACGTCATCGCGGCGGGCCAGAAGAAGACCACCGTCTTCGCCCTGAGCTCATGGCGCAGTACCGAGAACATGACCATCCACCAGCTGATGGCTCAGAAAAAAGCATCGTTCCAAGTCATTCCGATCGGCGGCGGCAGCGATCTGGTGACGGCGGTGCTCGGCGGGCACGTGCCGGTCGGCTTGGGCAAGGTCTCGAACATCCAGAAGGGCGGCGACAGGGTCCGGGTTCTCGCCGTGGCGCTTGCCACGAACCCGGTTCCGGGCATGACCAACAACGCCCCGACCCTCGATGGGGCACTGGGGACGAAGACCGTCCCGGTAGCGTCGTATCGTTCGATCCTGGTGCCGGCGGCGTTGCCGAAGAAGTATCCGGACCGCCTGAAGAAGCTGAAGACGACCTTCGAGGCGACCAAGGACGATGCCGAATACATCAAGCTCGCCAAGAAGGTGGGCATCGCGCCTGCAAACATCCTCGACATGGACCACCCCGAAATGCTGGCACTCTTAGGGTCTTTTTGGGGCGCCTTCGACAAGCACGGCGCCTTCTTCAAGACCAAGCTGAAGATGACCAAGGTCTCCTCCAAGCTTCTCAAGGTCGGCAAGAAGGGCAAGAAGGTCACTTTCATCGACACCGACGGCAAGAAGAAGAAGATCAAGGTCCACAGACGCCGGACCAAGGTCTACATCGGCGGCAAGAGGGTCAAGGGCAAGAAAGGCCTGAAGATGCTGAAGGCCGGCATGGAGTGCGAGATCGGTTATATCGGCGTGCCGGTATTGGCCAAGCAGTTGAAGTGCAAGTGACGCGCACCAGCGTTTGATTGGGCGGTATCATCATTGGCGGCGGGCCCGCCCGTAGGACGGCGGGCCCGCCCCGCCATGGTGCCGGAAATCCGGACGTTGTGGACCTAGCCAAACACGGGCCGCGCCCCCGTGGGTCCGTTCTTAGCGTCATCCTTCTACGCCGGGGGGTACGGGGAGGGTATCGGTAATGAATTTCACCAAGGAGGCCCTTGGCGGCCTGATCGTGCCGCTGCTTGCCATCGGTTACGCGGTTTTCGCCCTGTGGGAACAATTCACCGGCGATTACAGGGAACTGACCACGGAATACGCCTTGTTCCTCGCCGTCCCGATCCTGGTACTCGGCGGCTTCCTCATCCTTCACCGGCTGACCCCGATCCTCGGCCGCCTGGCCGTCGTCCGGTACTTCGTGCCCGATCATTCAAAAAGCGGTGAAATGTCGCTGGAGGAAACGGCGGAAGCCGCGGCCTCGGGGCCGGCGGCCAGGCCCGGCGGGTGGATGAGATTGGCCGCCCTGGTTGGTTTCGCCTTGGCCCTGGTGCTGACGATCGAGACCATTGGTTACCTGATCGCCTTTTTCCTCTTCGCCGTCCTCGTCCTGTTGGCGATGGGCATACGCTCAGGCGTGACGATCCTCGGTGTCTCCGTCGCCACCGTCCTCGTCGTGCATTTCGTCTTCGCCGGTCTGATCGACATGCCGCTGCCCGAGAGCTTCCTCGAGGAGTGGCTCGGAGGGGAGGAATGATGTCGCCGTTCGGCGCCGGGAACGGCAGCGTCGACCGCCATGCCTGACATCGCCGTCGAGGGCTTCTATCTTTTCCTGGCCAACATCTGGGTGGTGCCGGTCGGGGTGCTGATCGGCATGTTCGTCGGCGCCATGCCGGGGCTGACCTCGAGCGGCACGCTGGCGATGCTGCTCCCCGTTCTCATGGTCCTGCCGCCGGAGCAGGGGCTGATCCTCGGCGTCAGCATCTATGCCGGCGCCGAAATGGGGAATTCCTTCCCTTCCGTCATGCTCAACATCCCGGGCACGCCGGGCGGCGCGGTCACGGCGTTCGACGGCTATCCCCTGATGCAGAAGGGGCTGGCGGCAAGGGCGCTCGGCATTTGCATCATGTCCTCGACTATCGGCGCGCTGATCGGCGGCGTCGCCGCGATCACCCTGGCGCCTCTGATCGCCCGGGTCGCGCTCGGTTTCGGACCGGCGGAGATCTGTATCGTCGTCCTCTTCGGTCTCACCGTGATCGCCCAGCTTTCCGCCGGCGGCCTGGCCAAGGGCCTTCTCGCCGGGTTCTTCGGGCTGTTGTTGGCCACCACCGGCACCGACCCGACCTTCGGGCAGTTCCGCGGCACCTTCGACATCGTCTATCTGTTCGACAAGCTTCCGATCATCGCCGTGCTGGTCGGCCTGCTGGGTTTCTCGGAGGTGATGATGCACGCCGAGAAGGGCCTGCGCTCACTCCTCGCCGATGACGTCAAGGTGCCCGACGCCGATGTCGGCATACGCGGCATCCTCACCGGCTTCGTCGACACCCTCAAGCGCCCCATCGAGGTGATCCGCGCCGGCGCCATCGGCCTTGGCATCGGCGCCATGCCCGGCGCAGGCGCTTCCGTGGCCACCTTCGTCGCCTACCAGCAATCGATCGCCTTCGCCCCGCCGGAGCGCAAGAAGACCTATGGCAAGGGGGCGTTCGAGGGACTCATCGCCGCCGATGTCTGCAACAACGCGGTCGTCGGCGGCGCCCTGGTGCCGCTGCTGACCCTCGCCATCCCGGGCTCGGGTTCCATGGCGGTATTGCTGGTGGTCATGGTCTACCACGGCCTTTACGTCGGGCCGAGACTGTTCCAGTTCAACGGCGACATCGCCTACGCCGTGCTGTGGAGCCAGTTCGCCGCCGCTTTCTTCGTCCTCGTCATCGGCACCGGCATCGCCTACTTCGCCTACCGGGCGGCGCTGATAAACTTGCGGATCATCATTCCGGTCATCGCCGTCTTCTGTCTGCTCGGCGGCTTCGCGCGCAACGCCTATGTCTTCGACATGGGCCTCATGCTGGCCTTCGGTTGTCTCGGCTTCATCATGAAGAAACACGGCTACCCGGTGGTGGCCATATTGCTCGGCGTCATCCTCGGGCCCATTTTGGAGGCCAATTTCATGCGCGCCTTCCGCATCAGCTTTGGCGAGTTGGACATTTTTTTCCAGAGCACGATCTCGCAGGTCCTCTGGGGGCTGTTCGCCCTGACCTTCGTCGCCCCGCCGCTTATGCGCCTGATGAAACGCTTCATCGGGAGCCGCAAAGGCGGGACCGGCCCTTGATCGCGGGCCGCCGCATTCCCGGATCAGGGATGGACGTCCTCGGTTAACCACTCGGTCGGCAGCTCGC
>JACZQV010000020.1 GCA_022545545.1 Pseudomonadota bacterium
CACCGGGGTGGAGGCGGCGCGCCGGCGACCCTGGCTCCGCCGGAGGCTTCGCCGAGGCGAGTGTCTGGACATCGTCAAGCGGCGGTGACGCCCTCCGGTGGCCGCGAAAAGCGACCCTTCGGGCGGCCTTGCGGGCCCTTACGCTCACCTCGCGCGGCCCTTGTGATGCGCCCCCATCACGGCGGACCACGCTCCGGGCCTGAATAACCCGCAAGGCCGTCGGATGTGGCACCCTTCTATGAAAAGTAAGTACTAGCCATGGCGGCAAGCCGGGACCCTGTTGCGTTATCGGGGCAGTTCTGTCATGTTCCGCGCGATTTTCGGGCTTCGAAGCCGGCGGCAACCGCCTTGGTCCCGATCGTTTGTCGGCGCGCCGGATCGTCCGTTGGCACGAGGAGGGTCGGGGGCTTCACCGGGGCTCGTTCGCTTCATCCCAAATCACTTCATCAAGGGGATTCAGATAAATGACGGGCATTTACTGGTTGGTGTTTGCCGCCGGCGTCCTTGCCCTTCTCTACAGCGTCTTCGCCAGCCGTTCGGTTCTGGCGGCGCCGTCCGGAACCGACCGGATGCGCGAGATCGCGGGTGCGATACAGGAAGGGGCGAACGCCTATCTCAACCGTCAATACCGCGCTATCGCCCTCGTCGGTTTGGTCATCGGCGCCCTTTTGTGGTGGCGTCTCGGTCTGCATGTGGCCATCGGCTATACCGTCGGCTCCGTCCTGTCGGCCGCCGCCGGGTATATCGGCATGAACATCTCGGTGCGCGCCAATGTGCGTACGGCCGAAGCCGCCCGTTCCGGCCTTGCCCCGGCGCTGACGATCGCCTTCCGCTCGGGCACCGTCACCGGCATGCTGGTGGTCGGCCTGGGGCTTCTCGGAGTCGCCGTCTATTATGCGGTTCTTCGTGCTTTCGGTTTCGAGCTGCGGCCCATCCTGGAGGGGTTGGTGGCGCTCAGCTTCGGTGCGTCGCTGATCTCGATATTCGCCCGCCTCGGCGGCGGTATTTTCACCAAGGGCGCCGACGTCGGCGCCGACCTGGTGGGCAAGATCGAGGCCGGAATCCCCGAGGATGACCCCCGCAACGCCGCCGTGATCGCCGATAACGTCGGCGATAATGTCGGCGATTGCGCCGGCATGGCGGCGGACCTTTTCGAGACTTACGCCGTCACCATGGTCGCCACCATGCTGCTCGCCGCCATCTTCTTCACCGGCCCGGTCCAGGAGACCATGATGCTCTTTCCCCTGCTGATCGGCGCCGTCTGCATCGCCGGCTCGATCGCCGGCATTTTCTTTGTCCGCCTCGGCGCTTCCAACAACATCATGGGCGCGCTGTACAAGGGTTTGATCGCTTCCGCCGTCATCTCGGCCGTGCTGATCGGCGTACTCACCGCCCTATGGATCGATTTCGGCGCTGAATTCGAGGTCGCCGGCAAGGCGTTCCAGGGGCGACATCTGTTCTATGCCGGGCTTGTCGGGCTCGGTGTCACCGGTCTCTTGGTATGGATCACCGAATACTACACCGGCACCCAGCACGCGCCGGTGAGGGCCGTGGCCGAGGCGTCGACGACCGGGCATGGCACCAATGTCATCCAGGGCCTTGCCGTTTCCATGGAGTCCACCGCCCTGCCGGCGATGGTGATCTGCGGCGGTATCATCCTCGCCCATCTCAGCGCCGGCCTGTTCGGGATCGCCATTGCCGCCACCGCCATGCTGGCGCTTGCCGGAATCGTGGTGGCGCTCGATGCCTATGGACCCGTCACCGACAACGCCGGCGGCATCGCCGAGATGGCCGATCTTCCGCCCGAGGTCCGCAAGACGACCGACGCTCTCGATGCCGTCGGCAACACCACCAAGGCGGTGACCAAGGGCTACGCCATCGGCTCGGCGGGCCTCGCGGCGTTGGTACTGTTCACCGCATATACCGAGGAATTGCGCCATTACTTCCCGGATCTGACGGTGACCTTCCGCCTGCAGGACCCGTTCGTCATCGTCGGCCTTATCTTTGGGGGCTCGTTGCCCTACCTATTCGCTTCCATGGGCATGCGGGCGGTGGGCCGCGCCGCCGCCGCCGTCGTCGTCGAGGTGCGCCGCCAGTTCAAGGAGATCCCCGGCATCATGGAAGGCACCGGCAAGCCCGAATATGGCCGCGCCGTCGATCTGCTGACCCGGGCCGCGATCAAGGAGATGATCGTGCCGTCCCTGCTGCCGGTTCTGGCGCCGATCGTCCTTTATGCGGTGATCTATCCGATCGCCGGCCAGGCGGCGGCGTTCACCTCCATCGGCGCGATGCTGCTCGGCACCATCGTCACCGGGCTGTTCCTGGCGATTTCCATGACTTCGGGCGGCGGCGCCTGGGACAACGCCAAGAAGTTCATCGAGGACGGCAATCACGGGGGCAAGGGCTCCGAGGCGCATATGGCCGCGGTGACCGGGGACACGGTAGGCGATCCCTACAAGGATACCGCGGGACCGGCCATCAACCCGATGATCAAGATCATCAACATCGTGGCGCTACTGCTGCTGGCCCTGGTCGCCTGACCGGACCCGTTCCCGATCTGCTCCCCCAGCCAGGGTGCGATCGCGGTATCGCTTCTTGATCCGGAGGGCAGACTGACGGACATTCAGCGTCCGCCGGTCATGGGTCATCGCTAGCGGGCGAAAACGGTCGCGTTGCCGAACAGCTGTTCCAACAGGCTGTATGACGGGGTGGGCGTTTGGGTGGCCCGGTCGACGGGGTCGATCTCGCGGCCGTCCTCCTTGGAATAACGGCGGACTTCCTTGACCACGCCCGATTTGTCGAAGTGGATGGCCACCACTTGGCGCTCCAGGACATCGGGATCGAAAAAGGCCACTTTCGAGGTCCGCTCGCTGAAATAGTACCAGGTGTGGCTGTTGAAGGTGCCGATGGTCGATGGCGTGCCCAGAAGTTTCTGGATGTCCTCGCGGGTGTCGGCGCCGGGCTTGACCTGGGCCAGTTTGGTGGCGGAAAGCGAATTGCCGCGAACTTCGATCCGGGGCGAGCAGGCCAAAAGTCCGGCCGCGCCGATGAGGACGGCGATGATCGGGATATGGCGTCTGAATGCCGTGTACATAGTGCTTCCCTACCTGGCCAGGAAGAGGACGACTTTCGGCCCGAAGCCGGTTGACGAAAGCCTTTCTCGCCGCCATTTTGGGGGGACAATCGCACCGCCGGGCGACCCCTGTCAACCCTTTGAAAAAGGCTCTTCATGGCCCTCGCCAATTTGTTCCGCCGCAGCACCGAGACCGACGCCGCGCATCGGCTCTACCTTGAAGTGGTGAAGCAGGCGCGCCAACCGCGGTTTTTCGCCGCCTTGGGCGTGCCCGATACGGTTCAGGGCCGCTTCGAGATGATCGCGCTCCACGCCTTTCTGGTGTTGCACAGGCTCAAGCGCCACCATGACCAGAGCGCCCGCCTCGCCCAGGAGCTTTTCGACGTGATGTTCGACGACATGGACCGCAATTTGCGGGAAATGGGAACGGGCGATCTTGGCGTCGGCAAGCGGGTGAAGCGGCTGGCCGAGCAATTCTACGGCCGGATCGCGGCCTATGAGGCCGGGCTTGCCGCCGACGAGGCAGGCCTCTGCCGGGCCTTGAAGCGCAATATTTACGGCGCCGAGGCGCCGGATGCGGGGCCGGTGCGGGCGATGGCCGATTACATGCGCCGCGAGGCCGGGGCGCTCGGCGCCGTCCCCCTGGCGGAGCTGTTGGCGGGTAGGGTCGGGTTCGGGCCACCGCCGGTGTCCCGCCGGCCGGGAGAGAAGCTATGAAGGACAGACAGGACATCGGGCCCGAGTTTTCGCGCATCGTCGCCGGCGATCGCATGGAGGCGGTAGAGACGCTCGAAATCGTCGCCGACGGCGCCGAGCGCGCCGCCCTGGCGCGAAGGTTCGGCCTCGACTCGCTCGACGCGTTGACGGCGTCCGTCACGCTGACCAAATTCGGTGACCGGCGGCGCGTCCGTCTCAGTGCCAATTTCTCCGCCGATGTGTTACAGTCCTGTGTCGTGACCCTCGAGCCCGCCCCATCGCGAATCGAGGACTCCTTCGTCCTCGTCTATGACGAGGACGCGGGGGGACCCGCGGAGGCCGAGACAGTGGTCCTTTTGAAAGGTCAAATTTCGCCCGAGCCTTGGTCTGGCGTTGTGATCGACGTTGGCGAAGCCGTCGCCGAGCATCTGGCGCTGGCGCTCGACCCGTATCCCCGCGCGACCGGCGCCGATTTGTCCGCGCCTGGTCTGGCGCCCGGCGAAGGGGACGCGGGCAAGGAGGGTGATGACCCGGACGGCGAGTTCTCCGGGTCGCCATTCAAGGAACTGGCGAAACTGAGAAGAAAAACGTGAATGGCGGCTCAAGCTGCTTGCCGGTCCAAAGGCTTTTGAGTTAATAAGCACCCATCGCTGACGACCCTCGACAGGGAAGAGATTTATGGCCGTACCCAAGAAGAAGACCTCCACGTCACGGCGCAACATGCGCCGGTCGCACCATGCCCTGAAGCCCGCCGCTTATGTCGAGTGCCCGAACTGCGGGGACCTCAAACGCCCCCATCATGTGTGCGAGGCTTGCGGGTATTACGACGGCCGCGAAGTGGTGGAAACGGAGGGCGCTGGCTGACCCACCTGCCGGCACCGCAAGGATAAAGGTTCGTGGACAAGCGTCTGACGATAGCCCTGGATGCCATGGGCGGTGACAGAGCGCCGGAGGTGGTGATCAAGGGCGCCAACATCGCCCGCGACAGGCATCCGGAGGTGGATTTCCTGCTGTTCGGTGACGAGGGGCGGATTCAACCGTTGCTGCGGGGGATGGCGAAGCTGCGGCGGGTGTGCACGGTCTGCCACACGGAGGTGGCGGTCTCGGGAGAGGACAAGCCCTCCGCGGCGCTTCGCAACGGACGGCGGTCGAGCATGCGCCTTGCCATCGACGCCGTTCACGATGGCGATGCCTCCGGGGTGGTATCGGCGGGCAATACCGGCGCTTTCATGGCCATGGCCAAGTGGGTGCTGAAGACCCTGCCTGGAATCGATCGGCCGGCCATCGCGAGTCTCGTGCCGACCCGGCGCGGCGAAAGCGTGATGCTCGACCTCGGCGCCAACATTCAATGCGATGCCGAAAACCTGGTGCAGTTCGCCATCATGGGCGAGGTTTATGCGCGCACGGTCCTCGGCCTCAAGCAGCCCACCATCGGCCTTTTGAACGTTGGCGAGGAAGTCTTCAAGGGACATGAGGCGGTGCAGACCGCCAGCGCCATCCTGCGGACGACCAGCCTGCCAATCAAGTTCCACGGATTCGTCGAGGGCGACGATCCCTGGTCGGGGACCGTCGATGTGGTTGTCACCGACGGATTCACCGGTAACGTGGCGATCAAGACGGCGGAAGGCATGGTGCGTCTCTATAGCGGGCTTCTGCGGTCGGCCTTCAGGCGCTCGCCGCTTACCCGGCTCGGCTATCTTCTGGTCAGAAGTTCCTTGAGCGAACTTCGCAACCATCTCGATGCCAGGCGCTACAACGGCGCCATGCTGCTCGGGCTCAACGGCATCGCCGTGAAAAGCCACGGCAGCACCGACGCCGTGGGCTTCGCCAACGCCATCGGCGTGGCCGTGGAACTGGCCGTTCGTGGTTTCAACGACCAGATCATCGAGGAACTGAGGCGTGTCAGCGAAGACCAGCGTTCGCCACAGCACGTGGTCGCTTCGTAATGGTCGTCAGGTCCCTCGTTACCGGGTGCGGCGCCCATCTCCCGGAACGCGTCGTCACCAACGACGAACTTGCCCGGTCGGTGGATACCTCCGACGAATGGATCTACGAACGCACCGGCATCCGTGAACGGCGCATCGCCGCCGAGGACGAGAAGACCTCGGCGCTCGGGGCGGCGGCCGCCGAGGCGGCCTTGCAATCGGCGGGCGCGGCGGCGGCGGATGTCGACCTCATCGTGCTCGCCACCACGACCCCGGACGAGACCTTCCCGGCGACGGCGACCCAGGTGCAGGCTCTGATCGGCGCGACCAAGGCCGCCGCCTTCGATGTCCAGGCTGTGTGTTCCGGCTTCATATTTAGTCTGGCCGTGGCCGACAGTTTCATCCAGACGGGCCGGGCCGAAACCGCGCTGGTCATCGGGGCCGAGACCTTCTCGCGTATCGTCGACTGGCAGGACCGCGACACCTGCGTGCTGTTCGGCGACGGCGCCGGGGCGGTGGTCCTGCGCGCCAGCAATGGCGCGGGCACCGGCGCCGATAGGGGGATACTTTCCACCCACCTCCATTCCGACGGCCGATTTCACGATCTGCTGTACACCGACGGCGGGCCGTCCTCGACCCGGACGGTCGGGCAGGTGCGCATGGTGGGAAAGGAAGTTTTCCGTCACGCCGTCGCCAATCTGGCCAGCGTGCTGGAAGAGGCCTTGACGGCCAACGGGCTGGAGGCGGAAGACATCGACTGGCTGGTCCCCCATCAGGCGAACAAGCGCATCCTCGACAGCACCGCGCGCAAGTTGGGGCTGCCGCCGGAGAAGATGGTCGTGACCATCGAACGCCATGCCAACACCTCCGCCGCTTCCATACCCCTGGCGCTTGCCGAGGCATCGTCGGACGGCAGGATAAAGCCGGGTGACGTGGTGATCCTGGAGGCCATGGGCGGCGGATTCACCTGGGCCTCGTGCGTCCTCAGGTGGTAGCGGCTGTATCGTGGCCGGCCACGGGACGGGCTCCGGGCGGTGCCTAAACGAAATGCTGCATCCCTTTGATATTGACGGATTAATTTGGGTGGGTTAACCTTCGTTTTCTACTGGGAGGATACCTTATGAGCGGAAAAACCGTCACCCGTTCCCAACTCAGTGAAGCGGTCTATCAGGAAGTCGGTCTTTCGCGCAACGAGTCGGCCGAGCTCGTCGAATCCGTGTTGGATGAGATCAGCGATGCGCTGGTCCGTGGCGAGGTCGTAAAGATCTCGTCCTTTGGCAGTTTTTCGGTGCGTTCCAAGGGACAGCGCATCGGCCGCAACCCGAAAACCGGCGAGGAAGTCCCGATTCTGCCCCGCAAGGTCCTGGTTTTCCGTGCCTCGCACGTCCTCAAGAGCCGTATCAACGAAAGCCTGTCTCCCGACGGCGCGAACGGCGGGGCTTAAGGTCCGGCCGTGACCGACGCTGCTGAACATGCGCCGGCGGGCCGCCGCGGCGATAAGTCCGCGGCAGCTTTCCGCACGATTAGCGAAGTCGCCGCCGAACTCGACGTTCCCCAGCATGTCCTGCGTTTCTGGGAGAGCAAGTTCACCCAGGTGAAACCCTTGAAAAGGGGCGGCGGGCGCCGTTACTACCGGCCCGAGGACATCGAGTTGCTGCGCTCCATCCGGGGGCTGCTCTATGGCGACGGCTATACCATCAGGGGCGTGCAAAAGCTTCTGCGCGAAGGCGGGGTCAAGCTCCTGTTGGGCGGCAACGTCAGGGCCGGCGCCGACGGCATCGGCGCCAAGGCCGGCGCCAAATCCGCGCCTCGGGGCGGGGCCGCCTCCGCCGGGGGCAAAAAACGTGATGGTGGCGGTGGCGGCCTCGACGATGGGCGCCGGCGCGAGATCGCCTCGGTGCTCGACGAACTGACGGCGCTGCGGAAAATTCTCGACGATAGGAAGGGTTAGCGAAGCCCTTTCCGGCTCATCCGCCGGTGCTGGCGGCGTTGCGCTGACATGCCGGTGGGGCTAAAGTGGCCGGTGTGGCGCGGCGTCTTCTTGGCGGCCGCCCTCGATATCAACCGGATCGGAGCGTAGCGCAGCCTGGTAGCGCATCACACTGGGGGTGTGGGGGTCGCCGGTTCGAATCCGGCCGCTCCGACCAACTAAAACAAGGGCTTAGCCGAAACATGCTAGGTCCTTTTTTCTTCCAGGTAGCGAACAGGTAGCACTCGAAGGTGATCCGAACCCTCTGGGCCCGTACTCCGTGCGGACCCGGAGCCGGCTCCGCGACCTGGTTCCCATGGGGTGCAGGCTCACCAAATGCGACGCCCCGGCCTGACGCGCCCTTTGGTGACGGCGGCCGGCCTATCGCCCTCTATTCAAGACCTCGACGCGTCTGCCGCGCCGGGATAGGCGAACTCCGGACAGGCGAGGTCCGAATCACTTATGAAAATCCTGGCCAGCCGGTCGAAGAACATGGACCCCGTGGCGCCCGGGCACCCCAGGGGAATGGACCGGTCACGCATATAACTCACGTCCAGGGACATTAGAAAGAGGACAACGATCGCCGCCGCGAGGAGACGCCAGGAAAACCGGCCCAATCGCAGCAGCGGCTGGCGGCGTGTAAACCCGCCGATACCAAAGGCGTCGGGATCGAGGGTGCCGGAAGCCTTGAGGTTCAGAACGTCACGGCTGAGATGGCGGACACAGGCCGGCACCCGTTGGTGAAACATGTAGGCGACGAAGGCCCGTTCCATCGCCTTCTTCTCCGGCTCGCGCCCCGACCAACGCCGAAAAGCCAGGCGAAAGAAATCGTATTCGCGAATAACCAGCGCCTCGGCTGCCTCCACCACGGCATCGCAGTCCGAGGGGGTCGGGGACCCCATCATGTTCATGCCGTCTCTCCGGATGTGAGACGATCTTCCTTCTCTTCGATTGATATTAACCGGGATTCCCCAGATGGTTCCTCCCAATCGCCAACGATTGGTAGCACGATGGGCATCCCTGCGGACCACGGGAATATCCCTTCCCATGCAAAAAGCGAAGGGACCCAAACGATACCGGGGTAGGGGGTGGCCGAAAAAGGGGTCCCAGGCGTCGGGCCGAGCACGGGTTAAACAACGCCCGCATATACTCGGCCGTTTCCCTCACATATTCCCACCAAAATTTTCCCGCCAATTTTTCCGCGAACGGGTCCACGGCCCGCTATCGAGGCGCTTAGGCACGAAAGTATGTTCGGGGGCACTCCGGCCAAGGGTCCCCATCCGCTGAAACATTCCGCCAAATCCCGCTATACGGAAAACCCCCCTGAAAACGCCATTTTCCCGCCAGCGGCGCTGCGGGTTTGAGCCGGACCATCCGGGTATACCCCGCTCAGGCCACGATCTCCCAGGTTCACAAATCGGCCTGACACAGGGCTAGATCGCCCGTAGTCCTCGGCCTCAATTGATGCTGAGCGCGGCGAGGGAGGTTCTTGCCCCGCCGTTTTTGCGTCGGGTAAGCATATGGTAAGCAGCCAGACACAGATCCGGCGGCGCCGCGTCCGGTTCGCCTGGATGGCGGGACGCGATGGTGTAAGATCGGCCGAGCCAGCAACAAAGGATCCGACCATGTCGGCCGACAACGCGGAAGAAATAGCGGACCGGCCCGGCGGCGTTCTTCCGCCCCAGCCTTGTCGGCCCACCGTCATGGCCACCCGTCACGCGGCGGCGGCGGGCCATTACCTCGCCACCCATGCCGCCTTCGAGGTGCTGGAGGCCGGCGGCAACGCCGTCGATGCGGGGGTGGCGGCGGGGCTCGCGCTTGGCGTTCTGGAGAGCGCGCAGGTCAGCGTCGCCGGCGTCGCGCCGATCATGATTTACCTCGCCGACAGCCGCGAGGTGATCACCATCAGCGGGCTCGGCACCTGGCCGAAGGCGGCGAGCTGCGCCTATTTCCAGGATAAGCATGGCGGCGCCATCCCCAAGGGCGTGGAGCGCACCGTCGTGCCGGCGGCCCCCGATGCCTGGATCACGGCGCTCGAGAGGTACGGCACCATGCGCTTCGGCGATGTCGCCGCCGCCGACGTGCGCCGCATGGCCTATGCCCTTGGCTGGTGAGCCGGAGCGGGCGCCGTGGATCATCAGGATGTTGCCGGGGTGAGGGAAGTGGCTAGAGCGGCGAAGAATTACGGCGACGATATGAAGTTCGAGCCCTATTGGTGGGAACAGGCGCCGCGCCCGGAACTTCCTTCGCCGGTGGTGCCCGCGAGGATCGATGTCGCCATCGTCGGATCGGGCTATACCGGACTTTCGGCGGCGCTCACCCTGGCCCGGGCGGGACGCAGTGTCGTCGTCTTCGAGGCCAGCGAAGTCGGCCATGGCGGCAGCACGCGCAACGGCGGCGGCTTCGGCATGACCCTGAAGACGCCGTTTCCCACCCTGGCGGCGAAACTCGGGCTTAAGCGCGCCACGGCCCTGTTTGCCGGCGCCCTGGAGGCGGTGGATTACCTCGGTCATCTTATCGAAAGCGAGGGAATCGACTGCCAATACGACAAGGTCGGTCGGTTCATCGGCGCGCACAGGCCGAAGGATTACGACGCCCTCGGCCGCGATCTGGAATTACAGCGCAAGCACCTTGGAATCGAAGGCGAGATGGTGCCGAGGGAGGCGCAGCACCGCGAGGTCGGGACCGACCATTACCACGGCGGCAGGCTGCTCCATGCCGGCGGCGTGTTGCAGCCGGCGCTCTATCACCAGGGTCTGTTGGAAAGGGTATTGCAGGCCGGCGTCCGGATCGCCGCGCACCGGCCTGTTAACGCCATAGGACAGGGGAAAGACGGTTTTACCGTGGTCACCGGCGGAGGAGACGTCGAGGCGCGCGACGTGATCGTCGCCACCAACGGCTACACCGGGACATTCATGCCCTGGCTGCGACGCCGCATCATTCCCATCCAGAGCCAGATCATCGTCACCGAGCCGCTCGCACCGGGGGTCATGGACCGGCTGATTCCCAAACGGCGCATGCTCGGCGATACCTGCAAGCTACATCATTATTACCGGCCATCGCCGGACGGCAGGCGCATCGTCTTCGGCGGCCGCGCCGGCGCCACCGAGATCGGCGATGCCCACGCCAGCGGCGCCCATCTCTACCGCAGGCTCACGGCGCTGTTCCCCGAGCTTGCCGATATCCGCATCACCCACTCCTGGACCGGGTTTACCGGCTATACCTTCGATACCTTGCCTCACATGGGGGTTCGCGACGGCGTTCATTACGCGGCGGGGTTTTGCGGCAGCGGCACGGCGATGGCGGCGTATCTTGGTCACAAGATCGCGCTTCGCGTCCTTGGCTCACCCGAGGCCGCCAACATTTTCGACACGCTCAACCATCCGACCCGGCCGCTTTATTACGGCACGCCGTGGTTCCTGCCTCCGATCCTCACCTATTACGGCTGGCGGGATGGGTTGCGCCTGTGATCTGGTGAGCTCAACCTTTCTTTATTCTCAGCGATCGATCGACCGGGAGGTGTCGGCCTCGATAGCCACGATCACGGATCGTTCATCTATACCGAAAACGCATATACTGTCCCCAATATTACTTTCCAAAAGAGGGCTATTAAATCCCTGGACTTAATCGGTTCTTGGACGTCCACATAGCACCTATTTATCGATTCCCGGAAATCCATAACTTTCAGGATATCTTGGGACGCCGGGCGTCCCGGTCTGGCCCTGGCTTAACGGTTTGATCGCCGAATTAGGGTAATCCTGACCGCCCCGGTTGACGTTTTAACCGTCGCCGCCAAGGTGCCGATACCCTGGTTTCCTTGCCGTTTCCATTGGTTCCCGACCGCTTCGGGCCCTTCGATTTGCGCAATTTGCGGGACCGAACCTCTCTCGCGGGGCCTTTGGTCCGAGATTGGAACTCACCCGAAAACGAGAAAGTATAACCTATCTAAAAACCAAAGAATCCGTGCCTTACAGGCCGACTAAAAATCGACCGTTAACCATAAAAACTATCGATTTATTAATCATTATTAGCAACCATATAGGCTCGGGTGAGTGCCAGGCTACAAGCGGCCTTGCGCGGGAAGTGCGCTCGAATTGGACTTTGAGATCGAGGCGATGAGCGAAACACGCGCGTTCTTCGGAAGGCGAAAGAAAGCGGAGCACCAAGACGCGACCGGGAAGAGACTGCAACGTCTCATCGCGGATGATGTCGTTCGCATCATCGAGGAAGGCGAGCCGCCGCACCCCGAGAGCAAGGAAGACGGGGGGGCTCAGGAAAACATATCCCCGGACCGGCAGGCGGGTGCGGAATGGAGCATCGATCACGAAGCGCCACCCCAGGTCCCGGACCCGACGGCGACCGTCGAGCAGGATCACAACGGAACCGCTACAGGGGAGCCGGAAGCGGTCAATGGAAAGGATGCGTTTCCGGGTAGTGCGCTGGAAGTCGAAGCCGAGGCTGTGGGCGATGAACTTCTGAACGGAACGCAAGAGGAGCGGGAAGCCGAGACGGAACGCGGTCTCGCCGCCGCCGAAGCGGAGTGGAAGGAAAAATCCGACAAACGCCTGGTCGCGGCCGAGGCGGAGTGGCGGGCCGAGGAAGAAGGCACTCTCGCCGCCGCCAAGGCCGAGTGGTTGGGCGGGGTGGACCAAAGACTCGCCGCCGCCAAAGCCGAGTGGCAGGGCGAGGAAGAGCGGCGCCTTGCGAATGCCCGGGAAGAGCACCTGGCTTCGGCAAGGGAGGCAGGGAAGGCGGAAAAAAAGGAGCGCCTGGGCGCTGCAGAGGTGGCGTGGAAGGCCGAAGAAGAAGAAGAACGGTTGGCCGCCTTGAAGGCAAAAAGCAAGGCCGCGGCCCAGAAGCGCCTGGCCGAGACGGAAGCGCAGCTGAAGGCGGAGGAAATCCAGCACGTCGAAATGGCGACGTTGGAGTGGGAGGCCGAAAAACAACGGTCTCTCGCCGTTGCCAGGGCGGAGTGGGAAGCCGAGGCCGAGCAACATATGGCGGCGGCGAAGGCCAAGTGGCAAGAGGAAGTGGACAGGCGCCTCGGCGAAGCCAAGGCCGAATGGCAGTCCGAGATCGATCAACGCATCACCGATGCCAAGAAGGTATGGAAGGCCGAGGAACGCGACGGGCTCGGCGCCGCCGAAAGCAAGCGCAAGGCGGTTCTGGACAAGCGCTTGGCCAAGGAGGAATCCCGGTGGCGGGAGGATGAGGAAAAGTTCCTGGCCGCCGCCGAAGCAAAGGGGAAGAAAGAGTCGGACGAACGCCTCGCCGCCGCCGAGGCCGAATGGCGGGCCGAGGCCGAGAAGCGCCTGGCCGAAGCGAGGGCCGGTTGGGAGCAAGAGGGGGAACAGCAACTCACCTCCGCCGAGGCCGAGTGGCGGGCCGAGCACCAACAGCGCCAGGGGTCGGTGAAGGCCGACCGGCAAGCGGAGGAAGAGGAACGCCTCGCCGCCGCCGAGGCCGAGTGGCGGGCCGAGGCCGACAAGAACCAGGGGTCGGTGAGGGCCGAGTGGCGGGCCGAGGCCGAGAAGCGCCTGGCCGAAGCCAAGGCCGGTTGGGAGCAAGAGGGCGAACAGCAACTCGCCGCCGCCGAGGCCGAGTGGCGGGCCGAAATCGATCGACGCATCACCGATGCGAATTCGGCGTTCAGGGCCGAGGAGAGCGAAAGCCTGGCTACCATCGAGGCGAAGCGCAAGACGGCTCTGGACAAGCGTCTGGCCAAGGCGGATTCCGAGTGGCGGGCGGATGAGGAGAGGTTCCTAGCCGAGGCGGAAGCCAAGCGGAAGAAGGAATCGGACGCGCGCATCGTGGCACTGGAAGCCGAATGGCGGGCCGAGGCCGAGAAGCGTCTCGCCAAGGCCAGGAAGGACTGGGAGCGCACTGCCGAAAAGCGACTCTCCACGGACGAAGCCAGTTGGAAAGAGGGACAGAAGCAGCACCTGGCCGAAGCCAAGGCCGGTTGGGAGCAAGAGGCCAAACTGCAACTCTCCGCCGCCAAAACCGAGTGGCGGGCCGAAGCCGACAAGCGCCTGGCCGAGGCCAAAGGCGACTGCCAGGCCGAAGCCGACAAGCAACTCTCCGCCGCCGAGGCCGAGTGGCGGGCCGAAACCGAAAAGCGGCAGGGGTCGGTGAAGGCCGACCGGCAGGCCGAAGCCGACAAGCAACTCTCTACCGCCGAGGCCGACTGGCAGGCCGAGGCCGAGAAGCGCCTGGCCGAGGCCAAGGCCGGTTGGGAGCAAGAGGCGGAAAAGCAACTTTCCACCGCCGAGACCGAATGGCGGGCCGAGCGCGAACGGCGCCAGGGGTCGGTGAAGGCTGGGTGGCAGGCGGAGGAAGAGGTATGCCTCGCCGCCGCCAAGGCCGAGTGGCAGGCCGAGGCAGAGAAGCGCCTGGCCGAGGGGAGAGCCGGTTGGGAGCACGAGACCGCCCGGCGTTTCAGCGAGGCCGGATTGACGGCCGAAGCCGAGCAAAAGCTGGCGACGGCCGAGGCAGAGAGGCAGGCCCAGGCCGAGCAAGTATCGGCCGCGGCCCCTGCCCGAAGTGTCGAGCAGACCGACCGGCATCCTGGCGCCGTCGGTGGGGGCGGGGAGACGGGCGCCGAAGAGGGCGCGGGGTCGAACATGGCGGCCGAGTTCGCCGAACTGTTCGCACAACAGCGCACCGGGCAAACGGAAGGGCACACCAGGGCCGGCGAGGACGAAGGTCCCGAAGCGGCGAACGATGATCAAAAGGGCGATAAGGACGAGAAGCAGGCGGATGAAGAAGAGGGCAAAGGCGGCAAATACGGCCGTCCCTGGATGTGGGCCGCCGCCGCCGTTATCGTCGTGGGCCTGTTTCTCGGGCCCTCCCTCATGCCGGTGTTGGATGGCGTGAAAGCCAGGTTCAAGCCCAAGGAGACGGTCATTGCCCGGGAAGAGGTCTGGATCGTCGAAACCGACATGGCGAACATCCGCGAGAAGGCGTCTTCGAACTCCCGCATCATCGCGAGAGTGGCGTACAACTCGAGGGTAACCGGGGTCAAAAGAAAGGGCAGTTGGGTCAGGGTGATCACCGACGGCGCGAGGAAGCCGGTGGGCTGGATCCATTCGTCCTTACTGAGACCTCAGCATCCTGACCGATAGTAATGGTCCATGACAGTCAGGAGCGGGAGATAGGAGCACGACATGAAAGTCAAGGAAGCACTGAAAATCATTAGGGAAATCGATAGCCAGCGCCAGGCTCTGGACAAGATCGGCGAGGTGCTGGAAGTCGCCGAGGGGATCGAACGGGATATCAAGGATCTCGAACGCCAGCGCGAGCGCCTGAAACGCGAGGTCGCCGATGAGGCGAAGCGGGAGCACAAGGCGGCGGCGGCCCTGCTCGAGGCTCAGCACGCCAACGAAACCCAGCGCATGAAAACCGAGCTGGACCGGCTCGCCCAGTCGCTTCGCAACGCCAGAGTGGAGCACGAATCCAAATTGGCGGCGTTCGAGAGAGAGGAGCAGGAGGCGAAGAAGAAAGTCGACACGGTCCGGGCCGAGATCAAGACGCTGACGGACCGTTTTCGTGAAAGTGCCTCGAACCTGGCACACGCGCCAGGCGCCGACTGACCTTTCCCGTCGACCCCGGCCATACCGGCCCAGGTTGTGGCCGATTCGCCCCGGGGGCCGGCCGCCTGTCCCGCCGGCCAGCGGCCCCGCCCGGAATCACCGGGGCGCGATCCCCTTCTCGGCAAGCTCGCGCAGCGCGCCCTCGGACTTGCCCAGCCCGCCGAGCCCCATGGCGCGGAGCACCTCCGGCGTCTTGGTGAACTGGATGTCCTCATAGGTGACGATCTGCACGTGGTTGCCCCAGGGGTCGAGGAAATCCAGCCCGCCGCCCGGCAGCAACTCGACCGACATCTCCTCGAGCGCCCGGCGGACGGCGCCGGTATCGTCGACGACCAGCCCGAAGTGGCGGTCGGTGTCGGGTGGTCGCGTTCGCTTGGCCGAGAGGGCGATGAACTGATCGCCGAGATCGATGAACGCCATGGTCTCGCTTCGCCCGCGCAAGCTGATCTCGAAGATGGCGCCGTAGAATTCGAGCGCGGCGTCGATATCGCCGACCTCGAGCGCGACGTGGTTGATGCCGACGGCGCGGGCCTTGGCGGTTTCGGGTTCTTGCGTCATTTGGGACGGTTCTCCTTGGCGGCTGATGAGACGCGGTTCGGGTTTGCGCCGTGCCGGGAGCGGGGCGGCATCATAACCCTCATTCACCGATGAGGTGGAGGATAAGCTGCCGCCGGAGCGCCCTGGCGCGGTGCTCGAAAAGGTAGATTCCCTGCCAGGTGCCGAGCGACATGCGCCCGCCGCTCACCGGGATGGCGAGTTGGGTCTGGGTCAGCGCGCCCTTGATGTGGGCGGGCATGTCGTCCGGTCCTTCCGCCGTGTGCCGGTAAAGCCCGGCTCCCTCGGGAACGAGGTTGGCGAAGAAGGTCTCGATGTCCCGCCTGACGTCCGGGTCGGCGTTCTCCTGGATCAGGATCGAGGCCGAGGTGTGGGGGATGAACAGGGTGAGCAGCCCCTCATCGACGGATTGCCCGGCGAGCCATGCCGCGATCTCGTCCGTCACCTCGAATAGCCCCCGGCCTCGCGGCTCGAGGGTCAGATGGTGCGTCGCCTGTTTCATCGATAGAACGGTCCCCGTCCTGGGCTCGAAGCAGGGTCTCCGGCGGTCCTGTCCAGGCATCGCCATCGGCGGCGGCGGGATCGATGGTCACGAGCTTGCGGGAATACGAGGTCTTCCTTCGGGTGGTGGCAGAGCTCCGGAAAGCTCAGGCAATAACCGATCACGCCCTCGACGATGTCGTAGTCCGGTTGTCCGCCGTCGTTGAAGGTCTCGATCCGGCGTTCGAGGACATAGAGAAGCTTCGCCACGTTGGCGTGCTCCTCGCACAATAGGCGCATGGTCTCGGCCACCCCGATCCTCCGTCCAGGGATACCCACATCACTCGCCAACATAGCATGGACGCCAATGTCGTGGAATCGACCTGCATCAAGGTCCCGCCACGCTTCGCCGATGATGGGGAGGCGGAAAGGGTCATGCTGATCGGATCACAGGGGAGCGGTCGGGGCGGCCGACCGATTCCCCGTGGGAACCCGCGATAGCGCGCGGTATCATGTCCCGGACCGTGCCGGTATTGCCGGCAAAATCCGGCTCGGTTCCGGACGGTATGGATTGGGGAGGATTCGGTCATGGCGCGCGAGCCCGCGAAAACGCTTCGGGATCACTTCGCTTACAGGTTCGGCGAGGCGCCGCCGGCCCATGATCCCTCGGGCGACGACGGCACCTTGTCATACCTGGCCCGGCGGCGCACCCATCGGAAGTATTCGGAGCGTCCCGTCCCTCCGGCCTTGATCGAGACCCTCGCCGCCGCCGCCTTGTGCGCGCCGACGAAAAGCGATCTCCAGCAGCGCGACATCGTCATCGTTCGTAACCCCTCGCTCAGGGACGGCATCGACGCCTTGTTCCCCGAGGATAAGTGGATCGCGGCGGCCCCCGCCTTCCTGGTTTTCTGCGGCAACAACCGCCGCCAAAGGCAGCTTCATGAATGGCGCCGCCGGCCCTTCGCCAACGACCATCTCGACGCCTTCTTCAATGCCGCCGTCGATGCCGCGATCGTGCTCGGGACCTTCATCATCGCCGCCGAACGGGCAGGGCTTGGCTGCTGCGCCATCAGCGCGGTTAGAGACCACGCTTCACGGATCAGCGATCTGTTGGGCCTGCCGGACCATGTCTTCCCGGTGGCGGGGCTGACGCTGGGCTGGCCGGCCGGCGAGGGTACCGTCGCCCTGCGTCTGCCGCTGGCCGTTACCGTGCATGAGGACCGCTTCTCCGAGGCCGGGTTGCGCCGACGGATCGATGCCTACGACTTACGACGCGCCGATCTCCAGCCTTACGCCCGCCAACGCCATACCGAGGAATACGGAACGACGACGCCCTACGGCTGGAGCGAGGACAAGGCGCGGCAGTATTCCAAGCCCCAACGGGCCGATTTCGGCGCCTTTGTCCGCTCGAAGGGCTTCCGTCTCGATTAAGCCCGGCTGGCAAGTTGGGGATTGGCTCTCCCGCGGCGCGGGATCGTAACGATTCAGACGTCCTGGCCGAAACTCGTCAGGCCGCAGGACGGCGCGTCGGTGGTGCCGAACACGGCCAGGTCGGAAAGGCCGTCAAGCACTCCGCCGAGCGCCATGAACTCGACGATGAGGAGGAAGGCGATCACGGTCGCCATGACGGCGTAACAAAGCACATTCGACCCGCTTTCGTCCGCAACCGCAACAGAGCTTGAAAACATAGTGCCTCCTGTCCCAAACGACCGCCTCTAGTATTACATTAATTGGTCACAAGGGCAAGTAATTTATCACTTTAAAGTATATGCTTAAGTCATTAATATAAAACCAGTTGAAATGATTTTTATCAGCATTGGTTATTGCGATGCACGCCTTCCCCGGCTGACGGCTTTGCCGTGCCGGGTCACCTTGGACCGGCGTTTGGCATAGCAGTTTGAAGAGACGCAAACGATGTCCGATCTCGAGCACGCGGCGCTTTTTGAGGACCAACTCCTTGACGGCGAGGAGATCCTCTGGACCGGCCGGCCGGACCCGTCGGTGAACTTCGACCGCCGCGACCTGACCCTCATCCCCTTCTCCATAGCCTGGGCCGGGTTCGCCATCTTCGCGACGGCGGGGTTCGTCGTAGGATATGGGGAAGCGGTGAAATCGGGCGGGCAACCGGGATCGTTCCTCTTCCTCGTGCTCGGCGCGATGTTCGCCCTCCTCGGCCTTTATCTGTTGGTCGGACGGTTCTTTAACAAAAGGTGGAACAAGCTCCGCACCTATTACGCCCTGACCAACCGCCGTGTCCTGATCCTCAAGACGGGAACCACCCCGACAGTATCAGGGATCCCCTGGGACAAGGTGCCGGGGATCGGCAAGGCGCAAGGTTTCGGCGGCACCGGCACCGTCACCTTCGCCAAGACCGGCCGGTGGAAGACCGATCACGGCAACACCGGGCTCGAGTTCTTCACCCTGCTTCCGTGGGGCAAGGTGACGGCGTTCTACGACATCGCCGAGGTGGACCGCGTCTATGACTTGGCGAACGAGCTCGGACATCAGCGCTGGCGAATTCCCTGAATGTGGCCCGGCAGGGCTCGGGCGGCCTAGCCGCCGTTAGCCCCGATCCAGCATTTCGGCGCGGGCGTGGAGCTTGGCGAGGAGCCCATCGAGGGAAACGCGTTCCGCCGGCGTCAGCGCGCCGATGAGCTCCGCCTCCAGCCCCAGCGCCAAGGGCACGATGCGCCGGTAGATCCGCTTGCCCGGCGCGCTCAGCCTCAGCGCCGAGCGGCGCCGGTCGGCCTTGTCCGTCGCGGCGACGATGAGGCCCGATCGTTTGAGCCTGGCGACGGCGCGCGACACCCGGACCTTGTCCATGGCGGTGCGTTCCGAGACCTCGTTGGCCGAGGCCGGGGCGAAGCGGCCGAGCACCGCCATCACCCGCCATTCGGCGATCGAAAGCCCGAAGCGGGCGCCATATTCCCTAGCGATGGCATGGCTTATGCGGTTGGTCAGCACCGACAGGCGGTAGGGCAGGAAGTCCTCCAGCACCAGCCGCCCGTCCGCCTCTGCCGCCGATGTTTTTTCCCTGACGCTCATTTTCCGCTTGGAATTAGTTTCATTTGCAACTAAATTGGCCGAAGTGACGGTCAACGTCAAGGGCCGATTTGGAGACCGGCGGCGCCGCGCGGCGCCGGGCGCGTCTTCGGGGCGGGCCTTGAAAGGAGGTTCGATGGCTACCGATGCGACGAATGGCGATGCCGCCAACCCCATGGGGACGGACGGCTTCGAGTTCGTCGAATACACCGCGCCCGACACCAAGGCCTTGGGCAAGCTGTTCGCCGGGATGGGCTTCGCCGCCGTCGCCCGTCACCGCTCCAAGGACGTCACCCTCTATCGCCAGGGCGACGTCAACTTCATCGTCAACGCCGAGGCCGACAGCTTCGCCCAGTCCTTCGCCCGGGTGCACGGGCCTTCGGTCTGCGCCATAGCGTTCAGGGTCGCGGACGGCGCCCGGGCTTACGCCCGCGCGCTCGATCTCGGCGCCCAGCCGTTCTACGGCCATGTCGGGCCGATGGAACTCAACATCCCGGCGATCCGGGGCATCGGCGGCAGCCTGATCTATTTCGTCGACCGCTACGGCGAGCGCACCATCTACGACGTCGACTTCGTCCCCGTCGAGGACGCCGCCCCCGGTGCTGACGGTCCCGCTCCCGGCGTCGGTCTGACCACCATCGACCATTTGACCCACAACGTCCACCGCGGGCGCATGGACGAATGGGCGGAGTTCTACGAGCGGCTGTTCAACTTCCGTGAGCAGCGCTATTTCCACATCGAGGGCAAGATCACCGGGCTCAAGAGCCGGGCCATGATCAGCCCCTGCGGCAAGATCCGCATCCCGATCAACGAATCCCTGGATGACGAATCGCAGATCGAGGAGTACCTCGCGGCCTACAAGGGCGAGGGCATCCAGCACATCGCGCTCGGCAGCGACGACATCTTCGCCAGTCTCGAGGGACTCTCGGCCAACGGCATTTCGTTCATGGACGTGCCCGACACCTATTACGAGGCGCTGGACGAGCGCCTGCCCGGCCATGGCGAGGACATCGGGCGGCTGAACAAGCACCGCGTCCTGATGGACGGCGCCCCCAGCGAGGGTGAAGGGCTGTTGCTGCAGATCTTCACCGAGACCGTGATCGGCCCGATCTTCTTCGAGATCATCCAGCGCAAGGGCAACGAGGGGTTCGGCGAGGGCAACTTCCAGGCCCTGTTCGAATCGATCGAGCAGGACCAGCTGAGGAGAGGGGTGCTCAAGGCATGAAGAACTGGATTCCCTTCCCCCGCATCGAGGGCCTGGCCTCGCGTCAGGCCCATGCCGATCTGCCCGAGGGCACCTATGAGCGCGAGCTCGGCCGCGAAGGCTTCGCCGGGCCGGCGACCCAGATGCACCACAAGCATCCGCCGACCGGCTGGAGCGCCTGGGAGGGGCCGTTGCGCCCGCGCGCCTTCGACCTGGCAAAGATCGGCAAGGTCAGCGCCAGCCCTTGGGACGCGGCGGCGGTGCTGGGCAACGCGCACCTCCGATTGCGCCTGTGGCGCGCCGAAGGCGCCATGGACCATCTGGTGCGCAACTCCGACGGCGATGAGCTGATCTTCGTCCATGCCGGCCAAGGCCAGCTCTTTTGCGATTACGGCCGTCTCGAATTCCGCGAGGGCGATTACGTCATGCTGCCGCGCGGCACCATGTGGCGGATCGAGGCCGAGGGTAACGCCACCTTCCTGATGATCGAGGCGACCAACGACAGCTACCGGCTGCCGGACAAGGGCCTGGTCGGGGCCCACGCCATCTTCGATCCCGCCATGCTCGAGGTGCCGGCGATCGACGAGGCCTTCCTCGCCCAGCAGGACGAGAGCGAATGGCGGGTCAGGATCAAGCGCTCGGGCGCCGTCAGCACCGTCACCTATCCCTTCAACCCGCTCGACGCCGTCGGCTGGCACGGCAACCTGGCGCCGGTGTCGATCAACTGGCGCGACATCCGGCCGCTGATGAGCCACCGCTACCACCTGCCGCCCTCGGCCCACACCACCTTCCTCACCGGGCGTTTCCTCGTCAGCACCTTCTGCCCGCGCCCGGTCGAGACCGACCCCGGCGCGCTCAAGGTGCCGTTCTTCCACAACAACGACGATTACGACGAGGTCCTGTTCTATCACGCCGGCGATTTCTTCAGCCGCGACGACATCCATCCCGGGATGCTCACCCTTCATGCCTCGGGCTTTCCCCACGGCCCCCACCCCAAGGCCCTGGCGACGGGCACGGCGGGGGCGCGTGAGTCGACCGACGAGGTGGCGGTGATGATCGACGCCCGCGACGCGATCGAGGTCGCGGCGGAGGCGGAGGCGGTGGAGTGGACGGGCTACGTCGATAGCTGGAAGGTGAAGGCCGAGGCCGCCGAATGAAGCTCGCGTCCCTGAAGGCGCCGGCGCGCGACGGCACCCTGGTGGTGGTGAGCCGCGATCTCTCTACCGCCGCCCCGGTGCCCGATGCCGCCCCCACCCTGCAGGCGGCGCTCGAGGACTGGGCGCGCGCCGCGCCGGTGCTCGACGCGGTCTACGGCGCGCTCAACGAAGGCGGGGCGGAAGGGGCGTTCGCCCTCGATGCCACGGCCCTCGCCTCGCCGCTGCCCCGGGCCTATCAGTGGCTCGACGCCAGCGCCTATCTCAATCACGTGGAGCTGGTTCGCAGGGCACGGGGCGCCGAGATGCCGCCGGGCTTCCTGACCGATCCCTTGATGTATCAGGGCGGCTCCGACGCCTTCCTCGGGCCGACGGACGACATCGAGGCCGGCTCCGAGGACTGGGGCATCGACATGGAAGGCGAGGTGGCGGTGATCACCGATGACGTGCCGATGGGCATCGGCGCGGACGAGGCCGGGGGCCATATCCGGCTGCTCATGCTGGTCAACGACGTCTCCTTGCGCAACCTGATCCCGGCGGAGCTTGCCAAGGGCTTCGGCTTCCTCCACGCCAAGCCGGCGAGCGCGTTCTCGCCCGTCGCGGTGACGCCGGACGAGTTGGGCGGGGCCTGGGACGGGGCCAGGGTGCACCTGGCGCTTCACGTCGATCTCAACGGCGCGCCCTTGGGCCGGGCCGAGGCCGGCGACGACATGCAGTTCGGCTTTCCCGAACTGATCGCCCATGGGGCGCGCACCCGCGAGCTTGCCGCCGGCACCATCATCGGCTCGGGCACCGTATCCAACCGGGACCCCGCCAAGGGGTGCTCGTGCCTCGCCGAGAAACGGACGCATGAGATCATCGCCCGGGGCGAGGCCACGACCCCGTTCATGGGCTTCGGCGACCGGGTGCGGATCGAGATGCTGGATCGCGAAGGCCAATCGATCTTCGGCGCCATCGACCAAAAGGTGGTAAAAGCTCCGGATTGAACCCCGTCAACCCGCACCGTGGAATGCGCCGGGCGTTCAAGCGAGGGGCGAGGGATGAAGCTCTTATCGGTCAATGTTTCGCTGCCCAAGGAAGTCGTCCATGACGGCAAGACCGTCATGACGGGTATCTACAAGGAGCCCGTCGGCGGGCGGGTCATGGTCCGCGCCCTCAAAATCGACGGCGACGGCCAGGCCAACCTCACGGCCCACGGCGGCACCTATAAGGCGGTCTACGCCTATGGCTTCGAGAACTACGCCTATTGGGAAACCGAGCTCGGCCGCGATGATTTGAGCTACGGCCAGTTCGGCGAGAATCTCACCACCGAGGGCATCACCGATGACGAGGTGCATATCGGCGATGTCTTCCGCATCGGCGGGGCGCTCCTGCGAGTCACCCAATCGCGCAACCCTTGCGCCAAGATCGTCGCCAAGATGGGCGTCAAGGATTTCGCCAAGCGGTTCATTGCCAGTGGGCGGGTCGGATTTTACCTCAGCGTGCTCGAGGAAGGCGAGATCGGCGCCGGCGATGACATCGAGCGGGTGAAGAGGGATCCCGAGGGCGTTAGCATCGGCGACATCAACAGGCTTCGCAATTTCGATCGCGACGATCTGGACGGGCTGCGCCGGGCGCTTCGCAGCGACGCGCTGGCGCCCGAATTGCGCCAACCCTTCGAGCAGCGCCTGGCCAAGGCGGAGGCTCTCGCCGCCGATTGAAAAACCTCGGATAATTGCTGACTCGGCGGAAAAGCCGGGCCATACTATGCGTTTAATTCCTGCGTAAGGGGGGTGTGAGCGGCGAACACCGGCCCCCGCGCCATAGGCGCGGCGGGGCCGGGCGAGTGCCTGGCATGGCAACCGAGATAAAAAACGATCTGGAGGATACGCTTTACCGGCATGCGGCGGCGCTGAGCGCCGACATCGGCGAGCGCTCGACGGTTCGCGCCGAAAACCTGGCGAAAGCCGCCGACTACATCCGCGCTGAATTCGAGGCCGCCGGATTGACGGTGACCGAGCAGAGCTACGATTATTTCGGCCACCGCGTCGCCAATCTGATCGCCACCCCGCCCGATGCCGCCTGGTCGCCGGCCCATTACGTCATCGGCGCCCATTACGACACGGTGCCGGGAACGCCAGGGGCGGACGACAACGCCAGCGGCGTCGCCGTGCTGTTGGAGATCGCGCGGCATCTTGCCGCCGATCCGCCGCCGATCCCGGTGCGCCTCGCCGCCTTCACCCTCGAGGAGGCGCCCGCCTTCATGACCCGCCTGCAGGGCAGCCGGGTGTTCGCCCGCGAGCTCGCGCGCCGCGACGAACGCGTGCTCGGCGCCATCATCCTCGAAATGGTCGGGTTCACCAGCGCCCGCCAGGACTATCCGCCGGTGCTGCGCTGGGCCGGCTATCCCAGCGAGGGAAACTATATCGCTATCGTCGGCAACCGGCGCTCACGCCGGTTCTCCCAGACCATCCTGAGGGGCTTCGACCGCAACCCGGAGCTGCCGGTGGAGACCCTGACGGTGCCGTTCAACGGCTGGGTCCTGCCGGCGACGAGGCTCAGCGATCATGCCTCGTTCTGGGACCGGGGCTGGCCGGCGGTGATGGTCACCGACACCGCCTTCTTCCGCAATCCCCATTACCACTCCGGCACCGACAGCATCGAGACGCTCGACACCGCCTTCATGGCCGAACTGGTGAAAAGCCTCGCCTTCGCCGTCGAAGAACTGGCCCAATAGGCGGCTGAGCAGGCTCACCGGCCGCGCTGCGGGGGCATGGGTCGGCCCCGTTGCTTCCCTCGACGCGAATTCACGTCAGTGGGTTATACGCCAGGCATAGTCGATCGGGCTTTGCCACAAATCCTAATTCGGCATCAAATAGTTGAATCTCGAATATCGAGATTTCAAAGACTTATGAACTCGTCGATGAGCCCAATGCACGCATCTGACCAGATTCGTGACAAAGCCACTAATACCAGCGAGCCGATGAACAGCTTCATCGGCTCGCTGGCAAGCGCGAACGCGCGCCCACGGCGAAGCGAGGAAAGCCAAGCGGGCGGAGGCCCGCGCCCGGCACGTGAGGGGACAAGAGGCGAGACCAGTCATGGGCTTCGCCGGTATAGCAGTTCTTCAACATCCCATGTGTCGCTTATTATCACTCTGCCGCCATCATCGATTCGCCAAAAAACTTGTGAACTTTTTGATAGAATTCCTGAGCGCGTAGATTCTCTCGCCAAGCGTTCAACTTGGGATACGGCGCAAACTCCAACTCGATCATCTCCGCGGGATCAACGGTAGCCAAAAGACAGAAATCAGCGATCGTCAATTCATCGCCCGCCAGGAATTCCGTCTTGCCGAGCTGTCCCTCGATGACCGGCAGGAACCGCCCGAGAAATTCCAGTCCGTCTTTAAGGGAGCGTTCATCGACATCGAAACCCATCTGCGGAGCAACGATCTTGTTAAAAGTGACGCGTACGAACGCCATGTGTATGTGGATGGAAACGAAATCACACCATTGATCGACGATGGCCCGCTTGAGAGGATCTTTCGGGTAATAGCTGGAATCGGTTTTATCGCACAAATACTTCATGATGGCGTCACTCTCGAACAAGGTGAAGCCGTCATCGTCGATCGCCGGCACCTTGCCTGCTGGATGAAGGGACAAATATTTATCGGATTTGTGCTCGCCTTCCCGCATATTGACCTGTATATACTCGTACTCGAGTCCCAAGGCATTCGCGCACATCCTCACCTTGTTTGCCGGTGATGAAAAATCGAAGCCGTAAATTTTCAACATTTCGCTTTCCTCCTGTCAGGCTGTTCAGATTCTACCGCCAAAAGGTCGATCTCAAAACTTTCGCGGGCTTTGCCACAAATCCTAATTCGACATCAAATAGTTGAATCTCGAATGTCGAGATTTTGAAGAGTTATGAACTCTTCGATCAGCTCAATGCACGAAACTGGCCAGATTCATGACAAAGCCTTCGGTCGGATAACAGGCGGGGTTTTCGCGCCGATGGGGCGCGCTACCCGCCGAGATATTCCGAAAGGCAGGCAAGGCAACCTGTCCAGCCTTCGGTATGTTTCTCCGCCGCTGTCGCCGTTGGAAGTTTGCGGTGATTGAGGATCATTTCGGTGCCGCTGTCCGCCTCGGCGAAGGTCAGCTCGACCACGGTCTCGACACCGGCGATGTCGCCCCCCTCCCAGCACCAGGAGAACACCAGCCGCTCGTTTTCCACCACCTCGATGAACTCGCCGCCGAGAGGAAGATCGCCCTCCTCGGTCAGGAAGGTGAAATGGTATCGGCCGCCCGGCCGAACCTCCAGCTCGTCGACGCGGACCCGGACGCCTTGTGGCCCCATCCATTCGGCCAGCGCCACCGCGTCGGTCCAGGCGGCGTAGACTTTCTCGCGCGGCACGGAAAATTTTCGCCTGATCTCAAGCGCCGGCACTTCCGTCTCGGTTGCCCTATCAACTGTCGCGCCCATCCTCGTTGTCCTCCGTGGTTTCCAGATAGCGGGCGAGGGCGTCGAGACGCCCTTCCCAGAAGGCGCGGGTTCGGCCGATCCATTCTCCGGCGTCATCCATGGCCTGGGGCTCCAGCCGGCAGCGATGGACCCGGCCGTCGCGGTCACGCGCCAGAAGCCCGGCCCTTTCCAGCACCTTGAGGTGCTTCGAGACGGCCGGCAGCGACATGGCAAAAGGCGCGGCCAAGTCGCCGACGTTGGCGGGCCCTTCCGCCAGGCGGGAGATTATGGCGCGGCGCGTGGCGTCGGAGAGCGCCCCGAATATGGAGTCCAGGGCCGCCCTTGAATCGCTACCGGGTTCATATTTAACCATATGGTTAAATATGAACGAAACATGGGACATGTCAAGGGCCCAACCGATGGCCCCGAGACGGAATTGTCTTCGG
This sequence comes from Pseudomonadota bacterium, assembly GCA_022545545.1. Classification (GTDB taxonomy): domain Bacteria; phylum Pseudomonadota; class Alphaproteobacteria; order SMXQ01; family SMXQ01; genus JACZQV01. The sequence goes on from JACZQV010000020.1 coordinate 26,580, forward strand.
ATTACCGGAGTGCGTCAGGACTCGATGACGGTTGCGGACCGGCGCCGGCCGGGATTAGTGTTCGACTGTAGGATGGCCAAAGGAACCGCCAGGAGAGTATCGCCATGACCGAGGGTAGCGCCGAGGCGCCAGGGACCGGCTTCATCGAGGCAAACTTGCCCTATTCCGTCGATACCGGCGAGAAACCCGTGACCGAAACCCTGGCGCCTGGAAACATCGTCAGGACGCGCGTCGGCAAGTACGAGGACCGCCGCGTGATCATCCGCGACGGCCGCGCGATGAGTGATGAATTCACCCTCGACGAGTACGGCTTCGAGTTCGTCCGCCATGAGACCGCGGTCGAGGATTTCTTCGACGCCGACGAGATCGCGTCGGTCTACTACCCCGAGATCGATCGGCTGGTGAAGGAGCGCACCGGGGCTACGCGCGTCGTCATCTTCGATCACACGCTGCGTACCGGCGACGAGGCGACGCGCAAAGAGAAACTGATCCGCGAGCCGGTGAAATCCGTGCACAACGACTACACCGAGTGGTCGGCGCCGCAACGCGTGCGCGACCTGCTTCCCGCCAAAGAGGCCGAGGCGCTTCTCAAGGGCCGGTTCGCCGTCATCCAGGTGTGGCGGGCGATCCGCCAGCCGATCGAATCGGAGCCGCTGGCGATCTGCGATGCCAGGAGCCTGGTGCCCGAGGACATGCTGGCGGCGGAGCGCCGCTATCCCGACCGGGTCGGGGAGACCTACCGCATCACCTACAATCCCGATCACCGCTGGTACTACTTCCCGAATATGCGGCGGGACGAGGCGCTGGTCTTCAAGGTCTATGATTCGGCCAAGGACGGACGGGCGCGGTTCACCGCCCACACCTCGTTCGACGATCCGGCCACCCCTCCGGACGCCGCGCCCCGCGAAAGCATCGAGGTCCGCGCCCTGGCCTTCTTCGATACCGAATAGGGCGGGGCAACCTAAGTTACCAAGAGGAAGATCCTTGCCAGGAGATCGTTGATCGCGGTTTACCGGTCAAGCTCTCCATGGCGCCCGCCGGGAACGGTAATCTTGCCGGTGCCGGCGTTCGTCCGTCACATGACGGTGCCGCAACCGTAGCGTCCCGTTCTACCGAAAGGAAGTGGTTTGCTTATGGGCTGACATCGCGCCCGTCACCGTCTTTGGGATTTGCGCGGCGCCAGCAAGGACGCATGGATCCAGCCCACCGGTTCCTTCCCGCCGTCGGTGATCACCTTTACCCAGTGGCCTTTTCTTTTGACCGCGGTCAACTTCGAGGCAAATGCCACCCTCGAGATTATGCGGGAGTTCGTAGACGCTTTCTCGCGGATATTCGCTACGTCCGTTCCCACGTACAGGATTTCGTTCTCGGCAACGGGCGGCGCCTTGGGCTCGAATGTGGATTTTACGGTATCCAATACCGGCGCAAGGGAAGGTGCGAAAAAAAGGCCTAAGACGATGCAGGCCGCGGTGGCCCACATCCAGGGACGCCCGAACAGCCGTTTCACGCCCACCGTCTTTTCATCCGTCGGGTTCGGGTCGTGGGGGACGTTCGCCGTCTCAGGGCCCTGATCCTCCACGTCCTCCTGATGTGCGAACAGTTCGGCGAATTCCTCCCCGATGCCCGACGCCGCGCCCACTTCGGCATCGCCGCCTGGGACCCTATCCGCCGCGCCATGACGCCGGGCCGCCTGTTGCGACCACCCGGTACGTGCCGCGGCAAGATCTTTGTCCGCCTCGGCCTGCCACTCGGCTCGCGCCGCCGCCAGCCGATTGTCGGCCTCGGCTTTCCATTCGGCCCCCAAGGAGGAAAGACGCTCGAATGCATCCTGCTCCCACTTCGTTCTTGCCGAGGCGAAGCGTTCGTCCGCCTTTAGCTGCCAGGCCGCCTTGGCCTCGGCGAGGCGCCGGTCGGCCTCCGCCCGCCACTCGGCCTCCGCCGCCGCCAGGCGGCCATCGGCCTCGGCCCCGCGCTCCGCCTTGGTGGCGGCGAGACGGCCTTCCGTATCGGTCTGGCGTTCGGCATCCAAGGAAGAAAGGCGTTCGTCCGCCTTTAGCCGCGAGGCCGCCTTGGCCTCGGCGAGGCGCTCGTCCGCTTCTCGCTGCCAGGCCGCCGTGGCCTCGGCGAGGCGCCGGTCGGCCTCCGCCCGCCACTCGGCCTCCGCCGCCGCCAGGCGGCCATCGGCCTCGGCCTCGCGCTCCGCCTTGGTGGCGGCGAGACGGCCTTCCGTATCGGTCTGGCGTT
>JACZQV010000021.1 GCA_022545545.1 Pseudomonadota bacterium
GGATACGTCTCGCGCATGGATTGCCTGCAAGCGGCTATCTTAAGTATCCGCCTGCGACACCTTCCGGACGTGATCGAAAGGCGACGAAGCAACGTCAATCTTTACCGGAACCTGTTGGAGACGGCGGCCGTTTTTATTCCCGACTGCAAGACTTATGAAGCCAATTCCTTCACCCTGTTCATGGCCCAGGTGGAGCGGCGGGACGCCTTGATGGATTTCCTCAAGGGCCAGGGAATAGCCAGCGCCGTGCATTATCCCATTCCCATCCACCTGCAACCGGCGGCGCAAGCCGCGCCGGCGGTTTCGGCGCCTGATGCCCAGACGGCGCGTCAGGCGGCGCGGGCGGTGGGAAGGCCCCGCCCGGCGCTGAGCGTGGTGCCACCTGCTCCTGCCCTCGCCCCGGCGGCGGCGCCAGCTGGACGTGTCCCGGCGTCACCCCTGGCCCGGCGTATGGCCAGGGACGCCGGCGTCGATCTCACCCTCATCGCCGGCACCGGCCCCCGTGGACGGATCGTCAAGGCCGATGTCGAGGCGGCGCTCGCCGGCGGCGGCGTAAGCGCCGTGCCTGGAGGTGGCGGCATCCTGGCCGGCGCCGGGGCGACATTCGCCCCCGCGGCCCCGACTGTCGTTCCCCACACCGCCATGCGCAAGGTGATCGCCCGGCGCATGGCCGAGTCGATGAATACCGCGCCCCATTTCTATGTCACCGTCGATTGCGACATCGATGAGCTTCTAAAGATCCGCAAGGAGCTCAAACAGATGGGCGAAGACTACACGGTCTCGGTCAACGATTTCCTCATCCGCGCCGCCGCGTTAGCGCTTTTGAAGGTGCCGGAGGCCAACACCGCCTGGAGCGACGAAGGGGTGATCCAATATGACGCCGCCGATGTCGCCGTCGCCGTGGCGTTCGACGGCGGCCTGATCACGCCGATCGTCCGGGCCGCCGACAAGAAGGGGGTGGCGGTCATATCGCGCGAGATGAAGGACCTGGCGGCGCGGGCGCGGGGCAACGAGCTGGCGCCCGAGGAGTATCAGGGCGGCACCTTCACCCTCTCCAACCTCGGTATGTTCGGGGTGCGGGAATTCACCGCCATCATCAATCCGCCCCAGGCCTGTATCCTCGCCGTCGGCGCCGGCGAGCAGCGCCCGGTGGTGATCGACGGCGATCTCGCCATCGCGACGATGATGAGCGCCACCCTATCGTGCGATCACCGGGTGGTCGACGGCGTCATCGGCGCCCGCTTCATGGCCGCGTTCAAGACGCTGATCGAACACCCCGTGCGGCTGGTGTTGTAGGAGGGCGGGGTGGCCGACACTTCCTTCGATTTGATCCTCGTCGGCGGCGGCCCGGGAGGCTATGTCGCGGCGATCCGCGCCGCCCAGCTCGGTCTGAAGACGGCGGTGGTGGAGCGCGAGCATCTCGGCGGGGTGTGCCTCAACTGGGGCTGCATACCGACCAAGGCGTTGCTGCGCGCGTCCGAGCTTCACCATCTCATCGGCCGCGCCGACGAGTTCGGGCTGAGCGTCGAGGGTGTTTCCGTCGATATCAAGAAGATGGTTGCGCGCTCGCGCGCCGCCGCCGATCGGCTGTCGAAAGGCGTCGGCTATCTCTTGAAGAAGAACAAGGTGACGGTGTTCGACGGCTCCGGCCGCCTCGACGGTCCTGCCGCCGGCGGCGAGCGCAAGCTGAAGGTCGAGAAGGACGGCAAGGCGGTGGCCGATCTCGCGGCCAAGCACGTCATCCTCGCCACCGGCGCCCGCGCGCGCACGCTGCCTGGGCTCGATCCCGACGGCAAACGAATCTGGACCTACATGGAGGCGATGGTGCCGAAGACCCTGCCGGAGTCGCTCCTCGTCGTCGGCTCGGGCGCCATCGGCATGGAGTTCGCGAGCTTCTATCGCGACCTCGGCGCCGAGGTGACGGTGGTCGAGGCGCTGGACCGCGTGCTGCCGGTGGAGGACGAGGAGATCTCCGCCTTCGCCCACAAGGCCTTCGAAAAACAGGGCATCACCATCCACCTCTCGGCCAAGGTGACGGACCTGAAAACCACCAGGAACAACGTCAAGGCGACGGTGGATCTCGGCGGCAAGTCCCGGGACATCACGGTGGAGCGGGTGATCCTCGCCGTCGGCATCGTCGGCAATTTCGAGGACCTCGGCCTCGAGAACACCAGGGTCAAGGTCGAGGACAGCCATGTCGTCATCGACCAGTGGTGCGAGACCGGCGAGCCGGGGGTCTACGCCATCGGCGATCTGGTGGGGCCGCCGTGGCTGGCCCATAAGGCGAGCCACGAAGGGGTGATGTGCGTCGAGCGCATCGTCGGGCTCGACGACGTCCATCCCCTTAACGCCGGTGACGTGCCCGCCTGCACCTACTGCCGGCCCCAGGTGGCGAGCGTCGGCCTGACCGAGAAGGCGGCGAAGGAGAAGGGCATCGAGGTCAAGATCGGCCGCTTTCCCTATGCCGGCAACGGCAAGGCGATCGCCCTTGGCGAGCCCGAGGGTCTGGTCAAGACCCTGTTCGACGCCAAGACAGGCGCCCTGCTCGGCGCCCATATGATCGGCGCCGAGGTGACCGAGTTGATCCACGGCTTCGCCATCGCCAGAACGCTGGAGACCACCGAGGCCGAGTTGATGGCAACCATCTTTCCCCACCCGACCCTGTCCGAGACCATCCATGAATCGGTCCTTGACGCCTATGGCCGGGTTATCCATTTCTAGGGCTCCAAGGCGGGATGATGGCAAAGGAACAGAGTTCGAATGAGTGAGGTGCTCGACATTCGCCGTCCGCCGGGGGGGTCGCCGAAGCCCCGATGGCTTAGGGTCAAGGCGCCGACTTCGGCGGCCTATCACGACACCAGATTGTTGATGCGCCGTCTCGGCCTCAACACCGTCTGCGAGGAAGCGGCCTGCCCCAATATCGGCGAATGCTGGGCGCAGGGACACGCGACGGTGATGATATTGGGCAGCGTCTGCACCCGGGCCTGCTCTTTCTGCAACGTCGCCACGGGCCGGCCCGATCTCCTCGATCCGCATGAGCCGGACCATCTGGCCGAGGCGGTGGCGGAGTTGGGCCTCGGCCATGTCGTCATCACCTCGGTCGACCGCGACGACCTGGATGACGGCGGCGCCGCCCAGTTCGCCCGCTGCATCACGCGCATCCGCGAAACCTCGCCCGGGACCACGATCGAGGTGCTGACCCCCGATTTCCTGAGGAAAGACGGCGCCGTCGAGACCGTGGTCGAGGCCGGCCCCGATGTCTTCAACCATAACCTCGAGACCGTGCCGAGGCTCTATCGCCCGGTGCGTCCCGGCGCGCGCTATGACCACTCGCTGAGCCTCCTTGGCCGGGTCAAGCAGCTCGATCCCGCCATGTTCACCAAGTCGGGCCTGATGGCGGGGCTCGGCGAGGAAACGGCGGAAGTGCACGAGGTGATGGACGATCTCCGCGCCATGGACGTCGATTTCCTCACCATCGGCCAGTATCTGCGCCCGACGGCGCGCCACATCGCCGTCGACCGCTACGTCACGCCCGAGGAGTTCGACGACTACCGGGAGAAGGCGTTTGCCAAGGGCTTCTTGATGGTTTCGGCCTCGCCGCTCACCCGGTCGTCGTATCACGCGGGGGACGATTTCGAACGCCTCCGCGAGGCCCGGCGGCGGTTGCTCGCCGGCGGATAAAGAACGCAATGCCGGTCCACGCGGAAAAACGCGTCCTTCCCTTCAGCCCCGAGCAGCTCTTCGATCTCGTCGCCGATATCGAGGCGTATCCTGCGTTCCTGCCGTGGTGCGCGGCGGCCAGGGTGCGCGACCGCGAGGGCGACGTGCTCCATGCCGACATGGTGATCGGCTATCGCATGATCCGCGACAGCTTCACCTCCAGGGTGACGATGACGGCGCCCGGCGCGGGCGATACGCGACCGGGCGGCGGGGAACCCGGAGTGTGGCGCATCGATGTCTTCTATGTCGACGGGCCGCTCAAATACCTGCAGAACCACTGGGTCTTCAGGCCCGCCGATGGGGGCAGCTGCGAGATCGATTTCTTCGTCGATTTCCAGTTCCAATCGCGCATCTTCGAGCGCCTCATCGCCCCGCTGTTCAACGAGATGGCGCGCCGCATGGTGACCGCCTTCGAGGGCCGGGCGCACGTCGTCTACGCGCCGGAACAGGCGGAAGCCCGCGAGCGAAAGAGCGCCTGACGCTCGCCGTATCGGCGCTAGGCGCCACGGGCGCTTCGCCGGCCTATGACCGGCCGCTCACTCTTCGAGCGGATTGATATTTTCCTTCACGATCAGCGGCCGGAAGGAGAACATCACCGGGTCTCCCGGGTGGATCCCGACCCTGACGGCCTGAACCTCGCGCGACCCCATCACCTGCAGCCGATAGACGTTCTCCAGCCTTTCGCCGTCGTCCAATTCGGTCTTGAGCGGCTGGTCGACGATGAATTCGTGACTGTCGCCCTGGACCAGCAGCACCGTCTTGGCGAACGCCTTCGCCCCCTCGACGAAGGCCCTGAGCGTATCGCCAAAGCCGCTGTCGCCGCCGTGTCTTTCGTCGAAATTCGGGTTGGCCTGAAACGCGAACACCACCGCGTCCCGGTTCTCGCGCTTGGCGATGGTGAAGGTCTCCTTGATCCAGGCGATGTTGGCCTCGTTGCGCCCGAGGTACTCTTTGTCCGCGGCAGTATCGCGCCCGAAGCCGTTGTTGCTGCCGACCACATGGACGGTGGCGAACAGGATGGAGCCATGGACCCAGCGGGCATTCTCCACCATGTCCTTGTACTTGCCGACGTCGCTCTGACGCGTGAGCGGCATGGGTTTCCCGCCCAGGCTCTTGGCCTCGCTGAAATGCAATTTGCGGACGAACGCCAGGCGTTCGCGCGGATCGTACTCGCCCGCCTTCTTGCGGTGGCAGTCGGTCCACTCGTTGTCGCCCGGGGTATAGATCAGGGGCCCGGCGAAGGTCATGAACTGGTCCTTGACCTTCTCGAGCGCCTCGTCGCCGCAAGGGGTGCTGCCGGCCTTGGTATCGCCGAGGTGGATGGAGAACGCCGGCATAATGGTGTTGATGGCGGCGATGAGGCGGTCGAAGCGGGCGTAGTCATCCGGAAGCTCATAGGGCATGTCGCCAAGCGCCACGAACTCGAACGCTTCCGCCCCATGAACCGGACGCTCGGAGACAAGGCCCGCCGAGAGAACGGCGAGAGCCACCAAAGGTATGAGCGTTTTGGTCAATCTCGACATCGGTCTCTCTCCCTGCTTTGGAATAGGTTGATGAGCGCCTGGCCCCGGCGGGGGTGCTTATTGTACCCGATGAAACAGCGCCCCGGCGCCAAGGGGTGCGGTGCCGATGATGGCGCCAGACGCAGAAACGTGTTTTCCTAGTGCTGACTTTCCAACGCTGATATTGTCGCTATCGCCTTAATCGGAACCGAAAAACATGAACGATGGACTTGCCGGATTGGATGAGGATTACGGGCTCGACCCCATGAGTTTTGTCACCGGGGGGTTGGGCAAACGATCCGTGGATCTGTACATCGGTGACAAAATCGCCGCCGGCGACATCGACCTGTTGCGGGCTCACGACATCACATCGGTGCTCAACACCGCGGTTAATCTCGACATCAACTACGTCGGCGAACCGATTGATTCTCATCCCGGTGGAAAAGTTCTCATGTTCGGCCACTCACCGATCCGCATGGCGAAAGTCGGCATGATAGACGGCCCCGGAAATCTCCCCAGCCTGTTGCTTGCGGCGTGCCATACGGTGGAAGGTTTGTTGCACCAGGACAGCCCGACGAAAGCGAGCCACCCTCCGCACAAGCCGGGCAACCTCTTGATTCACTGCCGTGCGGGCCGCAGCCGGTCGGTCATTGTCGCGGCCCTGTATCTGCATGGAAAGCACCCCGAAAAATGGCCCAGCTTTGAGCAAACCCTCGACTATGTGCGGGAGCAACGCGGTATGGCTCCCGAAGAGTACGAAAGGTTGCCGACACCGGCGATGATGGAGCTTGCTTACGCCATTTTGGAAGAGGTGCGGGTCAGCGGGCGGCCGCTGTTCCCGATAAGCTGATCGTCTTATTGGAGTCCGTCGCGGAAGGCGCGTCTACGCGGCGAGATTCTTGCCGGTTTCGGAATCGAAGAAATTCAGGGACTCGGCCTCGAAGCGGAGCCACAGGGGCTCGTCCGTTGCCATCTGGAAGAAACCCGGCTGGAGCACGGTAAGCTTTAGTCGGTCCGAGGATGTCTTGATTACCGTCTCCGATCCGGTGGGCTGGACCGCGTCGATGCGAACCTTCAGCCAACCTTCCTTCTCGGTCTTCGAAAGCTGGATGGCCTCCGGCCGCAAGGTGGCGACGACAGATCCATTCCTGACATTTAAGTTAGCATCGAAGGGCACCGAAACATCGCCGAAATCGACCGTGGTTTCGCCATTCCCCCCGCGGACCATGCCATCCAATCGGTTGATCCTGGGGTTGCCGACGAACTCGGCGACAAAGAGCGATGCCGGCCGATGGTAAATGTCATAGGGCGAGGCCTGTTGCTGAACCACCGCCTTGTCCATGACCACCACCGTGTCCGAGAGCGTCAGCGCCTCAACCTGGTCGTGGGTGACGTATACGGTGGTGGCCTCGAGGTCCTTGTGCAGCCGCCTGAGTTCGCCCCGCATGTCGACCCGCAGCATGGCGTCGAGATTGGACAATGGCTCATCCATCAACAGGATCGTCGGCGCCATGGCGATGAGCCGGGCGACCGCCACCCGCTGCTGCTGTCCACCGGACAGTTCTGACGGGTAGCGGTCCCGTAATTCCTCGAGCTGCACCTTTTCCAATGCCTGTTGGAGCCGTCGGTCAATTTTTTCGCGAGGCAGCCGGGCATGCTCAAGCCCCAAAGTGATGTTGCGCCGCACGGTCATGTGCGGCCACAGGGCGTAGCTCTGGAAGATCAATCCGAGATTGCGATTTTCCGGCGGTACGATCACGCCCTGTTCACGCGAGAAGACCAACCTATCGGCCAGGTGGATTTCCCCACGATCGGGCTCTTCGAGGCCGGCGATAAGACGAAGCGTGGTCGTCTTGCCGCACCCCGAGGGACCGAGAATCGTGAGAAAATCCCCTGGCTCCACCAGGAGGTCCATGTTTTCCACGGCAACTTCCTTGCCGTATGTCTTGCGGACCCCGGTGAGCCGAATGTCTTCCATGAGCCGACCGCTCGATTCGACGGCTAACTCGCGGATTCCACGGTCCAGAAGTCCCGGATCTTGGGCGCTTCCTTCCAAATGTAGTCGGGATCCGAAATCCAGCCCTTCATCGTCTCCCAGAGTTCACCACCCTCGGCATAGGGCACGTCTGTTCGCGCGCTTACCGTGCCGGGCTCATGATAGGGTGCGAACCCTTGCAGCAGTTCGAGGCTCTTGCCCTTGGAGTACGGCTTTTCGAGTTTGGTGTCCTTGGTGACCTTGGTGCTGCCCAGAAGATAGGCGATGAGGACCTTGGCGGCATTGGGGTGAGGCGCCTGGCGGGCGATGGCCCCATAGGTCGGGTAGATTGCCATGGGCACCGGATCGAGGTCCTTCAAAATCCTATTGACTAAGCCCTTGCTTTCGTTGCGGACAATCTTGCCCATCTGGGTAAACGAGATCAGGGGTTTCTTCTGCCCCTTCTTGCCGGACGCCCGGGCCAATTTCGATCCGGATTTGAAGATCACGGCGCCGTTTTTCAAGAACCGCCGCCAGAACTCGTAGCCGGCGTTGGGGACGCCCGGGCCCAGTTTAATCTCCTTGCCCGTGAGGCGCTTGTAGGCGGCCGCCATCTCGTCGCCGTGTTGGACGAAGACGCCGACGCTCATCAGCGTGGACAAAGACGCCAAGGGATTCTTGATGGCGATCCTGCCCTTGAATTTGGGCAGGGTGAGTTCCCAGATGTTCTTGACCGGCGGCGCGTCCGGGTAGGCTTCGGCATTGTACAGGAACACCATCCCTTCGATCCTGGTGACCAGCAACGGATGTTTGAACGCCTTCGGGATTCGATCTTCGTAGGCATCGGGAACGTAGTTGATGAGCCGGTTCTTGTTCAACATCTCGTTGATCATCGCTCCGGCGCCACCGGTGAATATGACGTCGACGTTGTAGACCTTGGCTTCCATCTCGCGGACCGCCTTCTCCACGGTCTTGGCCGAGCCCAGATCGAAGCCCTTGAGCTTGATTTCCGGGTACAAGGCGTTGAACGACTTGGCGATCTTGGCGATACGCGAGGACGAGGAATAAACCACGACCTCACCCTCCTTCTTCGCCTTGGCGACGATCGCGGCCCAATCTTCCTTGCCTTTGTCATAGGGGCCAAGTTTGGCCGCCTTCATCCAAGCATCCATTTCCGGCGTAATCGGTTCCGCCGACACCGGCCCGACCGCCATTAACCCGGCGACCAGAGCGGCGCTTAACCCGTATTGAAAGTGTTTCATGACGTCCTCCCTTTCGGTTTTCAGCCTATGGATTTTGCCGATATCTTGGGCGCTATCGTCAGGTTTGGCGCAATCCCATGAGGCTCGCCGCGCCGAACACACGACGTACCAGGATGTTAACGGCAATAACGATTAATACCAAGACTAAGGTCGCCGCGGCAGCATGTTGGGTCTGATCTTGATCGTTGAACCCGAAGATGAGGCCGGCAAGCACCTGGGTCGAGGGAGTAACCAACAGGATGATCAGCGACAGCTCGCGCATGGCGGTGATGAAGGTCAACAACATACCGGCCATGATGCCGCTGGTCGACAGCGGCACGATGATCTTGGACATGCGCCTAAACCAGCCGATACCCTGCGCCCGGGCGGCCTCCTCGAGGGATTTGTCGATCTGGTGCATGGCGGCGATGCCGGTTCGCGAGGTGAAGGGCAGGTTCTTGACCACGGTGATCAGGATCAAGAGAAAGAATGTGCCGTACAGCGCCGGGATCGGCCCGTAGGAGGTGGAAAACATGCCAATGTAGATGGCGCCGAGCGCGATGGAGGGGAAGATATATGGGGCGAAGGCGATCGATTCGAGGCCTCGGGACATCGCAGTCCCGCGTGTACGCACGATGGCGTACCCCACCAGCAACCCCAGCAACCCATTGACGCCCGCGGCCGAAAACCCGAGACGAACGCTGTTCCAAAGCGCTGAGAGAAAACGATCGTTGATGAACAACCCCGCCTCGCCATGGGCGAGGTCGATTTCACCTCCGCTGCCGATCCAGAAATAGGTGGTCATATTGTTAAAACTGTAGTCGCCGGGGGTAAACACCAGGGATTCCCATAACAGCAGGATCATGGGCAGGAATATGGTCGAGGCGATGAACAGGCCGACGAGCACGGTGAGCGGCCACCGCCATGCGCCCAACGGGATCGGACGCTGGCGGAATCCCTTGCCGGTCAGGGTGACGAAGCTCTTGCGGACGCCCACGATGCGGGTGTTGGCGTAAATGAACGCCGCGGCCATCACCACCAGGACCAGGGCGAGGACGAAGCCGTCGCCACTGTTGCGGGCGTTGAGCGAGTTGAAAATCTGGGTGGAAAGGGTGAAAAAACGAACCGGAAGCCCGAGCAGCGCCGGCGTGCCGAAGGTGCCGAGAGAGCGGATAAACGTGAGGACCACGGCGGAACCCAATGCCGGCAGAAGCAGCGGCATGGTGATGCGGATCATCCGCTGCCACCGTGCCATCCCGGCGACGGCGCCCGCTTCCTCGAGTTCGGAATCGACGGTCATCAATGCCCCCGACACGAGCAGAAAGGCGAAAGCGTAGTAATGCAGCGCCAGGCAGATGACGATGGGAACAATGCCGTAGGAAATCCAATCGGGCGGCTGGATGCCGAAGAAATAGGTGACCATGCCTTCGGCGCCGCCGATCCTGTCGTTCTTGAACAGCACCAGCCAGGCCAGGGCCATAACCCAGGACGGCATCATATAAGGGACCACCACGAGCGATCCGAAGAAGGGCCGGAAGGCAATGTCGGTGCGCACCAAAAGAAAGGCCAGGATCGAGCCGATGATGACGCCGAGCACCGTGACCCCGGCGCCGATCATCAAGCTGTTGATCATGGGCTTGACAAATAGCGCCTTGGACAAACGCCCGGTGAAGACCCGCTCGAGGTGAAAGGTCGTGAACGCACCTTCTTCCGCCGCCGGGCGGTAGGCCAGGTCGTAGCTCTGGTAGGTCAGTGCATCGCGGATGATTTCGACCAGAGGCGTGAGCACCAGAAACGACAGCGCCACCAGGAAAAACCCGGAAATGAAGAATTCCGGGCGGGTCCTCAACTTGTAGTAGGCGAAGGCGAGAGTCGCTCTCAACACTCAATCATTCCAACGATTGCGGGCGGATAGAATGCCCATACTAAGTGCGGTAAGAGATAGGTCAAGGCCGGGAAGCGCCGGTGTCATTAGTACGCTATATGACTGGATTAAATAGCTAAGTCGCGCACGATCTGTCGGCTACGTTCACTGTCTTCCCGGCGAGGAGGCGTGGATGAATCGGACGGAGATGCTGCAAGGAATTCGACGGATGAAGTTCGAGAGTGTGCCCGAGTGCTCGAACGCCCGCCGCCCGCCCCAGGCGTGCCAAATGACATCTGTTCGATAGCCTGATACAAAACAGGGTGATGAAAATGACCTCGCTTACGGCGATGGCGATAGGGATAGTTTTGGCGCTGGCCGTCGTGCCATACCAAATCGGGCTTGAGACGCCGGGGGAGAACAACCTTGCGCCGACGGCGGAGAGGGCGTCGGCGGGCGGCGCCAATGCCGCGCCGATCCCGGCGGTGCAGACACCGCCGCCGGAACCATTGGAATTTCCCTTCGATCTCCTGGACCCACCCCGGCCGTTGCCCGAGCTCCGGTTCGTCGACGGCGAGGGACGCCCGCTGACCCTCGCCGATTTTCGCGGCAAGGTGATACTCCTCAATATCTGGGCCACCTGGTGCATCCCCTGTCTCAGGGAGATGCCGACGCTCGACCGGCTCCAGGCCAAGCTCGGCGGGCCGCGCTTCGAGGTCGTCGTGCTGTCGATCGATATCGGCGGCATACCCGTGGTCGAGAAATTCTACCGGGCCTTGAAGCTCGACTCCCTTGGCATCTATGTCGATAAGACCCTCAGGGTGAAGCGTGACCTAGGAATAGTGGGGATTCCGACGACCCTGCTGATCGATCGGCAGGGACGGGAGATCGGCAGGCTCGCCGGTCCCGCCGAGTGGGATAGCAAGGAGGCGATAAAGGCCATCCGCCGCTATCTGGAGTGAACGCCACGCCCGCCGGCGCCGGGCAAACTTCGGCGGATCGCGATCTCGATTTTCTAGAGCGGGTTTCGGGCCGGTTTCGGGCCACGTCGCCTAACGACGGCGCGGCGGAGGGGCTTGGCTCGCGCTTCGGCCCGCGGCGGCTTGGCGCCTGGTTACTGTTGGCCGTCCTTTTCGCCGCCGCTTTCCGTTGCCGATTCGGCGCCGCAGAAGGTGACTTCCACCCGGCCGTCGTCGAACAGGGTCGTCTCCTGGGTGAACGGGCCGAGCAGGCGCTCGGGCTCGAGACGTTTGACGATCGCCTCGCTGAGGATCTTCCTGACTTCCTCGCGGGACAGATAGCACTTGATGCCGTTCATATGTTCTTTCTCCTGCCGGCGGCTTTCCCCTTCAGCCGGACCGGTGCCCGATGGGGCATAGTAACTCATGGTCCGTTAACGGTTCGTTGACTTTGAACGCCCCGGTGGCCGCGCCGAATCGGCTGAAAGTGGCTGATTGTTCGGGTTTTGTCCCGATTGGGAGTGTTCGGTCTGCTGACAAGGGCCCGCCGGTCGTGGACCGCAGCACCGGGTTGGCGGATACGCAGGCGTCCGGGCTAGGAGAAATGCGGAATCCGCCCTTGACTCGCCTCACGGCGCGGTAGAATCATGGGTGGCGAACGATACGCTCGGTCGCGATCTCGGGCCCCGGTGCCGCGAGCCGGCTTGTGCCGGCGCGCTAAATCGATCCCGGCGCCCCCGTGAAATTGGGAGGAAATAATGCTTTCAACACCTTGGCTACGCCGCTCGTTCCTCGCCGGAACAGCGGCCTTTGCCGCCCTGATGCTCGTGCTCGGCTCCATCGGCCCAGCCGCCGCTCAGGCATGCAAGAACCGCGGTAACCTCGATGTCCGCTTTTGCGACGACAACGGCGACCTGGTCGCCGACACGCCAACCGATCCGAGCAAGTGGATTGATCCGGACACCTTGATCTTCTCCTACACCCCGGTCGAGGACCCCTCGGTCTATGAAAACGTCTTCACCGAATTCTTGGATTATCTCGCCAAGAAGACCGGCAAGAAGGTCAAGTGGTACGGCGCCGAGTCCTACGCGGCGCAGGTCGAGGCGATGCGCTCCGGCCGCCTGCATGTGGCCGGCATTTCCACGGGCCCAACCGTGTTCGGCGTCAACCTCGCCGGTTACGTACCGTTCGCGATCATGGGCAAGGCCGGCAAAATCTTCGGCTACAGACTGCAATTGATCACCCACAAGGACAGCGACATCAAGAAGGTCTCGGACCTCAAGGGCCGCAAGGTCGCCCACGTGACGCCGTCCTCGAACTCGGGGAACCAGGCGCCGCGCGCTTTCTTCAAGGACATGGGCGTGGTGCCGGACAAGGATTACAAGGTGATCTACTCCGGAAAGCACGACAACTCGATCATGGGCGTCGCCAACAAGGACTACGACGCCGCGCCGATCGCCTCGAGCGTGCTCGACCGCATGCACAACAAGGGCGTGGTCAACAAGAACGACCTGCGTGTCATTTGGCAATCGCAGCTGTTTCCGACCACGTCCTACGGTTTGGCGTACAACCTGCACCCGGACCTTCAGAAGAAAGTGATCGACGCGTTCCTCACTTTCGATTGGAAGGGGACGGCCCTCTACAAGGAGTTCAAACCCAGGGACGGCTTCGTTGCCATCAACTTCAAGGAACACTGGAAGCCGATTCGCCTGATCCAGAAGGAAAACGGCGTCAAATACACCGACGCCGCCCTGAAGGGGCTGAAGATCAAGAAGAAAAAGAAGAAAAAGAAAAAGAAAAAGTAAGGGTTGAAGCGATAGAACATGCGCGCGGTCGCGGCCGTTCCTAGCAAACGGCCGCGGCCCGTCGTATTATCCCAGCGATGCTGACCATCACCGACCTCTTCAAGCGTTACCCCACCGGTCAGCGGGCGTTGAACGGCGTCAGCCTGACGGTGGACCTGCCTCAAGTCGTCGCCATCATCGGTCCGTCGGGCGCCGGCAAGTCGACGCTGATCCGCTGCGTCAATCGTCTCGTCGAGCCGACCTCGGGGTCGGTGGTGCTGGACGGAACCGACATCACGAAATTGAGTCGCCGCGAGTTGCGCCGTGCGCGCCGCCGCATGGGCATGATCTTCCAGGAGTACAATCTGGTGGAACGGCTGA
Source organism: Pseudomonadota bacterium (assembly GCA_022545545.1). Taxonomy (GTDB): domain Bacteria; phylum Pseudomonadota; class Alphaproteobacteria; order SMXQ01; family SMXQ01; genus JACZQV01. Next base: position 13,427 of record JACZQV010000021.1, read on the forward strand.
CGGTGATGGAGAACCTGCTGTCCGGGCGGCTCGGCTATGTCGGCTTCTGGCGCACCTACCGCCGCCGCTACCCGCCGGAGGATATCCGGATGGCCTACGGGCTGCTCGACCGGGTCGGCCTCACGGGGTACGAGAACACGCGCGCCGATGCGTTGTCGGGCGGTGAACGCCAGCGCGTCGGCATCGCCCGGGCGCTGATGCAGCAGCCCGAGCTGCTCCTCGTCGACGAGCCGACGGCGAGCCTCGATCCCAAGACCTCGCGGCAGATCATGCGGATCATCGTCGGGTTGGCGCAAGAGCGTGGCACGCCGGCGCTCCTCAACATCCACGACGTGGTGCTGGCGCAATCCTTCGCCGATCGCGTCATCGGCCTGCGCGCCGGCAAGGTGGTGTTCGACGGCGCCCCCAACGGGCTCGACGAGAAGGTGCTGACCGAGATCTACGGCGAGGAAGACTGGAGCACCACCGTCGCGCGGGGCGAGGATGAGGACGAAGGCAGGAAGCCCCCGCGCCGGCGCGGCGATATGGAAAGCGAGGCGGCGGTGGGATGAGCTCCCCGGCCGTTTATCCGACCGCCTGGAAGCCTCCTGGCCTGATCGGCAACCCGGCGGCGCGGCGCGGCCTCGTCGCGCTGGTGGTGCTTTACCTGTTGTGGTCGTTTGGCACCATCGAGGTCGACTGGCCGCGGGTCGGCCGGGGCTTCCCCCGCGCGGCCGACCTGTTCTCCCGCATGTTCCCGCCCGACTTTTCCCGCTGGGAGCTGCTGCTGAAGGGCGTCGGGGAGAGCGTTCAGATGGCTTTGGTGGCGAGCTTCTTCGGCATGGCGCTGGCGGTGCCGGTCGGCCTTTGCGCCGCGCGCAACCTGGCGCCGCGGCCGGTCTACCTGTTGGCGCGCGGCATCATCGTCATCACCCGCACCTTGCACGAGGTCATCGTCGCCATCATCTTCGTCAAGGTGTTCGGTTTCGGCCCGCTCGCCGGCGTGCTGACCCTGTTCGTCGCCAGTCTCAGCTTTATCGCCAAGATGCTGGCCGAGGACATCGAGAACATGCCGCCCGGGTCCCTGGAGGCGATCCGCGCGACGGGCGCGAGTTTCCCGAAGCTCCTGGTCTATGCGATCACGCCGCAAATCCTGCCGCGCTATCTCGGCGTCTCGATCTACAGGCTCGACGCCAACATCCGTCATTCCACCGTCGTCGGCATCGTTGGCGCCGGCGGCATCGGCCAGGTGCTGCAGGCATCGTTCAACCGTTACGACTACGACTTCAGCCTGGCGATCCTGATCTCCATCGTCGCCCTGGTGTTCATCGGCGAGTTCTTCAGCGCCTGGATCAGGGGCCGGCTGCGATGACGGTCGAAGAGCACGCGCGGCGCCATCCAGAGGTCTGGTGCCGCTTCAGCCCGCGCCAGACGCTGGTTCGTTACGCCTGGTATGTCGGCATCGTGTTCGTCGCCCTGTGGTCGGTGCGTCAGCTCGAGATTCCCTGGCTCTACTTTCTCGACGCGCACGTGCAGGCGGGGGACCTGTTGGTGCGCATGTTCCCGCCGGACTGGGCGTTCATCGAGGAAGTGCTCGATCCCTTGATCGAGACCATCCACATCGCCACGCTTGGCACCGCCTTCACTTTCATCATCGCCTTCCCGATCGCCTTCCTCTCGGCGCGCAACACCACCTACAACGATCTGACATGGCTCATCGGCCGGTTCATCCTGGTGACCTCGCGCTCGGTCAACACGGTGGTCTGGGGGCTGGTGTTCGTCGCCATCTTCGGCCCCGGCCCGGTGGCCGGCATCTGGGCCATCACCGCGCGTTCGATCGGTTTCCTCGGCAAGCTGATCGCCGAGGCGATCGAGGAGGTCGACGTGGGCACGGTCGAGGCGATCGAGGCCACCGGCGCCTCGCGCCTGCAGGTGCTGTGGATCGGCGTGCTGCCCCAGGTGCTACCGATCATCTGGGGCACGGTGATCTACCGCTGGGACATCAACATCCGCGAATCGACGGTGCTGGGTTTCGTCGGCGCCGGCGGCATCGGCATCATACTCTACTCTTCGATCAACCTGTTTGCCTGGCGCGAAGTCGGGATCATACTGATCTCGATTTTCGTCGTCGTGGTTTTCAGCGAGTTCGTCTCCGCGGCGGTGCGCCAGCGCATCACTTGATCCCGCCCCTCGACCCTTCCGCCGCCCCGGCGGCGGCAAACGGCGTTAGGAACGCACCCGGCCGACCGCTTCGAGCCAGCCGGAATAGAGCCGCTGGCGCCGATCCGGCCCAAGGGCGGGTTCGAATCGGCGCTCCCGTTTCCAGTGGCCGGAGATCTCCTCGATCGAGGGGTACAACCCGGCCTCGAGCCCGGCGAGATAGGCGGCGCCCAAGGCGGTGGTCTCGGTGATCACCGGCCGCTCCACCGGCACCTCGAGAATGTCGGCGAGAAACTGCATCAGCCAGTCGTTGGCCACCATGCCGCCATCGACGCGGAGCGCCGTCGGCGGCGCGGCGCCGTCGTCCTCCATGGCCCGCATCAGGTCCCGGGTCTGATAGCAAACGGCTTCCAACGCCGCGCGGACGATCTCGGCGACGCCGGTGGCGCGGGTAAGCCCGACGATGGCGCCGCGCGCCGCCGGATCCCAATACGGCGCGCCGAGGCCGGTGAAGGCGGGGACCAGATAGACCCCGCCGGTGTCGGCGATGCCACGGGCGATGGCCTCGGTGGCGCCCGCCGTGTCGATGAGCCTGAGCCCGTCGCGCAGCCATTGGACCGCGGCGCCGGCGATGAACAGGCTGCCTTCGACGGCGTAGGTGGTCTCGCCGCGCAGGCGATAAGCGATCGTCGTCAACAGCTTGTGTTTCGATGCCACCGGCCGGGCCCCGGTGTTGAGCAGAATGAAGGCGCCGGTGCCGTAGGTGCCCTTGATCATGCCGGGCGCGAAGCAGGCCTGGCCGACGGTGGCCGCCTGTTGGTCGCCGGCCATGCCGGTTATGGGGATGGCGCCGGCGAACAAATCCTTCTCCGTCTCGCCGAACCCGGCGCTGTTGTCCAGCACATCGGGCAGCATGGCGCGGGGGATCGACAAAAGCTCGAGCAGCTCGTCGTCCCAGTCCTGGGTGTGGATGTTGAACACCATGGTGCGCGAGGCGTTGGTGGCGTCGGTGGCATGCACCTTCCCGCCCGTAAGGCGCCACAGCAAGAAACTGTCCACCGTGCCGAACAGGATCTCTCCGCCCGCCGCCGCTTGGCGCGCGCCTTCGACGTTATCGAGAAGCCAGGCGATCTTGGTGGCCGAGAAGTAGGGGTCGATCACCAGCCCGGTGCGCGCCGCCACCAAATCCGCGTGGCCGTCATCGGACAATCGCCGGCAGAGATCGGCGGTGCGCCGGTCCTGCCAGACGATGGCGTTATATATGGGCCGGCCGGTGGCGCGCTCCCAGAGGATGGTGGTCTCGCGCTGGTTGGTGATGCCGATGGCCGCGATCTCGCCGGCCCCGTGCCCGGTCTCGGCGAGGACCTTGCGGCAAACCCCAAGCGTTGCCCGCCAGATCTCCTCGGGGTCGTGCTCGACCCAACCGTCCCGGGGGAATATCTGGGGGAGTTCACGCCGGGCCGATCCCGCCGGCCGGCCCTGGGCGTCGAACAAGATCGCCCGGGTGCTGGTGGTGCCCTGGTCGATGGCAAGAATGTATCCGTCCCGTGGCATCCCGTTTCCCGCCGTCGCGATTGTTTCACGTGAATTCCGTTACCGGGAATTTTCGCATGTTAATACCCACGATCATAGAAGGATGATACATCTGAGGGCCTTGCGGGTTCTCTCGGCGCGCCCGGGCCCGCCAAGGGACGGGAAAGGACGGTATGATCGACGCGTTAACCGACCGCATGGGGCGGATCGTCGCCACTCCACGCGGATTTTATATCTTCGTCGGTCTCTATATCGGCGCCGTCTTTCTCGCCCGGGCCGTCCCGTTCCCCGGCTCGAGCGACGATACCGCCGAGTTGCTGCTCCATTCGCAGTATTTCGCCTGGGGGTATGAGCTCAAGAACCCGCCGCTGATGTCCTGGCTGGTGATCGCGGCGCAACAGCTGTTCGGTGTTTCGCTGCTTTCCGTCGAGGCCGTCAAGTTCGCCCTGCTTCTCCTCGCCTATCTGTTTCTCTACCGCGCGGCGCGGGAGATCCTCAAGGACGACCGCCTGGCCGCCCTGGCGGCGCTCAGCCCGGTGGCGCTCTATTCCGTCGCCTGGATCCTGGCCTGGAAATACAGCCATTCGGTGCTGGTCCTCACCATGTGCGTGGTGACATTTTATGCGCTCCTGCGCCTCGAGAAGCGCGGCGATCTTGCCTCCTACGTCATATTCGGGGTCATTACCGGGCTCGGCCTGATCGCGAAATACAACTATCTCCTGTTCGTCATCGCGTTGATCGTCGCCATGATGACCGAGCCCGGCTTGCGCGCCCGGCTCGGCGACCGGCGGATCCTCCTGAGCCTCGCCATCGCCCTCGCCATCGCGCTGCCTCCTTTGGCGTGGTTCATCGCCCATTCAGGGGAATTGCAGGGTCTCATCGACTACAAGTTCCAGATCTCGCCGGAAAAGGACCGCCTGGGGGCGGCCGGTCTCGGCCTGATCAGCGTCGCCAAGGCCTATCTCGATTTCCTCATGCCGCTGATCTTTCTGTTGGCGCTCTTCTTCTGGCGGGCGTTCACGCCGCTTCGCGCCGGCGCCGTGCCGTCTGACCGGTGGCGCCCGGTGCTCGGCATTTCGCTTTTGCTGATGACGGCGGTGATCCTCATCGGTGTGCTCGCCTTCGGAGCGTCGCGGTTCCAGTTCCGTTACCTCTATGTGTTCATACTCTTTCCCATTTACTTCTTCGCCCGGGTCCAGGGGATTGGCGCCGGGGAACGGGCGCTCAACCGGTTCGGAGCGGTGCTGATGCTGCTTGGCGCCATCGTGCCGCTCTTGCTGCTGGCGAAGTTCTGGTTCGAGCCCCTGTGGTGCCGCAAGTGTCCCCTCCACATTCCTTACCCGGCGTTCGCCGAGGACATTCGCCGCGCCGGGTTCGAGCGCGGCACCATCGTCTCCCACTTCTCCAGATACAAGAACGGCGGTATTTTGAGGCCGTTTTTCCCCGACGCCCGGATCGTCGATCTCAAGCTCCTCGACCTCGCCGATCCGCCGCCCAATGTCGATGCGGGTCAGTGTCTGCTCATCTGGGACGATGTCGATGACCCGAGCGTCCGCGAAGGCGTGATCGCGCTGGCTGGGCGCCGGTTCGATGTCGAGGCGAAGGCGCTGACACCGATGCAAACCATCGCCAGGCCGATGGTCAATGGGCCGAAGCGTATCATCCGGTTGGGTTTCATCGTGATACCGGGGGGAGCCGGGAAGTGCCGTTAGGAGCGAAATCGATGGCGCTCGATGCGGCGCTCGACCGCATCGGCCGGGCGCTCGCGACACCGCGTGGCTTCATCGCCTTCCTTACCGCCTACATCGTCCTGCAGTTCGCCCTTCGCGGCTACCTGCTGCCCTGCGCTAGCGGCGACGACGTGGTGCAACTCGATCTCTCGACCTCCCTGGAGTGGGGATACGGGACCCGCAACCCGCCACTCTATACCTGGCTGGTGATCGGGGCCCAGCAGGTGTTTGGCGCCACCATGCAGTCGGTGGCGGCGGTGAAGTTCGCGGCGATGTTCCTCATGTACCTGTTCCTTTACCTGGCCGCCCGCCGGGTGCTGGGCGAGGGGCCGCTGGCGATGCTGGCGGCGCTCTCCCCCCTGGCGGTGAAGCTCGTCGCCTGGGACTCGGTGACGAATTACAGCCACACGGTGCTGGCCACCGCCATGTATGCCGCCACTTTTTACGCCCTCCTTCGCATCGACGCCGATGGCCGCCCCGTCTCCTATGCCGTCTTCGGCCTATTCCTCGGCCTCGGGTTGCTGAGCAAATACACCTTCGCGCTGTTCGCCCTGGCGCTGCTGGCGGCGGCGCTGACCGATAGGGAACTGCGGGGACACCTGTTGAACGCCAAGGCATCGATAAGCGCCGTGATCGCGCTGGCGATCGTATCGCCCTATTTGCTCTCGATGCTCGACGGCTCCGATAGCGTGACGGCGCTCACGCGCGACGTCTTCGCCATTTCCGACGGGCAAGACCGCCTCGGGGCCGCCTTGCGCGGTCTCGATAAGTTCGCCAGCGGCTATCTCAACTTCCTCTTCCCGCTGGCACTCCTGTTGCCGCTCGGCTTCGCCACGGCGTTCCGTCCGTTGTCCGGGGCCACGCCGCCCGACCGCTGGATGCGCATCCTCGGCCTTTCCTTCATCATCATGACGGTGGTCTACTTGGCCATCATCTTAGGCTCCGGGGCGACACAATTCAGGAAGCACTACATTCTCGTCTTCATCCTGTTGCCGATCTATTTCTTCGCCCGCGCCAAGGCGGCCGGGTTCGCGGCAGGAGCGCCGGCGCGGTTCACCGGCGTTCTTCTTATCGTCGCCTTGCTGGGCTTAAGCGCCGTCACCGCCAAATATACCCTGGAGCCCGGAAGATGCATGAGGGTTTCGGTCTTCACGCCCGGCGCCGGTCATCCCCAGCGCATGAGCGCGATCATGTAGAGGGCGGATTCGCCAGCGCCCACCACGGGTTCAGATCGTTCAGTCCGTTCCAGTCCAGGTGAATGTAGGCGCTTCCCTAGAGGCCGATGAACAGGCGGTCGCCGCGGGTCGTCACCATCGGCGGCGGGCCGCGCCGCTCGACCGTCGGCGAGGCGACTTGCCACAGGGTCATGGCGGCCAGGATGATCGCGATGCCGATGAAAAAGAGCGCGGTCGGCAATGTCCAGGCCATCCATTCCGGTTCCATGGGGGCGTTGTCCTCCGCTTCACACGCGGCCGAGCGCGAAGCCCTTGGCCATGTAGTCGCGCACGAACCAGATCACCAAGGCACCGGGAACGATGGTAAGCACGCCGGCCGCGGCGAGCAGGCCCCAGTCGAGGCCGGTGGCGCCGACCGTCTGCGTCATGGTGGCGGCGATGGGTTTCGCGACCGTATCCGTCAGGGCGCGCGCCAGCAGCAGCTCGACCCACGAGAACATGAAACAGAAGAAGGCCGTCACCCCGATGCCGGAACGGATCAGCGGCACGAAGATGGTCAGGAAGAAACGGGGGAACCCATAGCCGTCGAGATAGGCGGTCTCGTCTATCTCGCGCGGCACGCCGGACATGAAGCCTTCCAGGATCCACACCGCCAGCGGCACGGTGAACAGGCAGTGCGCCAGCGCCACCGCGATGTGCGTGTCGATCAGGCCGAAGGTGGAATAGAGCTGTAAGAAGGGCAACAGAAAGACCGCCGGCGGCGCCATGCGGTTGGCCAGCAGCCAGAAGAACATGTGTTTGTCGCCGAGGAACCGGTAGCGCGAGAAGGCGTAGGCGGCGGGTAGCGCGACGGACAGCGAGATCAGCACGTTCATCGCCACGTAGGCGATCGAGTTGATGTAGCCCGAATACCAGGCCGGATCGGTGAAAATCTTCATGTAGTTGGCGAAGGTCGGGTCCGCCGGGTACAGCGCGAACTCGTTCAGGATGTCGGCGTTGGTCCTGAGCGAGATGTTGAACATCCAGTAGATCGGCAGCAGCAGCAGCAGAAAATACAGGATCAGCCCGATGGTGCCCTTGCGCGGCCTCATCGCTTGTCTCCGGTGCCGACGTTCTGGAGCGCCTGGTAGAACACCAAGCAGATCGGCAGCACGATAAGGAAGTAGATGAGCGAGAAGGCCGCCGCGGGGCCAGGTGCGGACTGCCCGACCGCCAGCTTCACCAGGTAGGTCGACAGGAAGGTGGTCGAGTTGCCGGGACCGCCGCCGGTGAGCACGAAGGGCTCCGCGTAGATCAGGAAGCTGTCCATGAAGCGCAACAGGACGGCGATCATCAGCACCCCGCGCATCTTCGGCAACTGGATGTGGCGGAACACGGCCCAGGCCGACGCCCCGTCGATCCGCGCCGCCTGGTAATAGGCGTCCGGAATCGCCCTGAGTCCGGCATAGGCGAGCAGCGCGACCAGCGGCGTCCAATGCCAGACTTCCATCAACATCACCGAGACCCAGGCATCGAGAGCGGCGGCGGTATGGTCGAACTGGATGCCGAGGCCGTTGACCAGGACTCCCAGCAAGCCGATGTCGGGGCGTGTGAAGATGATCCAGATGGTCCCGATCACGTTCCAGGGGATGACCAGCGGCAGGGCGAGCACGACGAGTGACACCGACACCCCCCAGCCGCGCTTCGGCATCGCCAGCGCGATCGCGACGCCGAGCGGGATCTCGATGAGCAGCACCAGCCCGGAGAAGGTCAGCTGACGGCGCAGCGCGTCGTGCAGGCGCCGGTCGCTCAGGACCTCCTCGAACCACTCGGTGCCGACGAAGACCCGGTTTCCTGGCCCGAAGATGTCCTGGACCGAGGTGTTGACGACCATGATCAGCGGGATGATCGCCGAGAGCGCGACGATCAACAACAGCGGCATGACCAAGAACCAGGCCCTGTTGTCTTGCCACTTGTTCACTCGAGCCGCTCCCCCGTCCTATTCGACCAGCCGGCCGTCGGCGTAGACCTTGGTCCACTCCGGCGGGAAATTCAGATAAGCCCACTCGCCCGGCACCTCCTGGTCCTCCGGCACCTTGACCTTGAGCGTGAGCTTGCCGAGGCTCACCGTCACGATCTTGAAATCACCGAGGTTCTCGGCCAAAAGGACGCTTACCGGCACGTTCCCTTGCTCGGCGGAAGGCTTGAGGCGCAGGAACTCGGGCCGGATGCCGAGCACCAGTTCGCCGCCCGCCGCCCGTCCGCGCTCGGCGATACCCTCACCGAGCGCGATCGGCGCGCCTTCGACGATGGCGGCATTGCCGTCGATCCGGCAGGGCATGAGGTTCATGCCCGGGCTGCCGATGAAATACCCGACGAAGATATGCCGTGGGTTTTCGAAGAGCTCTCGCGGCGAACCGGTCTGGAGCACTTCGCCTTCGTCCATGATCACCACCTGATCGGCGAAAGTCAGCGCCTCGTTCTGGTCATGGGTGACGTAGATCAGGGTGGTGCTGAACTGTTGGTGGATCTGTTTGAGCTTGCGGCGCAAGAGCCACTTGAGGTGGGGGTCGATGACGGTCAGGGGCTCGTCGAACAGGATGGCGGCGACGTCCTTGCGCACCAGGCCCCGGCCAAGGGAAATCTTCTGCTTGACGTCCGCCGTCAAGCCGCTGGCGCGACGCTTGAGATCCGCCGTCAGTTCCAGCATCTCGGCGACCTCGTGGACGCGCGAGCGAATCTCGTTGCGGTCCACCTTACGGTTGCGCAAGGGAAAGGCGAGGTTGTCGAACACCGTCATGGTGTCGTAGATCACCGGGAACTGGAAAACCTGAGCGACGTTGCGGTCCCGGGGCGCCAGCGCGGTCACGTCGCGATGGTCGATCAGGACCCGGCCTTCGCTCGGCCGAATGAGCCCGGAAATGATGTTCAGCGTCGTCGTCTTGCCGCAGCCGGAAGGTCCGAGCAAGGCGTAAGCGGCGCCATCCTGCCACACCATGTCGAGGCGCTTGAGCGCGTAATCCTCGGGCCCGCCGGGTCTCGCCACATAGGCGTGGGCGACTTCCTTCAGTTCGATCAGCGCCATCGCCGTTCCCTTACCGTGGCGTCCCGCCGCCGGCCGGCGCGGGCGCGGCCACGAGCCGGCCGGAATCCGCGAACACGAAGAGGCGGGCGGCATCGAGGAAGACGTCGATCGGCTGGCCGAGGTCGAAGCTGTGCACCCCTTGCTCCTGCACGACCCACGCCGCACCTCCGTGACGGATATGGATGAAGGTCTCCGACCCGCTGACCTCGGCGAAATCGACGGTGGCGCCGAACCTGAACTCGTGGCCCGGCGAGGAAACGACCGAAAGGTGGCCGGCGCGCACCCCGAAGCGGTAGGGGCCCGGGGACAGTTGACCGAGGTGTCCGTCAAGGGGCAGGCGGATGTCCTCGCCGAGGCGCGCCTCGCCGTCCACGATTTCGCCGTCGATCATGTTCATCGGCGGATCGGAGAAGATGTTGGCGACGGCGACCGATGCCGGATTTTGAAAGACCTCGAGGGTTGGTCCCGATTGGAGTTTGCGGCCCTCGTCAAGGACCACCGCGGCGCCACCCAGCATCAACGCTTCGCTCGGTTCGGTGGTGGCGTAGACGACGATGGTTTCACGGCGCTTGAACAGTTCCTGCAGTTCTACGCGCAGTTCCTCGCGCAGCTTGTAGTCGAGATTGGCCAGCGGCTCGTCGAGCAGCAAAAGACGGGCGTCCTTGACCAGCGCCCGGGCGATGGCGGTGCGTTGCTGCTGGCCGCCGCTCAACTCGGCCGGCCGGCGGTCGAGAAGCGGGTCGATGCGCATGGTGATCGCCACCTCGCGCACCTTGAGGTCGATCTCATGATTCGATAGCCGGGTCAGCCTGAGGGACGAGGCGATGTTGTCGTAGACGGTGAAGGAGGGGTAGTTGATGAACTGCTGATAGACCATGGCGACGGAGCGTAAGCGCACGGAGACGCCGGTGACGTCTTCGCCGTCGACCAGCACCCTTCCAGTGCTCGGCTTGTCGAGACCCGCCATCAGGCGCATCAGCGACGTCTTGCCCGCCAAGGTCGGGCCGATCAGGACGTGAAGCGTGCCCGGGGACAACTCGAGCGAAATATTATCGATGTGGGTTTCGCCGCCGACGGTCGTGGTGACGTTTTCGAGCTTCAGGCTCATCGGCCCGCGATCCCGTCACGCGGCGAATCGTCCCTGGCGGCGGCGGCGAGGGTGTGATGTTCAGCCCGCGCGTTCGTTTCCAGCCGAGTCGGCAGGGTCAACCCAGTACCCATGGTTCCTCCCGTAATTTGTTTCTTTCGCCGGCGAAGGGTTGTGGTCCGCGGCGAATGCTAATTTTTTCCCGAATGGGGTGGAACGTCGAGCGAGCGCACCGCCCACGCCGTGCAGTCTACACCGTCGGGGCCATTATGGAAGGATGGGCGTCCTCATCGGGCTTGGCGGAGCAGCATTTCGAGGGCGGCTTGGACGCCCTGGAGGCGGACCTCGCCGCGATCGCCGCTGAAGACGTGGCGTTCCGACAGGGTCTCGGCGCCTTTTCTCGCCGCCGCCAATTGCACCAGGCCGACGGGCTTGTCGGGGGTCCCGCCGCCGGGACCGGCGATGCCGGTGATGGCGACGGAAAGCTCGGCCGGCGCGCGGGCGAGCGCCCCTTCGGCCATGGCTTGGGCGACCTCGGGGCTGACGGCGCCGTGGGCCTCGATGAGATCCGCCGGAACGCCGAGAAGCTCGGTCTTGGCGGCGTACGAATAGGCGACGAAGCCGCGTTCGAGGACGTTGGACGCGCCGGGGATTTCGGTCAGCGCGGCGGCGATCAGGCCGCCGGTGCAGGATTCGGCGGTACTGATGCGCAAGCCCGCCGCCTCGCAGGCCCTGACGACCCTTTCAGCCAGCTCGATTGATTTCTTAGGAAACATCGACAACTATCTGTCGCAAAAGAAAAACAAGAAACAGAGCTATGGCGGAATAGAGGCTGGCGAGGAAATCGTCGGCCATGACGCCGAGACCGCCCTTGAGCCGCTTCTCGGCCCAACTCGCCGGCCATGGCTTAAAGATGTCGGCGAGGCGGAACAGCACCAGGCCGGCGGCGTAAAGCAGGAATTCGGCCGGCACCACGGCGAGGGTGAGCAATTGGCCGCCGATCTCGTCGATAACGATTTCGGGGGGGTCCTCGGCGCCGGTGGCGCGGATATAAACATGGGCCGCCCACCAGCCGGCGGCGAAGACGGCGATCGCCGCGACGGCCACACCGGCGGACCCGAACCGGCTCCAGATCACCCAGGCGAGCGGCAGGGCGGCGAGCGAGCCCCAGGTTCCCGGCGCCCTTGGCAGGCGGCCGATGCCAAATCCCGTCGCCACCAGATTGGCCGGGTGCCAGGAGGAAAGCCTGGTGGCGGGGGCTCCACTGGTCATGGCGGGTTCGCTCCGGCGCCGTCGCCTTCGAGGCGTTGGCGGTCAATGCTTTTTCGGCGCAACGAGAGAGCCGGGCCGGCGCTGAACATCCCAGGTCCTCGCCCGGTTGCCACCATCAACCGTCTTTTACCGGGGGCAGGGGCGGCAGGCGCACCGTCGCCACCGCCTGGGCGGCGATACCCTCGCCGCGGCCGAGGAACCCCAGACCGTCGGTGGTCGTCGCCTTGACGTTGACCCTGTCCGCCGCGACGCCGAGCAAGCCGGCGATGCGGGCGCGCATGTCCGCCCGGTGGGGTCCGATTTTCGGCCTCTCGCAGACCAGGGTGATGTCGACATGGCCGATCTCGCCGCCGCGATCAGCGATCAGGTCGACGGCGTGGCGGAGGAAGGCCGCGGAGTCGGCGCCCCGCCATTTCGGGTCGTCGGGCGGAAAGTGCTCGCCGATATCGCCGGCGCCAATGGCGCCAAGGAGCGCATCGGTTAGCGCGTGCAGGCCGGCATCGGCGTCCGAGTGTCCGATGAGCGTGGCGTCGTGGGGCACCTTGACGCCACACAGCATGAGATGTTGCTGGCCGTCTGAGCCGGCGCCGAAGCGGTGGACATCGAAGCCAAGCCCGGTCCTGACATCGGGCCTCGCCGCGCCTAGCAGCATCTCGGCGCGTTTCAGATCCTCGGGCGTCGTCAGCTTGAAGTTTTCCTCGCTGCCGGCGACCAGGGAGACCGTGAGCCCGGCGCGCTCGGCGACGGCGGCATCGTCGGTCGGTTCGGCACCGGGATCGCCGGCGGCGAAGGCCCGGTGGGCGGCGAGAATATCGGCGAAGCGGAAGGCCTGGGGTGTTTGCGCCCGCCACAGGCCTTGGCGGGGGACGGTTTCCATGATGCGTCCCCCATCGCCGCGTTTGAGGGTGTCGCGCAGCGGCACCGCGGCGATGGCGCCAGTAGCGTGCTCCAGGGCGGCGATCACCCGGTCGATGGTGGCGGTATCGACGAAGGGCCTGGCCGCGTCATGGATCAGCACCCGATCGGGCGTAAGCTCGGCGAGGCTTTCGAGACCGAGGCGCACCGATTCGCGCCGGGTGGCGCCACCCGTCACCGGCGCCAACAGTTCGAGCCCCGCCACCGCCTCGGCGTATCGTTCCTGGTCGTCCTCATGGATCACCACGCGCACCGGACCGATGCGGGGGTTGGCGGTGAATGTGGCGGCGGAATGGCGCAGCACCGGCGCGCCCGCGAGCGGCAGGTATTGCTTCGGCACCTCGTGACCGAAGCGCTCGCCGCGTCCGGCGGCAACGATCAGGGCGGCGCAAAGGGGCATCGGTTCTCCATCTAGCCTACGCCCGACACCCTAATCGTCCCCTTTATACTTGCCAAGGGCGCGCTGCTAGTACTTACTTTCATAGGAGGGTGATACATATGATCGCTTTTCGCGGCCTCCGGGGTGGAAGCGTCGCGCCGACGACCCTGGCTCCGCCGGAGGCTTCGCCGAGGCGAGTGTCTGGACATCGTCAAGCGGCGCATACGCCCTCCGGTGGCCGCGAAAAGCGACCCTTCGGGCGGCCTTGCGGGCCCTTCGGAACTCGTCGCGCGGCCCTTGTGATGCGCCCCCATCACGGCGGACTACGCTCCGGGCCTGAAGAACCCGCAAGGCCGTCAGATGTGCCACCCTCCTATGAAAGTGAGTACTGGGCCATGGAGGTGAAAGCCCGGCGGCGGCGGGGGAGGGGGTGCTGGTCCAGATCCCGGTCCCCATGTGCTGGCCCCATAAGGCGCCTTCAAGCCCAACCGATCGGTGTTATAGTCTCCGGCCATGGCCAATGAGTGGATCTTCGGGGTCTCCGCGCTCGCCGCCCTTCTTCCCGCCTTGCTCCTCGTCCATCGCGGCGCCTTCGGCGCCGGTGGACGCTCGCGGCGCATCTACTGGGCGCTGATGGCGGTCGCCGTGGCCGGGCCGGTGAGCTGGACATTGGCGCAGCTCGGTGGCGGTTGGCGTACCGGCCTGTCGATGGCGCTGTGGCTCACCATCTCCGTCACCATCGTGATTTTCTCATGCCTGGCGGTACTGACGCGGCACGGGGTCCGGCTCACGGTCCTGGTGCTGCCCTATCTGTTCGGGCTCGGCGTCATCGCCGTCATCTGGAGCCAGGCCCCCGAACGGCCGTTGCTCGGCACGGCGCCGGAAGCCTGGATCGGCCTGCACATCGCGGTTTCGGTCCTGACTTATGCCTTGCTTACCCTGGCGGCGGTGGCGGGGTTCGCGGTGTTCCTCCAAGAAAGGGCGCTCAAGCATAAGCGGCCACGCGCGCTTAACCGCCAGTTGCCCTCGGTCGCCGACGCCGAGAATCTGCAGGTGAGCCTGCTCATCGCCTCGGTAATCGTGCTTGGCGCCGGTCTTTTGACCGGCATGGCGACCCAATATTTCGAGACCGGCAGTCTACTGGTGTTGAGCCACAAGACCGTGTTCTCACTGCTGGCCTTCGCCGTTATCGCCGCGCTCTTGCTCATCCATTACCGCACCGGCATCGGTGGCCGGCGCGCGGCGCGTCTCGTGCTCCTCGCCTATCTCCTGCTGACACTTGGATATCCCGGTGTCAAGTTCGTTACCGACGTGCTGCTGGCCTGAGATTTCGCCCCTGAATTCCACGGCGCCGGTGCCCGGCATTCGCCATCGCCGGCTTTTTGCGTCGGAACCGCCCTTGCGGCGCCGCATTTCCATTGAATTCGGCGGGCGTTGCGGGTAGTTTGTGCCCAACAATTAATCACCTTTTTTGAGTGCCTAAAAAATGACCATTCACATCGGTCCGATCAGGCTCGAGAACCCGGTGATCCTCGCCCCCATGTCGGGGGTGACGGACCTGCCGTTCCGCCGCCTGGTCAAGCGGGACGGCGCCGCCCTGGTGGTCTCGGAGATGATCGCGAGCCAGGCGGCCATCCGCGAAACGCGGCAATCCTTGAAGATGTCCACCAACTGCGCCGAGGAATTCCCCATGGCGGTCCAGCTTGCGGGCTGTGATCCGTCGGTGATGTCGGAGGCGGCGAAGCTGAATGTTGACCGGGGGGCGGCCATCATCGACATCAACATGGGCTGTCCGGTGAAGAAGGTGGTCAACAAGGAGGCCGGTTCGGCCCTGATGCGCCAGGAGGCGCTGGCGGGGCGCATCCTCGAGGCGGTGGTGAAGGCGGTTCCTTT
>JACZQV010000022.1 GCA_022545545.1 Pseudomonadota bacterium
GAGATGCAGGACATCTCCGGTGATGTCGGGGCCCGTCATTTGATCGGCGCCTATCCCGAATTGATCTGCGAGGTCGAAATGACGGGCGAGGATGCATTGATCGACATCGACACGCCCGAGGCCTTGGAGAACCTGGCGGGCTAGCGCGCCGCGTCGAAGCAAGGCTTCAAAGTGACGCGACGGATATTACCAGTCCCTGCCCCTTAGCTTCCGAATCGGCCGGCCGAAAGGGTCGGCACCCGCAAGCGAACCCTTTACCAGCCTTGACCGTCGAACCGTGCCACCGGGCGAACCACCAATCACCGGCTGGTCCGGGTGCCAACCGGTCCGTGCGCAAAAAGCACCGCAAACAAACGCAAAAATGACTTCGAGGAAAATGGTGGCCAAGCCCGCCTTTGGCAGCGCGCAGGGATGTTTTGAAGGGGGAGAGAGAAGAGTAGGAGGGAGATAGTAGGAGGGGAAAATTCAGGAGGGGAATGGTGGGAGGGAGGAATCAGGAAGGAACTGTCAGGGAGGAAAGAAGGGAGCGCCCGCGCAGAGGGGCGGGGCATGTTGGTGCAAGTGGTTCAGAGGAGGGAGGAAGGAAAAGGGAGACGGGTATGGAGTTCGAATTCGCACCGGCGACGGCACAGGGCTTAGCGCCCAGCGCGGACGTTAATCGTTCAGCCGAATGGCGGCCAGCAGAATGGGGTGCCGCGCATGGCCGGGCCGAAGGAACCGCGTCGACAGCTTACACGTCGCCTCACTCGCTTCCCGGCGCCGGCGCGACGATGCCGGCGGATGCACCCCGGTCGCAGAGTTTGGTGTAAGCCGATGCCATGTCGCCGTCGGCGCCATAGCGCCGCTTGACGGCGCCGACGGGCGCGGCTTCGCAGAGGAACCACTCGGCGTTCTCGAGGCCCGTATCGCCGGCCCTGGCCGTGCCCTCGGTGACCGCCCGGCGCACGGCATCGCCCTGGGGCGTGAAGCCGCAGCCGGCAAGTACCGCGACGGTCGCAAGCAGAGCCGCGGAAAGTAGGGTGCGCCTCATTGCCCGGCTCCGAAGGCGGCGACGAGCTCCTTGAGCATAACCACCGCGCTCTCCCCAGTCCATCGGACAGCGGATCCGCCAGGGGCGCCAGGCCGCCGGCCTGACACAGGAAGCCCTCGCCGGGAAGTGCGGCGTCAGCCGCGCCGCGGTGGCCCAGTGGGAAGGCGATGTCACCCGCCCGAGCCTCGATCACCTGCAGAAGGCGGCCGAGACACTCGGTGTGTGGCTGTCGTGGCTGACCTCCGGCGATGACGCGCCGCCATCGCACCAGCCGCCGTTTTCGCCGGCCCAGCCTGACCGGCGCCGGGTGCCGGTGATCGATTTCGTCCATGCCGGGAAGTGGGACCAGATCGGCGATCCCTACGAGCCCGGCGGCGGCATGGATTTCATCGGCACGGATCTCGGGCTCGGCCCCCGGGCCTTCGCCCTCGTCATCAGGGGCGAGAGCATGCTGCCCGAATTCCACGAGGGCGATAAGATCGTCATCGATCCGGAAGTCGCGCCCCAGCCCGGCGATCTGGTCATCGCCAAGCTCGATGGGGACGACGAAGCGACCTTCAAGAAGTACCGACCCCGCGGCGTCGACAGCACCGGCGCGCCGGTCATCGAACTCGTACCGCTGAACGATGACTGGCCGACCCTGACCATCACTGCGGATAAACCGGGACGCATCATGGGCACCATGGTCGAACACCGGCGCTACCGACGCCGTGCTTCATCGGCCTGAGATCAAGTGGTCCCTTACGGCCTGGCGCCTTTTTTTGCCCACGAGAGTAAGTAATACTTTACAAATATGTCAGTTTAGCTTACAATACGCGCCAAAGTGGCCACAGGTGGCCGTGGATGACGTTTTCGAGGCAAGGAGCAAGATGGCGGGATACGACCAAGGAGCGAATGAGACCGGAATACCGGGAACCCGCGCCGGGGAAGATGGCAAGGGCGAAGATCCGGGCTTTGCGGATTATGGCGCCCTAGAACGCCGTTACGATGGCCCGATCCCCACCGATGCCTTGGACCGTTTGCGCTTCGGCTCCGGCCTTATGGCCGAGATTGCCAGGACAGAGGACTCCATCGTCTTCTTTCGCCAGGAGATCGTCAGGATGCGAACCAGCGCCAGGCGCTGGTTCGAACGCGGCAACCTCGAAATGGCGCGGCACAACATCGCCGATTCGCGCCTCTACCTTCGGGAATGGCGGACGCTTCGCCGGCGCCTTGAGAACTTACGCGCGGAGCTCAGGGCCAAAGACCGGGCGCGGGCGGAGCGGGCGCAGCTGCTCAACGCCAAGCGGGTCCTCGACCTCATCGGCGAGGCGGCGGACTGAAGCGCCTGCCTCCAACGCCCGATCCAGCGGTTTTATGCCGGGCCTAGCGCGCCGTGATCTCGATCTCCTGCGATTCGCCGCCGAGTTCGGCGACGAGCTCGTCAAGCGCGCCCGCCGCCTCGTCCAGACGCCCTTCGTCGGTCGCGCTGAGGACGATGCGCACACCTGGTTCGCGCCGGGTAAAGGACGGATAGCTGCCGATCTCGACGTCGGGGAAGCGGGCCTGGATATCGCCGAGCCCCTGGGCCAGACGGCCTTCGGCAAGGGTCGTCCTGAAGGTGCGGGCCCGTAACGGCTCACCGCCGATGAGTGCATGCTTTATGCCCTCGAACATCGCCTGCATGATCGCCGGCACACCGGCGAACACGAAGACGTTCTCGATCCTGAAACCAGGCGCCGCACTGACCGGGTTGTCGATCAAGGTCCCGCCTTCGGGCACGTTGGCCATCCGCATGCGCGCTTCATTGAATTCCCCTGAACGATAGTGGCGCTTTAGCCGGGCAACGGCTTCCGGGTGGCGGAGAAGCGGAACGCCGAAGGCCTTGGCGATGCACCCTGCGGTGATATCGTCGTGGGTCGGCCCGATGCCGCCGGTGGTGAACACGTAATCGTAAGCATGCCTGCATTCATTGACGGACCGGACGATGGCGTCCTCGTCATCCCGGATGATTCGGGTCTCCCTGAGCCGGACCCCGAGTTCGTTCAAGCGCTGGCCGAGATAGGGCAGGTTCGCGTCCCTGGTGCGTCCAGAGAGAACCTCATTGCCGATCACGATGAGGGCGGCGGTGACCTCGGACGCCGGAGCGCCCGGGCGCCGGGGCTTCTTCCCGGCCTTTTTGGTGGCCGTTTTCCGTCGGGGCGTCTTGCCCACCTCGTTCTCCTCCCAAGGATGGCCCATGGGCCAAGTGTGGCCGAGGGCCCGTGCTCCGGCGCTCGATGCGCCGCCGGACACGGGCACCTCAGCCTAACAAATGGGCGGCGCCGATCCAAACGGCGATGATATCAACATACCTGGAATCGTGGCGGGCGGTGTATGAGCGGAAGTTTTTTCACCACCCCGTCGCAAGGCCCGGCCAGCCCTTTGGCCCTGACGTCAGACCCGCGACCATCTCGGCCAGTGTCTTGGAAATATCCCGAAAAAGGGAGGTTTGCCATGGCCAGGCCGGGAAGCTAATCTGGCCTTCATGAAGTTCTCCCAACGTCTAATTCCCGGCACCTTGGTCCGACGCTATAAACGGTTCTTGAGCGACATCGAGCTTGCCGACGGAGAGATCGTCACCGCGCACTGTCCCGATCCGGGCTCGATGATCGGGCTCGATGCGCCGGGATCCAGTGTCTGGGTATCCCGGGCCACCAATCCGTCGCGCAAACTGGCCTATAGCTGGGAGTTGATCCGCGTCGACGGCCATCTGGTGGGAATCAACACCTCCCTGCCCAATGCCCTGGTGGAAGAGGCGCTTCGCGCGAAGAGGATACCGGAGCTCGCGGGCTATCGTGCCATCCGGCGCGAGGTCCCCTATGGCCGCAACTCGCGCGTCGATTTCTTCCTTGAGGACGACGCAAAAGGAGAATGTTACGTCGAGGTCAAGAACGTCCATCTCAAGCGCGGCCCGACGGCGGAGTTCCCCGACTCGGTCACGGCGCGGGGAACCAAGCACCTCCACGAGCTCATGGATATGGTGGATCAGGGCGCGCGCGCGGTTATGATGTATGTGGTCCAGCGCGATGACTGCGATAGCTTCGCGATCGCCGCTGACATCGACCCCGTCTATGCCGAGGCGCTGGACCGCGCCCTCGACAAAGGCGTCGAGGCGATAAGTTACCAATGCAGGGTCTCGCTCGAGGCGATCGAACTGGAAAAACCCCTGCCGCTGGCGATTTAGCAATGGTTGGAAGTAAGTACTGGGTAGTCGGCCGATGAATAACCTGGATATCACGGACCGCTGGCGCACCGAGGCAGGGGAAAGAAGGGCTCCCCATATCACCATTCACGATGCCGAGGGCTTCGAGGGTATGCGCCGGGCGGGACGGCTGGGGGCGGAGACCCTCGATCTCATCACCCCCCATGTCAAGCCGGGGGTAACGACGGAGGAACTCGATCAGCTGTGCCACGACTTCATCGTGTCCCACGGCGCGATTCCGGCGCCGTTGGGTTACCGTGGCTTCCCCAAGTCGGTGTGCACGTCGGTCAATCATGTCGTCTGCCATGGCATCCCTGGGCGAAAACGGCTTTACAGCGGCGATATCATCAACATTGACGTCACCGTCATCGTCGATGGTTGGCACGGCGACACCTCGCGCATGTTCTGCGTCGGAAATGTCGGCGTGAAGGGTAGGAGGATCGTCGACATCACCTATGATTCGATGATCAAAGGCATGGAAGTCGTCCGGCCGGGGGCAACCTTCGGCGACATTGGCCATGCCATACAGACTTATGCAGAGAGCAAGCACTGTACCGTCGTTCGGGACTTTTGCGGCCACGGCCTCGGGCGGGTCTTTCACGCCGCGCCGAACGTGCTGCATTTCGGCAAGCCTGGCCAGGGGCCGGAACTCAAGGAAGGCATGTTCTTCACCATCGAGCCGATGATCAACGTCGGCCGTTACGAGGTGAAATTGCTCTCCGACGGCTGGACGGCGGTGACGAAGGACAGATCGCTTTCGGCCCAGTTCGAGCACTCCATCGGCGTCACCAAGGACGGCTACGAGGTCTTTACATTCTCGCCGAAGGGGTATCACCGCCCACCCTATGGGGTGTAAGCGATCGCGGGGCGCGACCATCCGATGAGCACGAAGCCCCATTATCTCGGCCACCGCCAGCGCCTGAAGGACCGGTTCATGCGCGATGCCGGAGCAAGCCTGCCCGATTACGAAATGCTGGAACTGGTGCTATTCCTGGCCAAGCCCCGCGCCGAGGTCAAGCCGCTGGCAAAGGCGCTGATCACGCGTTTCGGGAGCTTCGCCGACGTCATTTCCGCCGATGTGAAAGAGCTTGTGGCGGTCAAGGGCGTCGGTGAGAACACGGCGGTCGCCCTCAAGACGATCCGGGCGGCCGCCATAAGGCTCGCCCGCGAGCAGGTCATGAATCAGCCCGTGATCACATCATGGCAAAAGCTACTGGACTATTGCCGCGCCAGCCTGGCCTTTGCCAAGACGGAGGAGTTCCGTGTGTTGTTTCTCGATCGCAAGAACGTGCTGATCGCCGATGAGATGCAACAGACGGGCACCGTCGACCATACGCCCGTCTATCCGCGCGAGGTGGTGAAACGAGCCCTCGATCTCGGCGCCTCCGCCATCATCATGGTGCACAACCACCCGAGCGGCGATCCCACCCCGTCCAAGGGTGACATCGAGATGACCAAGGAAGTTCGCGAGGCCTGCGAGAAACTGGGCATTTCCTTGCACGACCACCTGATTATCGGCAAGAGCGGACACGCGAGTTTCAAAAGTCTGGGCCTTTTGTGACCGTTCGGGACGGCGGGCACCCGGCCTTCCTTCACCGTCACCGGACGGCGCCGTCAAGTGAGGGTGCCGGGAGGGACTTGCCGGTTTCAAAAGGCCGGGATTGCTGTAATATTCCGCTACTCCTTCAATTAACGGAGTGCCCGAACGGACGGGACCCGACTTCTGGTTGGCAGTCGAAGAGAGAGCATGCACCCACGTTACACCCGCGAACAAATGGCCGCCGTCTGGGCGCCTGAAAACAAATACAGGATCTGGTTCGAGATCGAGGCCCACGCCTGCGACGCCCAGGCCACCCTTGGCGTCATCCCGAAAGAGGCGGCGACAGCGGTGCGCGAGCGCGGCAAGTTCGATCTCGCCCGGATCGACGAAATCGAGCAAGAGACCCAGCACGACGTGATCGCGTTTTTGACCAATCTGGCCGAGCACATCGGGCCGGAAGCCCGCTTCGTCCACCAAGGCATGACCTCGTCCGACGTGCTGGATACCTGTTTCGCGGTTCAGCTCACGGAAGCCACGGACATACTGCTTGAAGATCTCGACCGCCTGCTTGAGGTGCTCAAGCGACAGGCGTTCGCGCACAAGATGACGCTTTGTGTCGGGCGCAGCCACGGCATTCACGCCGAGCCCACGACCTTCGGGCTCAAGCTGGCGGGCCATTACGCCGAATTCGCGCGTAATCGCGCACGCCTGGTTGCGGCGCGCAAGGAGGTTGCGACCTGCGCCATATCTGGCGCCGTCGGGACCTTCGCCAATATCGATCCGTTCGTCGAGAAATACGTCGCGGAGAAGATGGGCCTGGCGGTCGAGCCCATATCCACCCAGGTGATTCCGCGCGACCGCCACGCCATGTTCTTCGCCACCCTTGGCGTCATCGCCTCGTCGATCGAGCGACTGACGACCGAGTTCCGGCACTTGCAACGCACCGAGCTCGGCGAAGTGGAGGAATATTTTTCCCCTGGTCAGAAGGGCTCTTCGGCAATGCCTCATAAGCGCAATCCGGTGCTCTCGGAAAACCTGACCGGTCTTGCGCGAGTCGTGCGATCGACTGTCCTGCCCGCCATGGAGAACGTGGCCTTGTGGCATGAGCGCGACATTTCCCATTCCTCGGTCGAGCGCATGATCGCGCCCGACGCCACCGTGACCCTCGATTTTGCGCTGGCAAGGCTGGCGGGCGTCGTCGATACGCTGGTGATATACCCTGAGAACATGCGGAAGAATTTAGAGAGGCTCGGCGGGATCGTACACTCAGAGCGCGTGCTGCTCGCCCTGACGCAGAAGGGCGTCAGCCGTGAGGATGCCTACGAGGCGGTCCAGGGCAATGCGATGAAGGTTGGGGAAAACGGCGGCGATTTCGGCGAAGCCCTGGCCGGGGATCCGGTCGTGTCGAAGCATCTGAGCGAGGCGGAACTGAACGAACTTCTCGATACCGCCTATCACACCAAGCACGTCGATACTATTTTCGCGCGCGTCTTCGGCGACGCCTGAGTATCCGGCGATTGGTGGTATTTCCCTGGTTAACCCCGGCCGGGGCCGAGCGCCTGGGTTTTCGCTGACTATCCGAGCCTACGCACCGGCGCCGCTCTTCAATTCCTTCATTATCTGCTCGCGAGCGGTTTCGGTCAGCTTGTCCATTTGCTTGCGGACCTGGATGTCGGTGATTTCCAACCCCTTTTCCGTCAAGTCGTTGAGCACTTTCTCAAGGACATCCGCATCCCCCGGCTTTTCGAAATCCGCCACCACCACTTCCTTGGCATATTCCTCGGCCGATGCCCCCGACAGTCCCATCCTCTCCGCGGCCCACAGGCCCAGGAGTTTGTTGCGCCGGGCGCTTATTTTGAACCGGTTCTCCTGTTCCAAACGGTATTTGGCTTCAAAACCCTTCTCTCTTTCATCGAAGCCGGTCATGAAATTTACGCTCCCTTCCTCAAATTTCTTCACCTAACGGGCACTCCACTTAATCCTTATATAGCCGCACCATGCCATGAGTGGTATCGATTGTTCATGTGTACCATGGTGGTTTTGTACCGTCCCGGCCACCCCTGGCCGCTGCTTTTCGCGGCCAACCGGGACGAAATGGCGGATCGCCCCTGGGCACCTCCCGCAAGGCACTGGCAAGACCGCGCCAATGTGGTCGCGGGACGGGACGAGCTGGCCGGGGGCACATGGCTGGGGCTCAATGATTACGGTCTCCTTGCCGGGATTTCCAACCGGGAAGGTTCTTTGGGCCCGGCGCCCGACAAGCGAAGCCGCGGCGAGTTGGTTTTGGAGGCGCTTGATCACAGTGATGCGAAAGATGCCGCCAATGCGCTCGCCGATGTCGACGTAAACGCTTACCGGCCCTTCAACATGATCGTCGGCGATAACCGCGACGTTTTCTGGCTCTGCAACAGGGGCGGGACGAACGGCCCTCGGGGGGGGCAAATGGTTGTGAATGCGGTTCCGCCCGGCATTTCCATGGTCACCTCCCGTGACCGCAACGATGCCAAAAGCCCCCGAATCCACGCCTATCTTCCCCGTTTCGAGGCCGCCGAGGTCCCCGACCCCGACGCCGGCGAGTGGGGGGCGTGGGAGGCGCTCCTGGCGAGCCGCGTCCACGACCTTGAAAGTGGACCGTCGGCGGCCATGTGCGTGGTGACGGACACGAACTACGGCACCCTTTCAAGCTCGCTGATCGCGCTTCCCGCCGCCAACATGGAAGGCCGGAAACCGGTCTGGCGCTTCTCGGCGGGATGCCCTGGAGAGGTCGCTTACGATGCCGTCGCGCTATAGGCGGGGAATCTTCACCACCTCCGGATTCCCGGCCTCGTATTCCGTTGTTTTCCCGCTCAGGCATGCTATATGATGGGTGTTGGTTCACTCACCGGACCCCATGGCGCTTCGGCGCCGTTTTCCATTCCAAGGTAAGCCCCATGCCCCGCCGCAGACAGATTTACGAAGGAAAGGCCAAAGTCCTTTTCGAGGGCCCCGAACCGGGGACGGTCGTGCAGTATTTCAAGGACGACGCCACCGCCTTTAACAACAAAAAAAAGGGCGTGATCGCCGGCAAGGGCGTTCTCAACAACCGGATCTCCGAGTACCTCATGGTCCGGCTGGAGGAGATCGGCATCCCGACCCATTTCATCAAGCGTCTCAACATGCGCGAGCAACTGGTACGGGAAGTGGAGATCATCCCCGTGGAAGTGGTGATCCGCAACGTCGTCGCGGGCTCTCTCGCCAAGCGCCTAGGTATGGAGGAGGGCACGCCGCTGCCCCGTTCCATCGTCGAGTTCTACCTCAAGAACGACGATCTAAATGATCCCATGATCACCGAAGAGCACATCACCGCCTTCGGCTGGGCCTCGCATCAGGAACTCGACGAAATCGTCAACATGTCGCTTCGGATCAACGATTTCCTCAGCGGCCTGTTCCTCGGCATCGGCATCCGGCTCATCGACTTCAAGCTCGAGTTCGGCCGCTGGTACAACGACGACGAGGTGCGTCTCGTCCTGGCGGATGAGATCAGCCCCGACAGCTGCCGGCTCTGGGACAGCAAGACCAACGAGAAGATGGACAAAGACCGCTTCCGCCGCGATCTCGGCAAGGTCGAGGAGGCCTACCAGGAAGTGGCGAGGCGTCTTGGCATCCTCCCCGAAGGGGGACCCAGGGACCTCCAGGGCCCCACGATCGTCCAGTAGAAAACGGGAATGAAGGCCCGCGTCCACGTCACCTTGAAGGAAGGCGTTCTCGATCCCCAAGGCAAGGCGATCGCCAATGCGCTCGCGGCGCTGGGATTCGATGGCGTTCACGGCGTGCGCCAGGGCAAATACATCGAAATCGACGTCGACGAGACGGACCCCGGAAAAGCCAAGTCAGCGGTCGACGAAATGTGCGTGAAGCTGCTCGCCAACACCGTGATTGAGGATTACACGATCGAGTTGGATGCGTGATCCGCGCGTAGGGCAAAGGTACCGAATGCCGGGTCCGGTACCCATCGAATCGGGACAAGGGGCGTGAAAGCGGCCGTCATCGTCTTTCCGGGTTCCAACTGTGACCGCGACGTCAAGGTGGCGCTCGCGGCAAGCACCGGCGCCGAGCCCTTTATGGTGTGGCATCGGGATTCGGAACTTCCCGACGTCGATCTGATCGTCATTCCAGGCGGGTTTTCCTACGGCGATTACCTGCGCCCTGGCGCCATGGCGGTGCACTCACCGGTGATGGCGGAAGTCGTCGCGCGGGCACGGATCGGCGTGCCGGTTCTCGGCATCTGCAATGGCTTCCAGATCCTGACCGAGGCTGGCCTTTTGCCCGGTGTCCTGATGCCCAATACAACGCTCAAGTTCGTCTGCAAGGACGTCTACCTCAAGGTCGAAAACAACCGTCCGCCGTTTACCGCGAAGTACGGGCTCGGCCAGGTAATCCGTATTCCCATCGCCCATCATGAAGGCAGCTACTTCGCCGATGATGAGACGCTAGCCGGAATATCGGACCGCGGTCAGGTGGCGTTGCGCTATTGCCAGCCGTCGGGCGAGGTCGATGACGACGCCAATCCCAACGGTTCCATCGCCAACATCGCGGGTCTCTTCAACCAAACGGGGACCGTGTTGGGGCTCATGCCCCACCCGGAACGCCTTGCGGAGTCCTTGCTCGGCGGCACCGACGGCAAGGCGATGTTCGATGGGCTGACGGAAGCGCTGTCCTGAACCATGAGCCAGAACACCGCCATCGACAACCCGGACATGGCCGAAAGCCACGGGCTAACGGACGAGGAATACGGCCGCATCCTCGAAATTCTCGGCCGGCCGCCGAACCAAACGGAACTGGGCATCTTCTCGGTGATGTGGAGTGAGCATTGCTCTTACAAATCGTCGAGGAAATGGCTCCGGCGTCTGCCCACCGAGGCCCCCTGGGTGATCTGCGGACCGGGCGAAAATGCCGGCGTGATCGACATCGGCGACGGCCTTGCGGCCATCTTTAAGATGGAAAGCCACAACCACCCGTCCTTCATCGAACCCTACCAGGGCGCGGCGACCGGCGTCGGCGGCATCCTGCGCGATGTCTTCACCATGGGCGCCAGGCCCGTCGCCAACCTCAACGCCCTGCGATTCGGCCACCCCGACCATCCAAGGACCCGGCATCTCGTTGCCGGCGTCGTCGCCGGCATCGGAGGATACGGTAACTGCGTCGGCGTCCCGACGGTGGGGGGATCGTGTGCATTCCATGAATCATACAACGGCAACATCTTGGTCAACGCCATGACCGTGGGACTGGCGGCCAAGGACAGGATTTTCTATTCGACGGCCACGGGCGTCGGCAATCCGGTGGTCTATATGGGCTCGAAGACCGGACGCGACGGGATTCACGGCGCCACCATGGCATCGGCCGAATTCGACGATGAGACGGAGTCGAAACGGCCGACGGTGCAGGTCGGCGATCCCTTCACCGAAAAATTGCTGATCGAGGCGTGCCTCGAACTCATGGACCTGGACGCGATCGTGGCGATACAGGACATGGGCGCGGCGGGACTTACCTGTTCGTCCTTCGAGATGGCGTCGAAGGGCGGGGTCGGGGTCGAGCTTGATCTCGACCGCGTACCCACCCGTGAGGCGGGCATGAGCGCTTATGAGATCATGCTTTCGGAAAGCCAGGAACGGATGCTGATGGTTCTGGTGCCGGAAAAGGAGGACGAAGCGCGAGAGATCTTCGCCAAGTGGGAGCTTGACTTCGCCGTCGTCGGGCAAATCACCGACACCGGACGCATGGTCGTGAAGCAAGGTGGCGAAGTCGTCGCCGATCTTCCCATCGCGCCGCTTGCCGACGCCGCGCCGATTTATGAAAGGCCTTGGGATCCGGCGCCCGAGCCCCCGGTGATCGTCCGTGCCGATGTCTCGGAACCAAAAAGCATGACGGCGGCGCTCAAGACCATGCTGGCCAGTCCCGATCTCTGCTCCAAGAAGTGGATCTGGGAGCAGTACGATCACATGGTGATGGGGGACACCGTCCAACGTCCCGGCGGCGACGCCGCCGTCGTGCGCGTGCACGGAACGGACAAGGGCCTGGCCATGACCATCGACTGCACACCCCGCTACTGTGCCGCAAACCCCTTCGCCGGCGCCGCCCAGGCGGTGGCCGAAGCTTGGCGGAACCTTACGGCGGCGGGGGCCAAGCCCCTGGCGATCACCGACGCCATGAACTTCGGCAACCCGGAGCGGCCCGGGATCATGGGTCAGTTCGTCCAATGCATCGAGGGTATGCGCGAAGCCTGTCTGGCGCTCGATTTCCCGGTGGTCTCGGGCAATGTCTCTTTTTACAACGAGACCAACGGCAGAGGCATCTTCCCCACCCCCGCCATCGGCGCCGTCGGCCTGATCGCGGATATTGCCAAGACCATGACGCCCGGATTCAAGGGCGAGGGCGAGGCCATCATCCTCATCGGCGAGACCGCCGGTCATCTCGGCTGTTCCCTGTATTTGCGCCAAATCGAAGGGATCGAGGATGGCGCGCCTCCCGCCGTCGATCTTGCCGCCGAAAGGCGGAACGGTGATTTCGTGCGTTCTCTGATCGAAAAGGGCGCGATCAGCGCATGCCATGACGTCTCGGACGGCGGGCTCCTGGTGACGGTAGCTGAAATGAGCCTGGATTCGGGCATCGGGGCGACAATCGAATATCCCGCGTCAACGCCCGACAAATCGGCCCCCACCCTTGATTCTTGGCTGTTCGGCGAGGACCAGGGGCGTTACATTATAGCCGCGCTCAGCGCCGAGATCGTGCTGGCCGCCGCCTCCGAGGCGGGCGTACCGGCCTCGAGGATCGGCGCGACGGGAGGCGAAACGTTGACACTGAACGGGGCCGAAACCATATCCTTAAGGGAGCTCCGCGACGCCCGCGAGGGTTGGTTGCCGGCTTATATGGCGGGCCCTTGAAGCGTCAAACGAGAAAAGGACGGGAATGATGGCAATGGATTCGGGTCAGATCGAGCGTCTGATCAAGGAAGCCATTCCCGACGCCGAAGTGAGGATCGAGGATTTGCGCGGAGACGGGGATCATTACGCCGCTTACGTGGTTTCCGCCGCGTTCAAGGGCAAGACCCGGGTTGAGCAGCACCAAATGGTTTACCAGGCGCTACGCGGCAAAATGGGGTCGGAACTGCATGCGTTGGCGCTGCAGACCTCCGTTGCCGAGAATGCGTGATTTAAGGTAGGAGAACGCAACATGAATGACAGTCCGATATTCGAACAGATCCGTGATGAAATTTCGCACACCGATGTCGTGCTTTTCATGAAGGGAAATCCGGTCTTTCCCCAATGCGGATTCTCCGCCGCGGTGGTCGAGGCGCTCACCACCCTGGGGGTAAAGTTCAAGGGCGTGGACATATTGCCGGATCCGGGGTTGCGCGAGGGAATCAAGAATTTCAGCAACTGGCCCACGATCCCCCAGCTTTATGTCAAGGGGGAGTTCGTCGGCGGCTGTGACATCGTGCGCGAGATGTACGCGACCGGCGAGCTCAAGGAACTCTTGAAGAACAAAGGCGTTGAATTCGCCGCCCCGGGTGAGGCCGCTGACTGAGCGCCTTCCGGGACCACTCCCGAATCCGAAACATGCAAAAGGCCGGTCCCGATCGGGCCGGCCTTCAACACGACTGGATACCCGGCTTAACGGGAATAGAACTCGATCACCAGGTTGGGCTCCATCTGCACCGGATAGGGCACGTCGGCAAGCTTCGGGGTGCGAATGAAGGTGCCCTTCATCTTCCTGTAATCCACTTCGACATAGTCCGGCACGTCCCGTTCCGGTGAATCCATGGCCTCGAGCACCATGGGGATCTCGAAGGATTTCTCCTTCAGCCGGATCTCGTCCCCTTCCTTGACGAGGTAGGAGGGGATATTGATGCGTTTGCCGTTGACCAGAATGTGGCCGTGATTGACGAACTGGCGCGCCGCGAACACCGTCGGCACGAACTTCATGCGATAGATGACGGAGTCGAGCCGGCGTTCCAGGAGCCCAACGAGATTCTCGCCGGTGTCACCCTTGCGCCTGGAGGCCTCGCGGTAGTAATTGCGAAACTGCCGTTCGCCGATGTTGCCGTAATAGCCCTTGAGCTTCTGCTTGGCCTGGAGATGGACGCCGAAATCGGACATCTTGAAGCGGCGCTGGCCGTGCTTGCCGGGACCGTATTCCCGCTTGTTGACAGGGCTTTTCGGCCGCCCCCAAAGATTGACCCCCAATCGGCGGTCGATCTTGTACTTCGAATTCAGTCGTTTCGTCATGTCTCGAACCCGTATTTTGCCGGTGTTATTCTTGTCCCGATAGGCCCTTCGTGGTCGGGCGGGGCCGGCATCTGGCGACCCGCGTTCTCGGGAGCGGCGCGTACTATACGCGCAGGCGCCGCTTTGTCAAACGCTCGTGGCGGGCCGGGGGCCGAAGCTTCCGGGCCCGGGAATCAGCCCCTATCCGCCTTTCCGGCCCCGGCGGGACGCGAGGCTGGTGATCATGCCCCTAAGCGTGCGCACCTCCTGCTCGGTAAGCCCGGCCCTTTGGAAAATGTTGCGGATATTGCGCACCATGTAGGGCCTTTTCTCGGGCGGGATCAGGAAGCCACCGGCGTCGAGCTCGTCCTCCAGATGCTCGAAGAAACCCAATAGCTCGTCCTTGGTAGCGGCGATCACGCCATTCCGCCCTTGGCTCACGTCCGGCGCCACGTCTTGCGCCTGGTAGAACTCATAGGCAACGATCAAAACGGCCTGAGCCAGGTTAAGGGACGCGTAAGCCGGGTTGAGCGGCACCTCGAGCACGGCATCGGCCAGCGTGATGTCATCGTTATCCAGCCCCGTCCGCTCGGGCCCGAAGAGGACGCCTGAAGCCTCCGCATTGTCGAGGAAGGCGCGGAGTTTCCCCGCCGCCGCTTTCGGGGTAAGAACAGGCTTGACCATGTCCCTGCGCCGGGCCGTCGTCGCGTAAAGGTGGCGAAGGTCCGCCACCGCCTCGGGGGTCGTGCCGAACAGCCTGGCGCGATCGATCACCAGATCGGCGCCCGCGGCCGCGGCTCGCGCCTTCTCATTGGGCCAGTCTTCCCGGGGCCGGACAAGCCTGAGATCGCTAAGTCCGCAATTCAACATCGCCCGGGCCACGGCGCCGATATTCTCGCCGAGTTGGGGCTTGACCAGGATGATCGCCGGCCCGGTCCTGCGATCAACCGTGGCGGCGTGGCTGCGGGTAGAATCCGTGCCGGCCATCATTCAGTGCCGTGTTTTATGTCCGGGCGCCGCCGTGGTAGAGCTTGTAGACGATGCCGTCGTACAGAGCGTTATAGGAGGCATCGATCACGTTCGCCGAAACGCCGACGGTCGACCAACGCTCGCCATGGGAATCGGCGCTTTCGATCACGACGCGGGTGACTGCCTTGGTACCGTCCGAAGGGGTCAGGATTCGGACCTTGTAGTCCACCAGACGCATGTCCTCGAGCATTTCGAACGACGGAATCAGGGACTTGCGAAGCGCATTGTCCAGCGCGTTTACCGGGCCGTTGCCCTCGGCCACCGTCATGATCGTCTCCCCCTTCACCTCCACCTTGATGGTCGCTTCCGAGAGGGTGATGAGCTGACCGCGGGCGTTCCACCGCCGCTCATCGAGAACGCGGAAACTATTGAGCTTGAAATATTCCGGGATCCCTTCGAGGGTGCGCCGCGCCAGCAACTCGAAGCTTGCTTCGGCGCCATCGTAGGAAAAGCCGTCGAATTCCCGCGTTTTCACCATCTCCACCAATTCGCGGACCTTGGGACTGTCGGCCGCGATCTCGATGCCGGCATCGCGCAGACGCGAGAGCACGTTGGATCTGCCCGCCTGGTCGGAGACGACGATATGACGGCTGTTGCCGATAAGCTCGGGCGCGATGTGCTCGTAACAGCGCGGATCCTTCTCCACCGCAGATACGTGCAAGCCGCCCTTATGGGCGAACGCCGCGGCCCCTACATAGGGCGCGTGGCGGTTAGGCGCCCGGTTGAGGCGCTCATCCACCAGGTGCGAAACATGGGTCAGCCGCGCAAGGCCGTCGGCATCGACCCCGGTCTCGAAGCCCATCTTCACCGTCAGTGTCGGCACCAACGACACCAGGTTGGCGTTGCCGCAACGCTCACCGAGACCGTTGAGCGTACCCTGCACCTGACGCACGCCGGCACGCACGGCGGCAAGCGAATTGGCCACCGCGTTGTCGGTGTCGTTGTGGCAGTGAATGCCAAGATGGCTGCCCGGAATCTGCTTGACGACGTCCCCGACGATGCGCTCGATCTCGTCGGGCAGGGTGCCGCCGTTGGTATCGCACAACACGATCCACCTGGCCCCGGCGTCATAGGCGGCCTTGACGCACCTGAGGGCGTAATCCGGGTCCGCCTTGTAACCATCGAAGAAGTGCTCGGCGTCGAAAATCACTTCGTCGACCTTCTTGCCGGCCATCGCGATGCTGTCGGCGATGATCTCGATGTTCTCCTCCGGCTCGATACCGAGGGCGACCCTGACGTGGAAATCCCAGGCCTTGCCGACGATGGTCGCGACCCTGGCCTTGGTGGCGAACAAGGCGACGAAGCCGGGATCGTTCTCCGCGCTCCGGCCCGCCCTTCGCGTCATGCCGAAGACGGCAAGCTTGGCATGGACAAAATCGGGCACCGCGGCGTAGAAAGCGTCGTCCGTCGGGTTGGCGCCGGGCCAGCCGCCCTCGACGTAATCGACGCCGAGCCTGTCGAGTTCCTCGGCGATGGCGATCTTGTCGTTGACGTTGAAGTCAACCCCTTGGGTCTGGGCGCCATCGCGCAATGTACAGTCGTAAAGATAGACCCTTCTATCGTCGCTCATCCCCCGCGTCTCCAATCACTCGTACCGTCCGGCAAATCTTCAAGGACGATACCTTTGACCTTGAGTTTATCACGGATACGGTCGGCTTCGGTGAAGTCCCGGTTGGCCCGGGCGTTACTCCTAGCCATGACCAGTACCTCGATTTCCTCCTCGTCGAACCCCTGATCGCCCTCAGGGGGCCGCCACTTAAGCCAATTCTCGGGTTCCTCGGCAAGCACGCCGAGCAGTCTCCCGCCGCCAAGGAGCGCTCCCTTGAGTCTCCGTCGCTCGTCATCGGTCTCGGCTTTGTTGAGTTCGGTGGCGAACTCATGCAAATGGACCACGGCAAGGGGCGTGTTGAGGTCATCGCACAACGCCTCCATGACCTCCCGCGGCGGCTCATCCGCCACTTCCGGCGCCGTTTCGCCCCCGTGGCGCAACGCCACGTAAAGCCGATCCAGGGAGTGTTTCGCCTGGGTAAGGCCCTCGAGG
This sequence comes from Pseudomonadota bacterium, assembly GCA_022545545.1. Taxonomy (GTDB): domain Bacteria; phylum Pseudomonadota; class Alphaproteobacteria; order SMXQ01; family SMXQ01; genus JACZQV01. The sequence continues at coordinate 17,107 of JACZQV010000022.1, forward strand.
GTCCAGTCCAGGGGCTGGCGATAAAGGGTCAGCAGCATGTAGAAGCGGATGGCCTCGCCGGGCCAGTCTCTGAGCAGATCGCGTACGGTGAAGAAATTGCCCAGGGATTTCGACATTTTCTCGCCGTTCACGGTGAGATACCCGTTGTGCATCCAGTACCTCACGAAAGGCGCGCCGCCGTGGGCGCAGGTGCTTTGGGCGATCTCGTTCTCATGGTGGGGGAAGATCAGGTCCAGCCCGCCGCCGTGGATATCGAAGGTCTCTCCGAGATGGTCCTCCGACATGGCGGAACACTCGATGTGCCAGCCGGGCCGACCCCGCCCCCAGGGGCTGTCCCAACCAGGCAGGTCGTCGCTCGAAGGCTTCCACAGGATGAAATCCGCCGGGTCCTTCTTATAGGGCGCCACCTCGACCCGGGCGCCGGCGATCAAGTCCCGCCGGTTGCGCCGAGAGAGTTTGCCATAATCCGGCATCGACGGTACATGGAACAGCACGTGCCCTTCGGCGACATAGGCATGATCCAATTCGATCAGCTTCTCGATCATTTCCACCATCTGAGGAACGTGTTCGGTCGCCCGGGGCTCCGCATCGGGTGGCAATGCGTCGAGCGCCCCCATATCCTCCTGGAAGGCCTGATTCGTGCGTTCCGTCAACTCACGGATGGCGATGCCTTCGGCCTTGGCGGCGTCGATGATCTTGTCGTCTATATCGGTGATGTTGCGGACATAGGTGACGCGCGGAAAGAGCCGCTTCATGAGCCGAAACAGCACGTCGAAGACGATCACCGGCCGGGCGTTGCCGATATGGGCAACGTCGTAGACCGTCGGACCGCAGACATAGATCCGCACGTGATCGGGCTCTATGGGCTCGAACGGCTCCTTCTTGCGGTTAAGTGTATTGTATAACCTAAGACCCACGGGTTCCTTGCCATGAATTCATTCAGATGTCCCTGCCCGCAAGCGGGGCCTGGGCCCGCCAGAGGGCGATAACGGGTAGCAGATTCTTCATTTCAGGTCCATGGCGGGCCCGAGAAAGCGTTGGTGATGGGATAACGCCGGTCACGCCCGAAGGAGCGGCGCGTGACCTTGACCCCCGGCGGCGCCTGGCGGCGCTTGTACTCGGCGAAGTTCACCATGCGCCAGACCTTCATCACCACGTCGCGCTCATGGCCGCGCTCGACGATCTCGGAGACCGCCATCTCCCCCTCGATAAGGCATTTCAGGATGTCGTCGAGGGCATCGTAGGGGGGCAGCGTGTCCTGGTCGGTTTGGCCGGGCTTCAACTCGGCCGAAGGCGGCTTGACCAGGATTCGCTCCGGGATCACTTCTCCCGCGGGCCCCAAAGCGCCGTCGGGAAGGTGCCGGTTGCGCCAGCGCGCGAGGCCGAAGACGTCCGTCTTGTAAACGTCCTTGAGCACCGAGTACCCACCGCACATATCACCGTACAAGGTGGCGTAGCCAACCGACATCTCCGACTTGTTGCCGGTGGAAAGCACCATGTAGCCCAATTTGTTGGAAAGCGCCATGAGGGTGATGGCGCGCGAACGCGCCTGGATATTCTCTTCCGTCACGTCCGCCTCCCGCCCGGCGAAGCTTTCGCTCAGCATGTCGTCGAAGGCGCCCATGGCGGCCTCGATCCCTATGGAAGAGAGATTGGCGCCGAGGGCGCCCGCCACCCCCTCCGCGTCCTCCACGCTCTCCTTCGAGGTATAGGGCGAAGGCATCATGACGCAGTGGACCTTCTCCGCGCCCAGGGCGTCGACCGCCACCGCCGCCGACAGCGCCGAATCGATACCGCCGGACAGTCCGATCAGCACGCCGGGAAAGGCGTTCTTGTTCACGTAATCGCGCAGCCCGACCATCATGGCGAGATAGACCGCCTCCAAACCTTCCGGCAATTGCGCGCACGCCTTCGCCTCGCAACTCCAGGCGCCATCGGCAACCCCGTCCGCGGGCGCCAACCAGCGGGTCGTCAGGAGGTGCTCCTGAAAGCTCGGCGCCCGGGCACGCAGGCTGCCGTCCGCCGCGATAACGAAGGATGCGCCATCGAACACGAGCTCGTCCTGCCCGCCGACCTGATTGACGTAGATGAGGGGCAGTTTGACCTCGCCAACCCGCTGCGCCGCCAAGGCAAAGCGCTCGCCCCCCTTGTCGGCTTCGAAGGGTGATCCATTGATGACGATGAGAATCTCCGCCCCGGAAGCCTTGAGATGGGCGGTCACGTCCGTCCCCCACATATCCTCGCAGATCATGACCCCTAGCTTGGCCCCCCGGAATTCAATGGCTTCCGGCAAAGGTCCGGGTGCAAACACCCGCTTTTCATCGAACACGCCGTAATTCGGCAGATCGACCTTGAGCCTGACCGCAGCGACCTCGCCCTGATCGATCAGGAGCGCCGCGTTGTGAAGCGCGCCGTCCACGCGCCAAGGGGCGCCGATGAGCACCGCCGGGCCACCTTTCGTCGAAGGCGCGAAGGATCTGACCGCCGCTTCCACCGCATCCTGGAAAATTGGCTTTAGGACCAGGTCCTCGGGTGGATAGCCGCTGACGCCGAGCTCGCTGAAGATCGCGAGATCGGCGCCGAGCCCGGCGGCCTCATCCCGCGCCGCCTCGATGAGCGCCATGTTCCCCTCGATGTCACCGACGGTGTAGTCGAGTTGGGCCAGCGCTATCGTCAGCGTGTCGGTCATGGAACGTGGCGTCCTCAAGGTGTCATGAACGGCGAAATTTCAATAGCTTACAGCAAGCTAGGGTCGGGTCCCGGTGCTGTCAACGGCGGCGCTCCAGACGGCACCGTGCTTAAGGATGGGGTCGCCTCAACAGGAACTCGCGGCCCACCTTGACCTTCGGCGCCCCGTCATAGGCGATGATATCGGCGGTGGCGAAGGTCTCGTGCCAGTTTTCCGGCAGGTATGATCCGGTGCCGATGATATCGACGGGAGCCGCCGTTTCCGCCATCACCTTGCATTTCGCCGGCCCGAAACCGGACGAGGCCACGATTTTCGTGTTTGCGAAACCCGCCTCATCGAGTGATTCGCGCATGTGATAAATCGCCGCGGCGGAGACTCCGGTGCCGACCATATAGCGAAGCTCGGCCTCGCTGCGGTAGCGCCTGATGGCGCCGGGATTGTGCCGCTCGAGCACGGCATAGGACTTGGCGGGATCGAGCCCCTCGACGTAACGCCCGCCGTGGGTATCGATCCTGAAAGCGAGCTTGCCGGCCTCGGCCAACTCGGGAAAGCGGCGGCAAACCTCGATGGCGTCCGTAACCTCCTGGCCGAAATAATCGACCAGCACGATCAGATCCTGGTCCGGATAGGTCTCGAAAAGCATCTCGGCGGCGCGCACGGTCGACCCCGCGTAGCCGATCAACGCATGGGGCATGCTGCCCAGGCCCTTCTCGTTGCCGAAGTAATGGGCGGTGGCGTCCACCGAGTTGCCGATGAAGCCCTTGGCGCCCACCTCTTTCTTGGCCGCGTTCGAGCCGACGGAAGCGGCATAGGCCATGAGCTCCGCCATCTCGGTGCCGGCGCAATGGCGCGCATCGAAGGCGAGGAACGCCACATTCGGCAGATCGACGCACATGGTGTAGGCGTTATAGGCCGCGACCGCGGCGGCCCCCAACTTCTGCAGATAAAGGGTTTCGAGATCGACGAGATGGGTAAGCGCGCCGGTGATATATACCAAGGGCTCGCCGGCGCCGACCCAATCGCCTTCCTCGTAATTGAGCTCGATATCGAATTCGGTGCCACGGGCCTCGGCCACCGCGTTCAGCCAATCAACCATCAGTTTCGGGGTGAAAATCACCGGCCGGCGCATGAAGACGGCGTAGGTCGCGTTCCTGTCGCCGAAACGCTCGACGGTCTTCTTCGTCTTGACGAAGTAGCTGTCGGTCAGACGGGCGATGTCTTCGATTTCCGGATTCATGGCGCTCTATGGTTGCGGGCGGCCCAAACGGGCGGCATTGAATAGGAGGCCGTACGGCGAACCTCAGGAGGCCGCGGCGATGCGCCCGTCGGCGTTCGCCGTTCGCTCCGATCTGAGCATCTCGGCGATAACAAAGGCGAGCTCCAGGGCCTGGTTGGCATTCAGCCTGGGATCGCAGTGGGTATGGTAACGGTCCGCCAGCCCCGATTCCGTGATCGCCTGGGCGCCGCCGACGCATTCGGTGACATCCTGGCCGGTCATCTCGAAATGCACGCCGCCGGCATGGGTCCCTTCCGCCTGATGGATGGCGAAGAAGCTCAGCACCTCTGCAAGGATTTTGTCGACGTGCCGGGTCTTGTAGCCGCTGGACGATTTGACGGTGTTGCCGTGCATCGGATCGCAAGCCCACACCACCTTGCGTCCCTCGCGCTCCACCGCCCGAATCAGGGGCGGAAGCCGCGCCTCCACCTTGTCCGCGCCCATGCGGCAAATGAGGGTCAGCCTGCCGGGTTCATTCTCGGGGCTTAAGATGTCGATCAGTCGCAAAAGCTCATCGGGCTCTATCGTCGGGCCGGCCTTCAAGGCGATCGGGTTCTTGATCCCGCGCAGGAACTCGACCTGGGCGCCGTCCGGCTGGCGGGTGCGCTCGCCCACCCACACCAGATGGGCCGAGCAGTCGTACCACTCGCCGGTCAAGGAATCGATCCGGGTCAGCGCCTGCTCGTAGTTCAGCAATAGCGCCTCGTGGGAGGTGAAGAACTCGGTTTCCCTGATCTGCGGCGTCGTCTCGGAGGTAAGCCCACAGGCTTCCATGAAGCCAAGGGTTTCGGCGATCCGGTCGGAGAGTTCGCGGTATTTCTCCCCTTGAGGGCTCTGTTCCACGAACCCGAGATTCCACCCGTGCACCCGGTGAAGGTCGGAAAAGCCGCCGTGGGCGAAGGCGCGCAGCAGATTGAGGGTCGCGGCCGACTGGCTATAGGCCTGCAGCCAGCGCTGAGGATCGGGCGTACGGGCCTCTTCGGTGAACTCCATCGCGTTGACCATGTCGCCGCGGTAACTCGGCAGGCTTACCCCGTCCTTGGTCTCGAAATCATCGGACCGGGGCTTGACGAACTGGCCCGCCATGCGGCCGACCTTGACCACCGGCAGGCTTGCGCCGTGGGTCAGCACCACCGCCATCTGCAGAAGCACGCGGAAGGAATCGCGGATGTTGTCGGGATGAAATTCGGCGAAGCTCTCGGCGCAGTCCCCACCCTGGAGCAGGAAGGCCCGGCCCTCCACGACCTTGGCGAGGTGCTCGCGAAGGCGCCTCGCTTCACCGGCGAATACCAGGGGCGGAAAATTCTTGAGCTTGGCCTCGACCTCCGCGAGCGCCCCTTCATCCGGCCATTGGGGCTGTTGCTTGATCGGCTTGCCCCGCCAACTGTCCGGCGTCCACTTCCCAGCCATCATGACACTCTCGATACCAATTACCCTTCGACTCGCCCGAATTGGCGCGAAGGCGCAGACTTATACGCCTCAAGCACCCATTTTACCAGATAAAGTGGTGATATCGGGAATAGTATCGAGGCCGGTAAAAGCGGCGAAAAAGCCCCCAATGGAGCTAAAAATCGCACTTTACTGGGCCGCTCCGGCCCCTGCGTCCGTCACTTTCTCGCCCATCAGAACGAACTCCTCGGCGGAGGTCGGATGAATGCCCATGGTGGCGTCGAACTGGGCCTTGGTGAGCCCTGCCTTCACGGCGATCGCCAGACCCTGGATGATCTCGCCAGCTTCCGCGCCGACCATGTGCGCGCCCACCACCCGGCCGGTACCGGCGTCGACGACAAGCTTCGTCAAGGTCACTTCATCGCGCCCGCTAAGGGTGTGTTTCAAGGGTCTGAACTTGGACCGATAGACATCCACGGCGCCCAACGCCTCGCGCGCTTCCGTTTCCGTCAATCCGACGGTGCCGATGGCGGGCTGGCTGAACACGCAACTCGGCACGTCGCGGTATTCGGGGCGGGTCGGATTGTCCTTATAGAGGGTTTCGAACAGGCACTGGGCCTCGTGGATGGCGATCGGCGTCAAGGGCAGCCGGTTGGTACAGTCGCCGACGGCGTAGACGCTCTCGACGGTCGATCTCGAATAAGGATCGACGACGATGGCCCCGTCGGGCGCGAGTTCCACCCCGGCTTCGCCAAGACCTAGCCCATCGGTATTGGGGCTGCGCCCGGTCGCCATCAGAATCTGATCGAACACCATGACGTCACCATTGGTGGTGGTGGCGTGAAGCCCGTCCGCCTTCTTCTCGATCCTGACGAGGTTGGTCTTGAGACGCACGTCGATGCCCTTTTTGCCCATCTCTTCGCAAAGGGTAGTGCGCACGTCGTCGTCGAACCCGCGCAGGATCATCTCGCCGCGGTAAAACAACGTCGTCGCCGCGCCGAGCCCGTTGAAGATGCCGGCGAATTCGACCGCGATATAGCCGCCGCCGACGATGGCGATCCGTTCGGGAAATGCGGCCAGGTCGAAGGCGTCATCGGAGGTGATCGCGTGCCGGGCGCCGGGAATTTCGGGGCGGCTGGCCCTGGCCCCGGTGTTGATCAGTATGGTCTCGGCGCCAAGGCTCCGTCCCGCCACCTCGACCCCGTGGGGACCGGCGAGGACCGCGCGCCCTTCGATGTAACTGACCCCCGCCTCGTCCAGCATGCGGTCGTAGATGCCATTCAGTCGGGCGATCTCCGTCTTCTTGGCGCCGACCAGCTTCGGCCAGTCGAAGGACGCGTCGAGGACGGTCCAGCCGAAACCCTCGGCGTCTTCGGCCTCCTCGGCGAAGTGGGAGGCGTAGACATAGAGCTTCTTGGGGATACAGCCGCGATTGACGCAGGTTCCGCCGATGCGGCTTTCCTCGGCGATACCGACCCGCTTGCCGTGCGCGCCCGCCCGCCTGGCGGCGCGCACGCCGCCCGACCCGGCGCCGATGATGAACAGATCGAAGTCGTATTCGGCCATGGCCCTGAAGCGCGAAAGCCGACGGGCTCTACGCGTCGAGCCCGCCCATGAGGATGTACTTGACCTCGACGAACTCATCGATGCCGTATTTCGAGCCCTCCCGCCCGATGCCGGACTCCTTCATGCCGCCGAAGGGCGCGACCTCGGTCGAGATGATGCCTTCATTGACGCCGACGATGCCGTATTCCAGGCCCTCGGCGACGCGCCAGACGCGCCCGATATCGCGGGTATAGAAGTAGGCGGCGAGGCCGAACTCGGTGTCGTTCGCTATCTCGATGGCGTCCTGTTCGGTAGCGAAGCGGAACAGCGGCGCCACCGGCCCGAAGGTCTCCTCGTGGGCCATCTTCATCTGGGTGTCGACATTGGTCAGCACCGTCGGCTGGAAGAAGGTGCCACCGAGCTCGTGGCGCTTGCCGCCGACCATGATCTCGGCGCCCTTTGAGACCGCGTCGGCGATGTGATCCTCGACCTTCTCGACGGCGTTCATGTCGATCAGCGGACCCTGCTCGACGCCGTCTTCGAAGCCGTCGCCGACCTTCATCGCCGAGGCCGCTTCGGCGAGCCTGCCGGAAAATTCCTCATAGACACCGTCCTGGATCAACAGCCGGTTGGCGCAGACGCAGGTCTGGCCGGCATTGCGGTATTTCGACGCCATGGCGCCGACGACGGCGGCGTCGAGATCGGCGTCATCGAAGACGATGAAGGGCGCGTTGCCGCCAAGCTCGAGCGATACCTTCTTCACCGTGCCGGCGCATTGCCGCATCAAGTACTTCCCGGTTTCGGTCGAGCCGGTGAAGGAAAGCTTCCGGACGATGGGATTGGACGTCATCTCGGCGCCGATCTCCGACGCATTGCCGGTGACGACGTTGAAAACGCCCGCCGGCATGCCGGCGCGTTCGGCCAGTTCCGCCAGCGCCGTGGCCGAAAACGGCGTCTGCGACGCGGGTTTCGCCACCACCGTGCAGCCGGCGGCGAGCGCCGGCGCCACCTTGCGGGTGATCATGGCGGAGGGGAAGTTCCACGGCGTGATCGAGACGACGACGCCGACCGGCTCCTTGGTCACGACGATGCGCTTCCCCGGCGCGTGCTGGGGGATGATGTCGCCGTAGATGCGCTTGCCCTCCTCGGCGAACCACTCGATGAAGGCGGCGGAATAGACGACCTCGCCCCTGGATTCGGTAATGGGCTTGCCCTGCTCGGTGGTCATGATGGCGGCGAGGTCGTCGCTGTTCTCGAGCATCAGATCGTGCCATTTGCGCAATATCGCGGCGCGTTCCTTCGCGGTCTTGGCGCGCCAGCCCGGATAGGCCGCATTGGCCGCCTCGATGGCGCCGGCGGTCTCGCCCCTGCTCATCTTGGGCATGGTGCCGATGATGGTGTCATCGGACGGGTTGTTGACCTCGATCGTCTCCCCGGAAGCGGCGTCGGCCCACGCGCCGTCGATGTAGCACTGTTGGCGGAACAGGCGCTTGTCTTTCAGTTCCATGAAAATCCTCCCCTGGAATGGCGTAGCTCGATCTACCCTAATATAGCCTCGGCCATGGGTGCTGTTAACCGTCCAGTTCGGTGATAAGCCACGAGAGCGGCGCGCGTTCTGGCCGAGAGGCGCCTTACTCCACCGTCACCGACTTGGCGAGGTTGCGCGGCTGGTCGACATCGGTGCCCTTGAGCACGGCGACGTGATACGCGAGCAGCTGCAACGGCACCGTCGCCAGTATCGCCGTCAGGTACTCGCCGAGGTCGGGGATGCGGATCACCTCGTTCGCCTTGTCGGCGATCTCCTCGTCGTCGGTAGTTACGACGGTGCGGGTGACGGCTCGCGCTCCGGACGCTGCCTCGATCGTCCAGGCAATGAGCGGTTTCCCACCGAGCATCGCCAGGTTCTTTCGCGGCAGCGATCTGGAGCCGCCGCGCGCGCTTGCTGAGTCCTGCAACGTCCGTCGACGCGTTCACGCAGCTCCTTGCCAGGCTTGAAGTGCGGAACGTATTTGGCCGGCAGGGACACCGGTGCTCCGGTCTTGGGGTTTCGCCCCACACGTCCAGGGCGGAAGTGCAGAGAAAAACTGCCGAAGCCGCGAATTTCGATGCGCTCTCCACTCGCCAGTCGATCGGCCATGTGCTCGAGAACCGTCTTCACGGCGAGCTCGACATCCCGATAGGCCAGCTGCGATTGCTTTTGCGCAATACGCTCGATGAGTTCCGATTTGGTCATGGTACCTTTACCACGCTTACCCCCTCGGGGCCACGAGAGGAACGCGCGGCGCCGTATTGTTACGGTTCTTGTTGTCTCACTCGGTTGGCAGTCGTTCCCCGAACGGCCCGTGATTTTTTGTGTTACTTATCGTCGTCTTGCGCGCCGTCCCCGTCTTCCCCGTCTTCCCCGTCTTCCCCTTCGCTCGTCTCCATCTGCGCCTTCATGATGTCGCCTAGCGTTGCGCCGACACCGGCAACGCTGGACGAATACTCCTCCACCACCGCTGCCTCCTCGTCGCTATCCTTGGCCTTGACGGAGAGGGAAATGGTGCGCTTCTTACGATCCACACCGACGAACTTTGCTTCGAGCTTGTCACCCACCTTGAGCACCGTGCGGGCGTCCTCGACGCGCTCGCGATCGAGCTCCGACGCCCTGATGTGTCCCTCGACGCCTTCGCCAAGCATCACGACAGCGCCGCGGGCATCCACCTCGCTGATCTCGCCGACCACGATACTGCCCTTCGAATGCTCTGCAAGAAAGGACGAGAAGGGGTCCTGATCGAGCTGCTTGACACCGAGGGAAATTCTTTCGCGCTCGGCATCCACGGACAGCACGATGGTTTCGATTTCGTCACCCTTCTTGAAATTGTGGATTGCCTCTTCGCCCGTCTGATTCCAGGAGATGTCGGACAGGTGCACCAATCCATCGATGCCGCCGTCGAGCCCGACGAAAACACCGAAATCGGTGATGGACTTGATGCTGCCGACTACCTGATCACCCTTCTTGTGGGTGGCGGCGAACTCTTCCCAGGGGTTGGGCTTGCACTGCTTGACGCCCAGGGAAATCCGGCGCCGCTCCTCGTCGACGTCGAGAACCATCACTTCGATCTCGTCACCGAGCTGAACAATCTTGGTGGGATGGATGTTCTTGTTGGTCCAGTCCATCTCCGAAACGTGCACCAGGCCCTCGACGCCCTCTTCGATCTCGGCGAAGCATCCGTAGTCGGCGATATTCGTGACCTTTCCGGACAGCCGCGTCCCCTCGGGGTAACGCCGCGCGATGTCGACCCACGGATCCGCGCCCAATTGCTTCAAACCCAGGGATACGCGGTTGCGCTCGCGATCGAATTTCAGAACCTTGACGTCGACCTCGTCGCCGACGTTGACGATTTCCGTGGGATGCTTGACCCGTTTCCAGGCCATGGCGGTGATGTGCAGCAAGCCATCGATGCCGCCCAGATCCACGAAGGCGCCATAGTCGGTCAGATTCTTGACCACACCCTTGATGACCGCACCTTCCTGCAGGTTGGACAGCAGCTGGTCGCGCTCCGCCGAGTTCTCTTCCTCCACCACGGCGCGGCGTGACACGACGACGTTATTACGGCGCCGGTCGAGCTTGATGACCTTGAATTCGAGGCTCTTGCCCTCGAGGTAAGCCGGGTCGCGTACCGGCCGGACATCGACCAGCGAACCCGGCAGGAATGCACGAACACTGTCGATTTCAACCGTAAAACCGCCTTTGACGCGGCCATTGATAATGCCCTGAACGACTTCACCATCCTCGAACGCTTTTTCGAGTTCGATCCAGGTGCGTGCACGGATCGCTTTCTCGCGGGAAAGACGGGTCTCGCCGAATCCATCTTCAACGGCATCGAGAGCAACTTCGATCTCGTCGCCAACCGAGACGGTGGACTCACCTTTCTCGTCCTGAAACTGTTCAATTGGGATAACGGCCTCGGACTTGAGACCGGCGCTGACCATGACGACATCGTCATTTACTGCGATAACGACACCGGTGATGATGGTGCCTGGCTTTATCTGTTGACTGGCAAAACTTTCTTCAAATAATTCAGCAAAACTTTCAGACATAATTAAATAAACCAAGAGAATCGGTTTTTGATTCTCAACCCAAACGTCGTACCACTTCCTTCGATAGACGGTTACCAAAAATAAGAATCGGACCACCTTGTCCGATTCGCTGAGTACTACACTGTTCCTTTTTCGAGTTCAGCCACCCATTGCAAAACAATTTGGGTGACCTCTTCGATCGATTGCCCACTCGAGTCCAGTAATCTGGCATCGTCGGCAGGCTTTAACGGAGCCACTGTTCGCTCCGAATCCCGCCGGTC
>JACZQV010000118.1 GCA_022545545.1 Pseudomonadota bacterium
CATCTCGTCGACGAAGGCCTCGATGGCATAGACGTTGAAGACATGGCCGACGGCCCGCCAGTGCTTGAGGCGAATGCCGTGGGAGGCGCCACGCCGCTCGATATTCTTGTTGGGCACTTGGTAGTAGTAGTTCTTGATCCCCGAGTGCAACAGCCGCTTGCCGTCACCGGTGACGCCGTGCCGCCAGCCGGTGACCTTGCCCGAGGCATCGAGCGCCGCCTCGAGTCGCAGGAAGGCCTGGGGGCGGAACATGCCGTAGGCGATGTCCTCCTCGCGGGTCCAGATCATCTTGACCGGACGCTTGATCTCCTTGGCGATCAGCGCCGCCTCGATGGTGTAATCGCCGCGCGAGCGGCGCCCGAAGCCGCCGCCCATATAGCACTGGTGGTGGATCACCTGGCTGGTCTCGAACCCCAGCGCCTTGGCGATCATCGCGCGCGAGCGGCCCGGCGCCTGGGTGCCCTCCCAGACCTCGACGCGATCCCCCGCGGCGTTGAAGCGGGCGACGGCGTTCAAGGGCTCCATCTGGGCGTGATAGCCGAGATCGGAACGGAACTCCGCCTTATAGGTCTTGGCGGCCTGGGCGAAGGCCGCCTTGTCGTCGCCGGTCTTCTGGATGGTCTTGATCTTGGCCTTGGGATCGCCGGCGATCTTGGCGTAGTCCTCCTCGAGCGCGGTCTCGGAATCGAAGCCCTTGGCCTTGGCGCCCTTCCACTCGACCTCGAGCACATCACGGGCGGCGAGGACGCGTTCGAAACTGTCGGCGACGACGGCGACGCCCTGCTTCAGCTTGACGGTGCCGAGCACACCCTTCATGGCCTTGATCTCGGCCTCGTTCCAGCTTCCGGGCTTGCCGTTCTGCACCGGTGAATGGACGGTGCTGGCATAGACCATGCCGGGAAGCTGGACGTCGATGGAGAATTGGGCGGTGCCGTCGACCTTGCCGGGGATGTCCCGGCGCGGCAGGGACTTGCCGATGAGGCGGAATTCGCTCTTTTTCTTGAGCGCGCCCTTCCCGACCTCAGGCAGCGTCGCCGGCATCGTGGCGAAAGACGCGATCTCGCCGTAACTCATGCGCCGGCCCGATTTCGCATGCACGACCTTGCTCGGTTCGGTCGTCAACTCGGTAACCGGCACCCGCCATCTCGCCGCCGCCGCATCGAGCAGCACCTTGCGCGCCTGGGCGCCGGCGATGCGCATCTGATTGTAGTACATCATCACCGCGCGGCTGCCGTAGATGCCCATGCTTTTACTGACCCGCCCGCGCCGCTTGCGGGTGTAGCCGTAGACCTTGGGATCGGCCGGCGCCCATTCGAGGACGACCTTGTCCCAATCGGCGTCGAGCTCCTCGGCCAGGATCAGCGGCACGCTGGTCATCGACCCCTGCCCCATTTCGGCGGCGGGGGTGAGGATGGTGATCACGTCGTCGGGCGCGATACGGACCCAGGCGGTAATCTCCTGGGCCACGGATTTGGCCCGGGCCGGGGTGAGGAGGCCGGCGCCGTTGGCGCCGAGCACGATGGCGAAGGTCAGCCCGCCGGACCCCGCCAGGAACCCACGGCGTGTGACCCTGGGACCGCCGGAGTTCGATTGTGTCTCTATGGTCATGGCTTAGCCCTCCCTCGCGGCGCGTTGGATGGCGCTGATGATCCTGTTGTAGGTGCCGCAGCGGCAGATGTTGCCGTTCATGTGCCGCACGATGTCGGTCCGGCTCGGCTTCGGGTTCTTGGCCAGCAGTTCCGCCGCCTTCATGATCTGCCCCGACTGACAGTAACCGCACTGGGGCACCTGTTCGGCGATCCAGGCCTTCTGCAGGGGATGGGAGGAATCGGGCGACAGCCCTTCGATGGTGAGGACACGGGCGTCCTTCACCGCCGAAACTTCCGTCTGGCAGGACCGCACCGCCTTGCCGTTCACGTGTACCGTGCAGGCGCCGCAAAGGCCGGCGCCGCAACCGTACTTCGTCCCCGGCAGCTTGAGATGTTCCCGCAGCGCCCACAGAAGCGGCGTGTCCGGCGCCGTGTTCACCGACACCCGCTTGCCGTTGAGAGTGAATGCAACCATGAAGCTTCCCTTCCCGAAACATGTTCTCATATGCCGCCACCGCCTGGCGGCGCGGCTCCGGGGCCGAATTATTATGGTGACAGGAAAGGGGGAATGGGTGCCCTAGAGAAACTGACCCAAGAACGCCTCCCGCGATCCTTACGCGCCGTCCCGGTTTCTCTTCATTGTGACCAAAGGCTACTCCCGGCTCGGTCGGGAGTCACGCCGAATCGCGGCGGCAAGACGGTCGCGTACAACGCCCTGGCGCCAAACGCGGTTCCCCGGTCCCCGGTGAATTTCCTAAAGCGCTTACCGATCGGATGTCGGACGTGGGACCCTAGCCGGCGGCGAGGCGGCCCAGCGCCTCTTTTAGCTTGGCCAGCGCGGCCTTGGCCTCCTCCAACCGCTCCCGGTTTTCCTCGACGACCGCTTGGGGCGCCTTGGCGAGGAAGTCCTGGTTGCCGAGCTTGGCTTCCAGCTTACGGATCTCCCCCTCGATCTTTTCGATCTCCTTCTCGAGCCTGGCCTTCTCCTTGGCGATGTCGATGACGCCGGCAAGGGGCAGCACCAGGGTCGCCTCATCGAGCACCGCCTGGACCGAGCCCTCGGGCACCGGCCCGTCGAGGGGGGCGATGGCATCGACGCGGGCAAGCGTCGAGATGATGTCGCGGTGATCCTCCACGCGGGCAAGCGTCGCCTCGGTGGCGTCCTTCAACAAAAGCCCGGTGCGGGCCCCCGCCGGCACGTTCATCTCGGCGCGCACGGCGCGGATGAGCGAGATCAGGCGCACCACCCAGTCGATCTCCGCCTCCGCCCCGTGGTCGCGCCAGGTGTCGTCGAACTCGGGCCAGGTGGCGGCAATGAGGCTGCTGGCGCGCCCTTCCCCCATCTCCTCCCACAGCTCCTCGGTGATGAAGGGCATGATCGGATGGAGCATGTGCAGGAGCTGGTCCAGCACCCAGGCCGCCGTCGCCCTGGTCTCTTCCTTGGGCCCGCCGTCCGGGCCGTTCAGCACCGGCTTGGAGAACTCCACATACCAGTCGCAGAAGGTGCCCCAGGTGAACTGATAGAGCGCCCCGGCGGCGTCGTTGAAGCGATAGGCCGCGAGCGCCCCGTCGAGCTTCTGGCGCAAGGTGACGGTGGCGGCGACGATCCATTTGTTGACGGCGCCGGCGCACGATCCGGGATCGAAGCCGGCGACCGGCTTGCAGCCGTTGATCTGGCAAAAGCGCGCCGCGTTCCACAGCTTGGTGGCGAAGTTGCGGTAGCCCTCGACCCGGGATTCGGCAAGCTTGATGTCGCGGCCCTGGGCCGAGAGGGCGGTCAAGGTGAAGCGCAGCGCATCGCAGCCGAATTTGTCGATCAGATCCAGGGGGTCGATGATGTTGTTCTTGGACTTCGACATCTTCTGGCCGCGGGCATCGCGGATCAGGGCGTGGATGTAGACCGTCTCGAACGGCACCTCGCCGATGAAATGAAGCCCCATCATCATCATCCGCGCGACCCAGAAGAAGATGATGTCGAAGCCGGTGACGAGGACGTCGGTGGGATAGTAACGCGCGAGCTCCGGCGTCTCTTGGGGCCAGCCGAGGGTCGAGAACGGCCACAGCGCCGAGGAAAACCAGGTGTCGAGCACGTCCTCGTCGCGCACCAGGTCGACCGGCTTGGCGTAATGCTTCGCCGCCGCCGCGACAGCCTCCTTCTCCGTCATCTCGACGAAGATCTCGCCGTCGGGCCCGTACCAGGCCGGGATCCGGTGCCCCCACCAGAGCTGGCGCGAGATGCACCAGGGCTGGATGTTGCGCATCCACTCGAAGTAGGTCTTGGCCCAGTTCTCGGGGATGAAGCGGGTGCGTCCCTGCTCCACCGCCTCGATCGCCGGTTTCGCCAGGGTCTTGGCGTCGACGAACCACTGATCGGTCAGCCAGGGTTCGAGCACCGAACCCGAGCGGTCGCCATGGGGGACGACATGGACGTGCTCCTCGATCTTCGCCAGCAGGCCGAGAGACTCCATTTCGCCGACGACGCGATCGCGCACCTCGAACCGGTCCTCGCCCAGGAACTTCTCCGGCGCGTTCTCGTTCAGCCGGCCGCTGGCATCGAGGACGTTGATCATCTCGAGCCCATGGCGGCGGCCGACCTCGAAGTCGTTGAAGTCATGCGCCGGCGTGATCTTGACGGCGCCCGAACCCTGCTCGGGATCGGCGTACTCATCGGCGATGATCGGGATGCGCCGGCCGACGATGGGGAGGATGGCGCGCTTGCCGACCAAATCCCGGTAGCGGCCGTCGTCGGGATGGACCGCGACCGCGGTATCGCCGAGCATCGTTTCGGGCCGGGTGGTGGCGATGGTTATGTATTCGTTTTCAGTGCCTTCGATCGGGTACTTAAAGTGCCATAGATGGCCGTTGGTCTCCTGTTGCGCGACCTCCAGGTCCGACACCGCGGTCTGCAGCTGGCAGTCCCAGTTGACCAGCCTCTTGTCGCGGTAGATCAGACCCTGCTTATGGAGATCGACGAAGGCCTTGACGACGGCGCCCGACAGCCCCTCGTCCATGGTGAAGCGTTCCCGTCCCCAGTCGGGCGACGCGCCGAGGCGGCGGAGTTGGCGGGTGATGGTATCGCCCGATTCCTTCTTCCACTCCCAGACCCGCTGGACGAAAGCCTCGCGGCCGAGTTCGCGGCGCGTCGGGCCGCCGTCCTCGGCCAGTTTGCGCTCGACCACCATTTGCGTCGCGATGCCGGCATGATCGGTGCCCGGCTGCCACAGCGAATCCCGGCCCTTCATGCGCGCATAGCGGATCAGGATGTCCTGCAGGGTGAAGTTCAACGCATGGCCCATGTGCAGGCTGCCGGTGACATTGGGCGGCGGCATCATGATGGTGAAGGGGTGGCGGGAGGGATCCCGGCCGGCGGCGAAAGCGCCGGTGGCTTCCCAGGACGCATAATGCTTTGCCTCGACCTCTCTGGGCCGATAGGTCTTGTCCAGCATCGCTGAACCTTCTTCCGAATTTGGCTGGGTTTACTTAATAGGGGGTCGCCGCCCCGGTCGGCAAGGGGCCTTTGCGTTAATCGTCCTCGGCCCGGCGGACCATCCTTGCGATCTCTTTCTTGACCAGCCCCTTGACCATGGGCGCGAGATTCTGATCGAGCCAACCCTTGAGCATGGGCCGGATCATTTCCTTGACCAGATCCTCGAGCGTGTTGCCGTTACCCAAGGCGACGTTGTTCTTGCTTTGCGGCTCCTTCATGATCGCCTTGGCGAGGGCGGCAAGGGACTCGGTCGAAGCGGCGGCGGTTTCCTCGGAAACAAGCGAATCCGACGTCCCCTCTTCCGCGGGTTCGGACTCCTCCGCCGATTCTGGCGGCTCGGCCTCGGCGGCCTGTTCCACGGCCTCCTCGGTGACAGCCTCCGCCTCGTCGTCGGTTACGTCTTCGCCCGCCGCTTCCTCTACTTCCTCTTTTTCGCCCGCGGCGTCCGCTTCGGCTTCGGCCTCGGGTTCTTCTTCCTCGACGGTGTCCGGCTCGCTCATCTCGCCCTCCGGTTCCTCATTCTCGGCCGCCTTCTCGTCCGACTCATCCGCGTCCTCGGTGAGACTGGTGGTGGTTCCGTCCTCGTTGACCATTTCGGTCAGTTCGAGGACATCCTCCTCGGCCTCGGCGTGTTCGCTTGGCGTACCGTTCGCCGCTTCGGCGGCCTCTTCCGGCTCGGCCTCGGCGCCGTTCGCCGCTTCGGCTTCCTTTTCCGCCCCCTCCTCGGCGCCGTCCTCCGGTTTCTCGTCGCTTTCGGAGATTATGCGGCGAATGGAGGCAAGGATTTCCTCCATTGTCGGTTCTTGCTCACCCTTGGATTCACTCATCGCGCGGCCATCCGAGTCCCAATGAACACAATATGAGGCAAGTTTGCCCTACCAATGTAACAAAAGTGTCAACAGATGGTAAATTTTACGCCGATCCGGCCGGCCGGACCACGGAACCTAATCGTCCCCCTTTGGCGCGCCGAACCATTTATCCCGCACCGATCTGTAATTTCCTTCGAAATCGTAAATCTTCACCGGCAGGCCGAGATGGACCGCCGTCAGGCGGCCGACAGCCAGCTTCAGCTCATGGCCGGCAACGATCTCGTCCCGTCGGGAGCGTACCAGGTTGACCTGGGCATCGAGAAGTTCCTGCTCGGCGTCGAGGATATCGAGGACGATCCTGGTCCCCACCAGCGCTTCCGTCTCGACGCCCATCAAGGCGATCTCGTTGGCCCGGACCTCTTCCTGGAAGGACCGCACCCGTGCCCGGGCGGTCGAGAGGGATTCCCAGGCCCGGGCCGCGGCCTCGATGGCGTTGCGCCTCGCTTCGTGGACCTGCTGGCGGCGGCGCGACGCCACTTCCTTGGCCTCGCGCAGCCGCGAATAGACCTCCCCTGCCTGGTAGAGCGGGATCGTCAGCTCGGCCATGATCTCGCCCCGGTTTCTGCTGGTGCTGGCGGAGGAGGTTTCGTCGGCGGCCGACAAGGTGCCCTTGACGTTGAGCTCGGGCAGCAGCTCGCCGTGGATGACCTTGATGTCGTCCCGCGCCGCCTTCTCGTCGAATTCAGCGGCGATGACGTCCGGATTTCCGCCCCCGGCCAATTCCTGGGCCTCCGCCTCGCCCGCCGGGAGATTCTTGAGCGTGGGCGGGCCAAGTTCGCCCGGCGCCTCGCCGATGATATTGCGGTAGATGGCGCGCGACGATATCAGGTTACCCTCGGCCTGGACCCGGTCCGCCGTGGCGCGGGCAAGGCGCGCTTCGGCCTGGGAGACGTCGGTGCGGGTGACTTCGCCGACCTGGAAGCGGTCGCGGGTCGCCTGGAGTTGACGCCTCACCCTCTGCTCGTTCTTGATGTTGAGTTCGACCACCGCCTGGTCGCGGAACGCGTCTACATAGGCCCGGGTGCCGGACAGCAGCACGCCCTGCTCGACCGAGGAAAGCCGCGCCCGTGCGGCGCGGACCTCGTTCTCCGCCCGGGCGATCTCGGCCGTGGTGCGGCCGCCGCGGTAAAGCGGCTGGGTAACGGTGATCTCCGCCGTCGTCGGCTCGGTCGTTTGGACATGGGGCGTGGCGGTGGCGCTGTCGGTGCGGGTGACCCCGGCCTCGCCCGTCAGGGTAACCGTCGGGCGCCAGTTGGAGAGTGCCTGGGGCACGGCCTCGTCGATGGCGCGCAGGCGCGCCCGCTCGGCCAGCAGTGTCGGATTGTTGTTGTAGGCCTTGGCCAGTGCCTGATCGAGGGTGTCGGCGAAGGCCGCGCCAGGAGCAAGCGCGGCGGCAAGAAGCGGCGCCATGGCCAGGCGCGTGAGCCATCCCCGGTGCCGGCCCCACGATTCCCGCCCGGGCAAGCGAACGCGCCTCGTGTTCATTCCTGGTCTCCCTCCCGAAAGCGGCGCGGGCCGTGTTCGGCCTTACATCCTCAGCCGACTTTATCCGGCGTTATAGGCATGGGCGGGCCCATTGCGCAACTTCCGCGTCGGCCGCTGGCGAACCCCGGCATCCGATGTGGATAGCAATATCGCGGGTGCTGAAAACGAGAACGAAAACTAGAAGACGAAGCCGGCTTCGGCGGCAAAGCCCGGCAACAGCGGCGTCGCCGCATCGAACAGAACGCGCCGGGACAAGACGCCCTCGCGGCGCCCGACCAGGATCGCCCTGCCCATACCGGTGCCGTTCTTGACGACGGCGACGAGGCGCCCGCCTTCCGCCAACTGAGCGCAGATGTCATCGGGAATATGCGCCAACGCCCCGTCGAAGAGGATGACGTCGTAGGGCGCTTGCTCGGCGTAGCCTTGCCTCAGATCGGCCTCGATCACCACCGCGTTGTCGACGTCGAGTTCGGAAAGCAGTCGCTGCGCCGTCGCCGCCAGGTCAGGGTCGCTCTCCAGCGCCACCACCGTATTGGCCAAGCGCGCGATCAGCGCCGCCGAATAGCCGGTGGCGCAGCCGATATCGAGGACCACGTCCGTTTCCTTGATCGCCGCCGCTTGCAGCAGCCTCGCCAACACCATGGGCTCCATCAGGTAGCGGCCCCGGGCGATGGCGATGTCCTCGTCGACATAGGCGACGCCAAGATGGGATTCGGGTACGAAACGCTCGCGCGGGATGTCGCCCATGGCCTCGATGATCAGGGGATCGGTGACCTTGTTGGGACGAATCTGGCTCTTCACCATGTTGGTCCGGGCGACGGCGTAATCGGGCATCACGGTTCCTGAATTGGACCTCGGTCTCGGTCTCGGCGGCGGCCGGCGCCGGGGTAAACGCAACCGGTTATATACTTGCCCCGTGGGCCGAAAACAATGGCGCTCGAGCGCCCCTCGCCCGCCGGCACGCCCGTCTTGACCGCTATCGGGCGAGGTCCTATACCTGCCTCGTTGAAGCGGCGCGGTCGCGGCTAGGTTCGGCCGGATAGCAAAGTGGTAATGCACGGGACTGCAAATCCCGCAACGCCGGTTCGATTCCGGCTCCGGCCTCCAGCCCCAAAATTGAGCGTTGATT
>JACZQV010000119.1 GCA_022545545.1 Pseudomonadota bacterium
CTGGTATTTCCTGGAGATTCTGGAAATATATGTCCATCGGGCCGAATTTCTCGTTCATGGCCATCGATTATGAAAATGATGATATGGGTGATTCCGACTGGTATTTCTACGACTCCAACGAATTTGGCTGGGGCGCGAGTTTCTTGATTCATCTCAAATAGGTAGGATACGTTACCGACATTTGAGAATTGCAGACCTTTTAGCCGAGAGAATTAAGATATTAAGGAGAATAGGAATGAGGAAACTGAATTTGAATTTAGGTAAAGTGTTTGTTACTGGTGCGATGACATTGCTGCTTGCAGTCGCAACTATGGCTCCCGCAGCACTAGGGCAAAGTCATGAAGACCTTGCAGGAGGTTAACTTCAATGGGGTAGCAATCCCAGACCACGTCCCAAGTATGGCGGGCGATCACCGCGTCGTCTCCCTGTCCACGGAGGATGACCTGACCGCCGACGGCCCCGAAGTCCTGCACCGCATTGACCGCGACCTGGTCGCCGGCGCTGCGGTCGCGCTCGACTTCGGGGCTGGGCTTGATGCGAGCCGCCGGGTTGGCCTCAACAATTTCTTCGTCCAAGCCGAAGTTGTACATCTTGCGGACCAAGGCGAGCACGCGGTTGGCTTGTACCGGAGCGCCCCTGACCTTGATGTCGCGTAGTAGCGACTTGATCTGTCCTCGCGTGATGTCGCCCGCCTTTTGGTCGTAAAGGTCGCGAAGATACGCATTAATCATCCGCTCGTCTTCGCGCCACGAACGTTCGCGCTTATTGTCCCTCGCATGGTGGTCTAGGTATTCATCCGCCAGTTCTTTGAGGGTCGGGGCAGTGCGTTGTTCCTGCCGCGCTGCGCTGGGGTCATTGCCCTGGCGGACCTCGTGCTTGGCGTTGTGCGCCGCCTTGCGTGCCTGGGCAAGCTTGCAGCCTGGGTAGACGCCGAAGGTCATGCGGCGCTGCCTGCCGTTGACGATGTACTTCAAGAAAAAGCTCTTGGTGCCCTTTTGCGAGACGCGGACGCCGAAGCCGGGAGTCTTTTCATCGAAGTAATCTACCTGGCCGCTGTCGGGCGGCTTGAGGGCGAGAATCGAGCGGTCGGTGAAGTTCATTTGCGCCATCGTTTTGGCCTCCCGATTTTTTGTCAGTCATGCTAAAAGGTACAGCCTAGGTACAAAAGGTACATACCACGGGATGAAACACCGTGCAACGGCTTTCGGCATGGAGTGTCGAAAAAATCGCTATGTTATCGGGGGTTAGGAGACAATGCCGAAATGAGACGAAACACTTTGCAACACGCCAATGACAGTTTCGTCATCAGGAAATCGGCGTAATCGAGAAGTTCCCGAGCGGGCCTGGCCGTCGCCGCCTATGCCTCCCAAGGCCGATATCCCCGGCCGATCATTGCGCGGGGGCGGGGGCCTCATGCGCGGTGGGCTCGGCCTGGCCCATGCGCCTGACCAGCAGGGACAGGAGCGGCGGAATGATCAAGAGAGTCAGCACCGCCGATAAGGCGAGGCCGCCGATGATCACCGAGCCGAGACCGCGGTAAAGCTCCGACCCGGCGCCCGGGAACACCACCAGCGGCATCATGCCGAACACCGTCGTCAGGGTCGACATGAAGATCGGCCTGATCCGGGTGCGGGTCGACGACAGGATGGCTTCGGCCGGCGCCATGCCCTCGTTGCGTACATTGTGCAATGTATAGGTCACCAGCAGGATGGCGTTGTTGACCACCGTGCCGATGAGGATGACGAAGCCCAGTATCGTCAGCATGTCGAGCGGCTGGTAGACGAACTGGTTGAGCACGTAAAGACCAAGCACGCCGCCCGCCGTCGCCAGCGGCACCGAAAGCATGATGATCAGGGGATAGAAGAAGCTTTCCAGCAGCACCGCCATGACCAGGAAGACGATGAGAATGGCGACGAGCATGTCGAACTTGAGCGCGTTCCAGGTCTTGGTCAGGTTGTCGGCGGCGCCGGACAGCCTGATCTTGACGCCCGGCGGCAGCCCCTCCTTGCGGAGCACATCCACCACGTCGGACCTTATTTTCTCGATCGTCGTTTCCAGGGGAATCTTCTTCGCCGGCCTGATCTGCAGCGTCACGTAGCGGGTGCGGTCGAGGTGCCATACCTGTGTCGGCCCGGCGGTCACCTTGATATCGGCGAGGGAACTGACCGGCACGATCTTGCCCGATTTGGTGACCACCGGCAGGTTGCCGATACCCTGGGTCTGGCGCACGATGTCCTTGGGTCCCCGGAGCGTCAGGTCGAGCCGCCTGTCGCCCACCGTGACCTCGGCGATCCTGAGGCCGTCATTGTACACGTCCACCGTCTGCCCCAGTTCGCGCGCGGTGACGCCGGCGTCGGCGAGGCGCAGCTGATCGGGCACCAGGCGGATCTCCGGCGCGCCGAGTTCGAGGCCGGGACGGGGCCTGACCCGGTGACCCTCGCTGCGCGGCAGGACCTGGCGCAGAATATCGTCGGCGCGGCGCGCCACGTCCAGATTGTCCTCGAGCTCCGGCCCCGAAATGTCCAGCCGGATCGAGCGCGAACCGCCGATCCCGCGCGAGAACAAAGATGACTGGCGAATGGCGCCGCGGGTGCCCGGCTCCCTCAGGACCGGCTCCTCGAGGATGGGCACCAATTCGCCCGCGCGCGCCGGGTCGACGGCGCTGGCGCCGATGAAGGTCCGGTCGTTCCGGGCGATGAAGAAGAAATTCTTGATCTTGGGGGGCTCGCCGGGCTTGCTTTCGGGGCCCGAAACCGAAGCCCAGAGGGGCCGGACCGCATCCTCGATCCTCTCCGCCACCTTCTTGGTGGCCTCGAGGTTGTATCCCGGCGGCGGCGTGATGTGACCCCAAACGAAATTGCGATTGCCGTCGGGCAGGAAATCGAGGGGCGGCAGCGCCCACAGGGTGAACACCGACGCGCCGCCGCAAACCACCGCGACGACAAGCAATGCCGCGACCTTGGAACGGGTGACGCCGCGGGTGACCAGCATCACGGCGGCGACGAATCCCCTGGCGAGGGGGTCGATCACGGGCAGCGACAGCCTGCGTCCCTTGTCTTCCCCGACATTCCTGAGGAGGCGCTTGGATAGGGCGGGAACGACGGTGGCCGAGACCACGAGGGACAACATGACGGCAACCGAGATCGCCACCGCGATGTCGCGGAACAGCTGGCCGACCTGGAGCTCGAGTAGCAGGATCGGCGCGAAGACGACGACGGTCGTCAGCGCCGAGGCGACGACCGCCGGCCACACCTCCTTGGTGCCCCTGTAGGCGGCTTCCACCGGAGGTCTCCCGAGCTGGCGGTGGCGGTATATGTTTTCCAGCACGACGATCGCCGCGTCCACCACCATGCCGACGGAAAATGCGATGCCGGCCAGCGAAATCACGTTGATCGAGCGCCCGAGCATCGCCATCGCCACGAAGGCGCCGACGACCGATACCGGGATGGCGAGGGAAATCACCAGCGTCGCGCCGAAGGAGCGCAAAAACAGCATCAGGATCAACGCCGCCAGGGTGCCGCCGACCCAGATGTTCTGCTGCACCAAATCGATGGCCGAGGTGATGTAGACCGTTTCGTCGTAGACCTGGGTCAGGTTGAGCCTCTCGCTGGGCAGGGCGAACTCGTTCAGCTCCTTGACGGCGGCGCGGATGCCCTTCATGACCTCGATCACGTTGGCGCCGGTCTCGCGCACCGCCCGAAGGGTGATGGTGTCTTCCCCAAGATAGCGGCGGTAACTGTTGGGTTCCTTGTAGCCGAACTCGATATCGGCGATGTCGCCCAAGGTGACCCGGGCGATGGCGCCGGTGACGGGATTCACCTCGGTTCTCAGCACCACGGCGCGGGCCTGGGCCGCGGTCCTGATCTCGCCCTCGGTGCGCACCAGATAGCGGCGCTTGCCCTCGTCGACGGTGCCGGCCGAGAACGAGGCGCTGGCGCTGCGAACCTTGGCGCCCACTTCCGGTATGGTCAGCCCATAGCGGGCCATGCGCTGGGGATCGATGACGATCCTGATCTCACGCCGGCTGCCGCCGCTGGCGTCGACGCCGGCGACGCCGGGAACCCTGCCGAGCCGCTCGACGACCACGTCCTCGATGAACTCGCCGTAGGTCTCGATGTCCCGATTGTTGCCGGGGTCGCGCCGGATGGCGAAATAGGCGATCGGGGTGTCTTCCGACCCGCGGGTCAGCAACCTAGGCTCGCCGGCCTCGGCCGGTAGATCGGAGATGCCCGCCAGGCGATTGGAGACCAGCAGCAAGCCCTTGTCGATGTTATAGCCGACCTTGAATTCGAGCCGGATGCGCGAATCGCCGGGGCGCGAGCGGGAAGAGAACTCGAGCACCCCTTCGATGCCGCCGAGCTCTTCCTCCAGCCGGTTGGTGATCTCCCGCTCGACCTCGACGGGCGCCGCGCCGCGCCATTTGGTACGGATGTCGATGATGGGACGGCGCACGTCGGGCGTCAGTTGTATGGGAATGGTCTTGAGCGCCACCAGGCCGAAGACGATGATCGCCAGCACCCCCGCCATGACCGCCGTCGGGCGCTTGATGGCGATGTCGATGAGGTTCATCGCGTGTTAGGATCCGCCACCGGTTCGGCCGCGGGTCCCGCCACCGGACTTGCCGCCGGAGGCGCCGTCGATGCGGACCCGCTTGCCGTCACGCAGCCGTTCGTTGCCGCGCACCACCACCATTTCGCCGACCTCGAGGCCGCTCAACACCTCGAAGCGCCCCCCGACCGCCTCGCCGAGGTGGACCTTGCGCGCCCTTGCCCGGCGCTTCTCGACGACGAAGACGATCTGGTTGCCCCGGCTGTTGACCACCGCATCCTTATGGACGGTTACGACCATGCGCTTCTTGCCGATCGGCAGATGCAGGGTCGCCGTCTGGTTGGCGGCGAAACGCATGTCGGTGCCGTTGAACGCCGGCACGAAGCGGACGATGCGGGTGCGGGTGCGGGGGTTTTCCTCGGGCACCACGGCGCGGACCGTGGCCCGGTGGCGGGTTTTGTCCTCGAGCTCGAAGTCGACCTCGACCCCGGATACGAGGCCCGAGATACGGTTGGAGGGAACGTCGGCCTCGAATTCCAGATCCTCGTCGCTGACCAGGGTGACGACCGGCTGCCCCTCCTTCAGGTAGGCGCCGGCGATGGTATGGCGCACGGTCACGACGCCGTTATAGGGCGCCCGGATCAAGGTGTATCTAAGATCGACCTCGGCCATCCGCAGGTTCGCCCGGGCGCTCCGGAGTCGCGCCTCGGCCTCGGCGACGCTGGTCTGGTAGCTGGTCACGTCCAGGCGCTTGTCCTCAAACCGCGCCTGGGAGAAGGCGGGAGACTTGCGCAACCGCTCGAGGCGGCGCAGCTCCTGTTTCGCCAGCGCCAACTTGGCCTTGGCGGTGGCGATCTTGGCCTTGCTTTCGGCGACCTTCGCCGCCTTGAGCTCGCGTTCCCATTTGAGCCGGTCGGACACCAGGACCGCCAGCACCTCGTTCTTCTTGACGTAATCGCCGACATCGACCTTGACCACCGCCACCGGCGCCTCGATGCGCGAGGCCACGACCCCGGCCTGGCGCGCCACCAGCCGGCCGATGATGGGCATGGTCTGAACCATCGGCTCGATCTTGACC
Source organism: Pseudomonadota bacterium (assembly GCA_022545545.1). Classification (GTDB taxonomy): domain Bacteria; phylum Pseudomonadota; class Alphaproteobacteria; order SMXQ01; family SMXQ01; genus JACZQV01. The sequence continues at coordinate 5,627 of JACZQV010000119.1, forward strand.
GCGTCCACCTGGACCAGGGTGCCGCGCTTTTCCTTGCCGTCCTTCTTGGCGTCGACAGGGCCGGCGGCGGAAAACGCGATCGCCAGCGCCGCGGTCACCGCCGTCAGTTTGAGAAGAAGCTTGATCATGTCTTAGGCTTCGGTCCCTTGCTTGCGGATTCCCGTAACTCGGCGGATTCCTGTTGATCGAAGGACACATTAACCATTCGCGGCTGAACGCAACATGAACGGCTGAGACCGGCCGGCCGTGGTCACCTCACCCTGACCAGGAGCCAAGCACTCGCCCGGCCCAAGTCATGTTTGATCGTCCCATCGCCTATTTTACGCCATTTTGCGATATTTGTGGCCCTAATTCGGGTTCTGTCAATCGGCTTCTCCGGCCCGGCCAAGCCGTGCCGGCGCTAGAATTGGCCCTGACCCGCGGCTTTTCAGGCGGTTCTGCCGAAGTGACTGGCGGTGGCGGCGCAAGCGCCGCTAGAATGGGCGTTCCCGATCAGGCCCCAAAAGGGTTTACAATAAATGACGACGCTGATTTTCACCCACCCCGCCTGCGTAGAGCACGATCCCGGCGCCTTTCACCCCGAATGCCCGGCGCGGCTCAAGGCCGTCCTCGACGCGCTCAAGACGGAAGAATTCAAGGATCTTCAATGGCGTGACGCGCCCCGCGCCGAGACCGATCAACTGACCCGCGTCCACCCCAGGGATCATGTCGATCGGGTGCTGTCGCTGGTGCCCAAGGAGGGCCATTACTCCCTGGATCCCGATACCGTGCTTTCGCCGTCATCGGGCGAGGCCGCCCTTCGCGCCGCCGGCGCGCTTTGCGCCGCGGTGGATGCGGTCGTGGCGGGCGAGGGGCAAAACGCCTTTTGCGCCGTCAGGCCCCCCGGACATCATGCCGAAGCGGCCCGCGCCATGGGCTTCTGTCTGTTCAACAACGTCGCCGTCGGGGCCTTGCACGCCCGCGAGCAACACGGCCTCGCACGCGCCGCCGTGATCGACTTCGACGTCCACCACGGCAACGGCACCCAGGCAACTTTCGCCCATGATGCCGAACTGTTCTACGCCTCCACCCACCAGTTCCCCTACTATCCCGGAACCGGATCGGCGGATGAACAGGGCGTCGGCAATGTGGTGAACGCGCCGTTGGCGCCCAATACCGGGTCGGTGGAGTTCCGCCAAGCCATGAACGATCGCATCCTGCCGGCGCTTCGTGATTTTGCGCCCGACTTCACCTTCATATCCGCGGGCTTCGATGCCCACGCGGCCGATCCGCTGGCGCAACTCAATTTGGTGGAGGAGGACTTCGCCTGGGCGACGCGGGAGATCATGGACATCGCCGAGGCGAGTTCGAAGGGCCGGGTGGTGTCGACTCTCGAAGGGGGCTATGACCTCGGTGCGCTGGGATCGTCGGCCGCCGCTCACGTCAGGGTCCTGATGTCGGGCTAGAGCACTGGGGGGTTCGGCTTGCCCTCGGGCGCGCGTAGGCCTAGACTTCGCGCAAATTTAGGGGACCACATGGCCAAACGCTCTTCGGCCGACGCCATTCCGGAAGACATCGCGCGCCTGAGCTTCGAGGACGCGCTCGCGGCGCTCGAAAAGATCGTCCGCGAACTCGAGGAGGGCAAGGTGAAGCTGAACGACGCGATCGCGGCATATGAACGCGGGGCCATGCTCAAACGTCACTGCGAGGCGAAACTTTCCGAGGCCAAGGCCAAGGTGGACAAGATCGAACTGGGCCCCCAGGGCACGGTCCGCACGGCAAGCGCCGAAATCGACTGAGGGCGAATTGGACCGGCTGCGGGAAAGCATGGCCGAGGCCGCCCAGGCCGTCGAAGAGGTCATCGGAGATTTGTTGCCCGAGGAGGCCGGCGGCGCCGAGACGCGTGTTTTCGAGGCCATGCGCTATGCGATCCTCAATGGCGGCAAGCGCTTTCGGCCCTTTCTCGTATTGAGTGCCTCCCGATTGTTCAACGTCGCCGAACGCTGCGCGTTCCGCGCGGCGGCGGCGGTCGAGATGGTGCACAGCTATTCCCTGGTCCATGACGATCTGCCGTCGATGGACGATGACGATCTCAGGCGCGGCAAACCGTCCTGTCACGTCAAGTTCGACGAGGCGACCGCGATCCTCGCTGGTGATGCGCTATTGACGCTGGCTTTCGAGGTCTTGGCCGGCGACGCCACCCATTCGGACCCCGCCGTGCGTTGCGAACTGGTGTTGGGGCTTGGCGGCGCTTGCGGCGGCCAGGGCATGGTCGGCGGGCAGATGATCGACTTGATTTCCGAGCACCAGGCGCTTGATATCGGCACCATCTCGCGCATGGAACGGCTCAAGACCGGCGAACTGATCGCCTTTTCCTGCGAGGCCGGGGCCATATTGGGCAAGGCGCCGAGGCCCGCGCGCCATGCGCTCAGGGCCTATGCCCACGACCTCGGCCTCGCCTTCCAGATCATCGACGACCTCCTGGATGAGGAAGGCAGCGAGGCCGACATCGGCAAGTCCGTCGGCAAGGACGCGGCGGCGGGAAAGGCGACGTTCGTCTCCATCCTCGGGCCCCAGCAGGCCCGGGTTCAGGCGGAGATGCTGGCCGATCAGGCGGTGCAACATCTTGATTTATTCGAAGAAAATGCCGACCTTTTGCGTCAGGTGGCCGGTTTCGTGGTCGAGCGGCGCGGTTGACGGGGGATCAGAAGTGGCACCAATGAGCGAAACGCCGTTACTCGACAAGATCGATGTCCCTGCGGATCTGCGCCGTTTGGCGGAGGCGGATCTTCGCCAGCTGGCGGATGAGTTGCGGGCCGAGATGATCGACGCGGTATCGATCACCGGGGGTCATCTGGGGGCCGGTCTTGGCGTCGTCGAGCTGACGG
>JACZQV010000120.1 GCA_022545545.1 Pseudomonadota bacterium
CGGACAGCCATAAACATTCCCGAAGAGCGTCTGGATCCAGCCGCAAACCTTCAAGGGCATGACCTGGACGTTGGCGAGCCACGCGACGCCGGCCGTGCCCGTAGCGTTGTTCGTCACCGCCGCGGCAATGCCGGCCACGTGGGTTCCGTGCCCGTAGTCGTCCGTAGGATCATTATCGTTGTCGAAATAGTCAAAGCCGAGTATCAGTTTGTTAGACAGGTCGGGATGCTATAAATCCGCGCCCGTGTCGAGCACGGCGATCACCGGAATGCCCAACTTGTTGGCTTCCGAGACGGCGATATGTTCCTTGTTGGTGTCGATGACGAACAGGATGTCGGGCAGCCCGCCCATCTCCTTGATGCCGCCGAGCGAGCGCTCGAGCTTGTCGCGCTCGCGGGTGAGACGCAGGAGCTCCTTCTTCGTCAGCCCGAGGTTTTCCTCGTCCTCGCCGAACTGCTCCTCCAGCTCCTTCAGGCGGCGCATGGAGACGGAAACCGTCTTCCAGTTGGTCATCATGCCGCCGAGCCAACGATGATTGACGTAATGCTGGCCGCAGCGCTTGGCCGCCTCGGCGATCTTCTCGGTCGCCTGGCGCTTGGTGCCGACGAAGAGCACGCGCCCGCCGCCGGCGACCGTGTCCCTGACGGCGGAGAGCGCCCGGTAAAGCAGCGGCACGGTCTGCTGCAGATCGATGACGTGGATCTTGTTGCGCTCGCCGAAAATGAAGGGCGCCATCTTCGGGTTCCAGCGCCCGGTGCGGTGTCCGAAATGGACCCCCGCTTCCAACAGCTGGCGCATGGTAAAGGAAGGTAATGCCATAGGTCTTCTCCGGTTTCGCCGCCGCGGGATTTTGGTCCGAATTTCGGCCTATGCATAGGCCGGCCGGACACCGGATCGGCCCTCGGGGATGTCTCCCCCTCAGGGCCGCGTTCCCGCGTGAGGGTTGAATTGGGTCTGCTAGATAGCTTCTGTGCCCGCCTTTGACAAGGAAAATCGCCGCGCCCGCTAGGCCGGGGCACGGGCCCGTGGCCGCCGCGACGCCGGGGCGGGTCTAGCCGCGGGGCGGCGGCGAAAGCGGTCAGCTTTCGCGCACTTCGGCGACGCCGGGCAGGGCCAGGATGCGCCCGCGCGTCTCGGGCGAAATCGCGTAGCCGCCGGGAAGGACGATCTCGACCTCCGAGCCCGGCTTGGCTGCGAGCACCAGATTGACCTCGCCGCGCCCGGCGCCCGCCTTGCCGATGACCTGCTTCAGCCGCTCGAGCGGGGCATCGGCGGTCAGGTGCACCGTCAGCCTCGGCGCCGCCGCCGCCGCCGCCTCGTCGAGCGCCTCGATGCTCTGGGCGGTGAGGCGAACGTTATCGCCATCGCGCCTCGCGTCCACCGTCACCAGCACCGGCGCGCCCGAGTCCAGAAGCCCGCGCGAGGCCGCCAGCACTTCCGCGAACACCGTCACCTCGAACATGCCCGACGCGTCCGACATCTGCACGAAGGCGAAACGGTTGCCCCGCGCCGAGGTGCGCTCCTTCTTGGCGATCACCGTGCCGGCGAGGCGCGCGCGGGCGATATCGCGACCCGCCGGACGCGAAAGAAGATCCACCCATTTGGTGACCTTCAGGCGCTCGAGCGCCTTGGCGTAGGCATCGAGGGGATGGGCCGAGAGGTAAAAGCCGATGGCCTCGAACTCGTGACGCAGTCGCTCTATGACCGGCCAGTCGGCGACGTCGGGCAGGGGTTTGGCATGGAGCGCAAGATCGTCATCGACGGAGAACAGGCTTTCCTGGGCGCTTCCCCGTTCGCTGGCCATGACGGAGGAATGCTGGACCAGGGCCTCGACGGCGCCGAGCACCTGGGCGCGGTTGGCGTTGAGGCCGTCGAAGGCGCCGGCCGAAGCGAGGCTTTCCAGTTGGCGCTTGTTGATGACCTTGGAATCGCACCGCCCGGCGAAGTCGAAGAGGTCGGTGAACGGCCCGTTCTCCTCGCGCTCCTTGACCACCGCCTCCATCGCCTGGACACCGACGTTCTTGAGCGCGCCCAGCGCATAGCGGATCGCGCGTTCGCCCGCAGGCCCGGTCTCGACCGCGAAGACGGCGGCGGAGGCGTTGATATCGGGGGGCAGGAGCCGGATGCCGAGGCGCTCGAGTTCCTGGCGGAAGGCGTTGAGCTTGTCGGTGTTGCCGAGATCGAGCGTCATCGAGGCGGCGAGGAATTCGACCGGGTAATTGGCCTTGAGATAGGCGGTCTGATAGGCGATCAGGGCGTAGGCGGCGGCATGGGACTTGTTGAAGCCGTAGCCCGCGAACTTGTAGACCTGCTCGAAAATGTGCCGGGCCGTGCCCTCGTCGACGCCCCTGGCGACGGCGCCGTCGATGAAGTGGCGCCGCTGTTCCTCCATCTCCGACTTGACCTTCTTGCCCATGGCGTAGCGCAGCACGTCGGCGGAGCCGAGGCTGTAGCCGGCCAGCACCTGGGCGATCTGCATGACCTGTTCCTGATAGATCATCACCCCGAAGGTCGGCTTGAGGATCTGTTCCAGGGACGGGTGGAGATAGTCGGGCTGCTCGTTGCCGTGCTTGCAGGCGATATAGCGCGGGATGTTGTCCATCGGCCCGGGCCGGAACAGGGCCACCAGCGCGATGATGTCCTCGAAGCTGTCGGGCCTCAGCTTGCGCAACACGTCGCGCATGCCCGAGCTTTCGAGCTGGAACACCCCGGTGGTCTCGCCCCGCGTCAGCATCTCGTAAGTGGCCGCGTCGTCGAGCGCCAGGCCCGAGAGATCGAGCGTAACGCCGCTTTCGGCGATCAGCGCCCGCGCGCGCTCGAGCACGGTGAGGGTCTTGAGGCCCAGGAAGTCGAACTTCACCAGCCCCGCCATCTCGACATATTTCATCGAGAACTGGGTCACCGGCATGTCCGAGCGCGGGTCGCGGTAGAGCGGGATCGTCGCGTCGAGCGGCCGATCGCCGATGACGACGCCGGCGGCGTGGGTCGAGGCGTGGCGGTAGAGCCCCTCGAGCTTCTGGGCGATGTCGAGGAGCCGGGCGACGGTGGCGTCGTCGGCGCGCATCTCCTGCAACTGGGGCTCCGACGCGATGGCGTCCGCCAGACCGACGGGATTGGCCGGGTTGTTGGGCACCAGCTTGCAGATCCTGTCGACCTGACCGTAGGGCATGCCAAGCACGCGCCCGACGTCGCGCAGCGCCGCGCGGGCCTGCAGCTTTCCGAAGGTGATGATCTGGGCGACCCGGCCGCGGCCGTATTTCTGCTGAACGTAGGAGATGACCTCGTCGCGGCGGTCCTGGCAGAAGTCGATGTCGAAGTCCGGCATGGTCACCCGGTCGGGGTTGAGGAAACGCTCGAACAGAAGACCGAAGCGCAACGGGTCGAGGTCGGTGATGGTGAGCGACCAGGCCACCACCGAGCCGGCGCCCGACCCCCTGCCCGGCCCCACCGGTATGTCGTTGCCTTTGGCCCATTTGATGAAATCGGCGACGATCAGGAAGTAGCCGGGATAGCCCATATCGGCGATCACGCCGAGTTCGTATTCGAGGCGCTCGCGGTAAGGCCTTGCCGCCTTCTTGCGCCCGGCTTCGTCCATGGAGGCGGCGAAGACATGGGTCTCCAGACGCCGCTCCAACCCCTCTTCGGCCTCGCTTCTCAGCGCCTCGGCCTCGGTCTGGCCGTCGGCGACCGGGAAGGCGGGCAGGATCGGGCTTCGCGGCGAGAGCTTGAAGGCGCAGCGCTTGGCCACCACCAGGGTGTTGTCGGCGGCTTCCGGCAGATCGGCGAACAGCGCCCGCATCTCCCCCGCCGTCTTGAAGCGATGCTCGGGCGTCAGCTTGCGCCGGGCGCCGTCGGCGACGAGGGCGCCCTCGGCGATGCAGATCAGCGCGTCGTGGGCCTCGAACATCCCGGCGTCGGCGAAGAAGGTCTCGCTGGTCGCCACCAGCGGCACCTCGTATTCATAGGCGAGGTCGAGAAGCCTTCCCTCGATACGTTTCTCCACCTCCAGCCCATGGCGCGTCACCTCGACATAGAGCCGGCCCGGGAACAGCTCCTTGAGCCGGGCGAGCCTTTCGCCGGCGGCCTGCTCCTGGCCCTCGGCGAGAAGCCGGCCGATGACGCCGTCGGGCCCGCCGGTCAGCGCGATCAGCCCGTCCGAGGCACCTTCGAAGTCGCCCAGCGTCACCCAGGGGACGCCGCCCGCCTCGGCGTCGAGATAGGACTTGCTGAGAAGCTTGATCAGATGGCGGTAGCCGGCCTCGTTCTGGACCAGGACGACGAGCTTGTCGGCTTCGGCCGCGCCGCCGGGACCGCCGGGGCCGATTAATCCGGGGCGACGGCCGGGCTTGTCCGGGGCGACGGCAAGCTCGCAGCCGATGATCGGCTGCACCCCGGCATCGGAAGCGGCCAGGGAGAACTGAAGGGCGCCGAACAGGTTCCTGGTGTCGGTCACCGCCACCGCCGGCATCCCGTGCGCCCGGCACAGGGCGCCTAAGTCTTCGATCTTGATCGCGCCTTCGAGCAGCGAGTAGGCCGAATGGACCCTCAAATGAACGAAATCCGCGTGCGCCATGACCCCTTATTGCTCCCCTTGGCCGCTGCCGATGGCCGCTCCCCTCGGCCTCGGTCCATTGATTCCACAGACCCGGGCCAAGCGCAACATATCGCCACCCGATTTTACTTATCCACAGCATTTTGTGGATAAATCGGGCGGCATCGCCCCGCGCCCGGACGCAAACACCGTCCGTGCCGCAAGACAACGTCCCGCCGCCGATGACCGCGGCGTCCACGGCGTCAGGATGATGAAAACTCACGCTTCCGGTCGGATCACTCTTCGCGCCGGCGATTTGACCCCGTTTCAGGCTCACTTCCCGACCCGCGGGATCACGGTCCGCCGAGGTCTACGGCAAAGAAGGGTTTTGCGTAGCTGTGGACATGGCGGTCGATGGATCGCGGTTCCCTATGCGTTAAGCCCCCGCCGCGAGGCCGGCGTTGTACCGGGTTTCGGCTTGACGGAAGACGGCGCGGGTGTGGTCCATATCCCAGGGTTGTTCGACCAGGGTTTCGTGGTCCCATTGGCTGCGCGGGTCCGGCGGGTCGAAGAAGTCGCCGCCATAGACGTGAATGGCGCTGGTCAGTTTGGCGATCGGGTTGGCCACGGAATGAATGATGTCACGGCCGAGCGTCGCCACTCCTCCCGCGCCTAAGGACTCGGCGCCCGCGGCTTCGATGCCGGGACCCGTGCCGTCGCCGGCACCGTTATCGATACGGCGCCAGAACATGTTGTCTTCCCGCCCACTATAGATGCCGATGACGGCGAACATGTTGTGGTTATGGGGCGGCAGGGTCATATAAGGCGCCCAGACGAAATTGATCACCGTCAGATCGTGCGCATGATACAGCGGATAGACGCCGGCCCCGGTCGGCTCTCCCAGTTCTGCGATGATGGCGGAGGGATCGGCCACCGCTTCCAGCACGAGCTCACGTACCGCGCTTTGTCCTTCACCTACGGCTAACTTACAGTCCTCGACAAAACGATCCTTCCGGAACATCTAACGGCCCTCCCCACCGAATCGCCAAAGCGGCCAGACTCTCCGAGCCTCCAGGCCCAATGTGCTTGACCGATACACCCGCGCGGCCTGAGGGGGTATTCGGAAAAGAAGTGATTCCCGTACGCGGTCGATACGCCGCCTTGGATTGTCGGATGAAGGCACTTCAATGCTCGGGCAGTTGCTGGATGATCGCGGCCCGCTTTTCAGCGCATGCTGGAGAGGTTAGCGATCAGCGCAATGTTGTCCCGGCGGATCTCGTCGGCGACCTTGTGGGCCAGGTCCTTATCCGCGCCGCGGAATTCACGCGCGACCTTGGCGCAGCGCCCGGCGGCGTCCTGGTACGAATCGATGATGACTCGCTCGATCAGATCGGCGATCTGCTTCGACTGCGCGGCACTGGGCGCGGCGTCGAGCGTGTCGCCGATGGCCTGCGCGGTCTGCTCGGCCCGGGTCCGAAAGGTCATGGCGCTGCTCCCCACGTTTCCGGCGAACTTGCTCGGCCATCTTAGCCGAGATTTCCCCGATACCCTCTCTCACTGGGCGAAACGGTAGCACAATCGGCTGTCGAAGACGACTCGGGTCTTGATGGGGACCCTGCATGACGATCTCCTGGGCATGGCGATGTCCGTCATTCCGGCGTGATGTCGGCGCCTGTGCCCAAACGAACCGGAGTGTTCATGTCTTCCAGATGTAGAAGGAAGGCACTGTGGTCATGCCGCGTCAGTCCCTTGTCATAAAGATCCTGAAACACGTCCCTGACCGCCTCCACGATCGGCAGCCGAACGTTCAGGTCGCCCGCCGTTTCGAGAACCGTGTTGAGATCCTTGACGAAATTGCGAATCGGCGCGCCGGGGCGAAAGTCACGCCCGATCATGCGTCTGCCATGTTCCTGGAGGACGCGGCTGTCGCCGTGACCGCCCGACAGAGCCTCGGGGATTTGTGCGGGGTCGGCGCCGCCGGCGCTGGCCAGCAGAAGCGCCTGGGCGACGCCGGAGATGTTCACCGCCACCATGATCTGATTGGCGAGCTTCGCTATCTGGCCACTTCCGGCCGGCCCGATATAGCTCGCGCGCCCCATCGGCTTGAAAACGCCGGCGGCTTCGGCGCGGTCGAAATCCGCTTTCTCTCCCCCCGCCATGATGGCCAGCGATCCCTCCGCCGCGCCAAGGCTTCCGCCCGATACCGGTGCATCGAGATGACCGACACCCACCTCCTTCAAGAGAGTGGCATGCGCCTGCGCCATCTTCGGCGGTATCGAAGCCATATCGATGAAGATGGCGCCGGACAACATGTGGTCGACGGCGCCGCTATCGAAGAACACCTCGCGCACCACCGGCCCACTGTCGAGAATGGAAAGGATGAACTCGGCGCCCTCGACCGCTTCGGCGGGCGTCTTGGCGACGGAGCCGCCGGCTTCGCGAACCGGCGTCGCCTTGCTCGAGGTGCGGTTCCACCCCATCACATCGAACCCGGCGCGCACGAGGTTGACGGCCATGGGCGCGCCCATGATACCCAGGCCGAGGAAGGCGATAGTGGCCATTACCATTCTCCTATACCGTCTACGGGACATGGTAGGATACCGGCGCGGAGAGCGTAATACCAGAATCTCGGCGGCATCCGCGCCGTCCCCGCCGAGACCGGCGTCATCGACAGGGTCTGGCGCCAGATTTCGATCGCCAAACTCCTCGAGGGCATCCACCTGGCGATGGCGGCCCGGCCGGTCAAGCCGATCCGCGCGACCCATGTGAGTGAGGGCGCCGTGCCGATGACCGGCGTCCTGGCCTGCCCGAACCCGCCTACGCTGGCTCAAGAACCGCGGCCCGACTTGGGTAACGCCGGTAAAGCATTTCACCGCACGGTTCAAGCCGTGAAAGCGGCTTTCAGAGAAGATCTAGCGGAGAAGGGCGTGATGGCTATGGAGAACGACACAGAAATAGCCGGCATGTGGCACCAGGACCGCGCGCTGTTATACACCGCGACACCGCCCCTCACATGATCCGATCAAGCGCCGCGCAAGCCGCGAGGGCGTAGAGAACACAGAGCCCTTCAATGGTCGGGTCTCGCCCGGCCCGAGCCGCCGCCGATTAGGGAACACGCTCTAGGCGGCACCAGGAGATTCAGGAGGACTCGCCACGGGCAATGGCGGCAATCTTGTCGGCGAAGCGGACTTGGCTGTCATCCTCGGGCTGGTAGCCTATCTTCTGAAAGGCGCTGACAAGGCTCCAGAAGCGATGGGCGTTGCCGCTGATGCCATAGATCACCAGGAAGGGGACGCCATTCTCATCCTCGATGTTTTTCGTTTCGATCATCCGGATGGCTTGCTGCGCCTGGTCCCGCGCACTCAGGTAGACCCCCAACGCCCGATGCATGGCCTTGATGTTCCCCCCCGTCACCTTATCCATATCCGTATCCCGGGGTCCGCCGATGCGCCATTGTACCACCTCCAACTTCTTCCCATTCACCTTGCCGCTGGCAAAAACGAAGCCCAACAACTCATAGCTGGCCTTGGCCCAGCCATAGAAATTGTCGGATAGGCGCATCTCCGGCGTCACCATCTCCAGTTTATCCGCCCAGATCAACCGCTCGTAGTAGTCCGCCGCGTGGTTCGAACTGGCCACCACCACCCGCTTTACGTTCTCCTCCTGAGCGGTCTTGTACACGTCGTAGGCCATCCTGATATTGGCGTGCTCGGCCAGGAATTTAGCTTCGGAGTTGTCCCGCCAGGAGGTGGCGTCCATGCCCGGCGCCGAGATGAAGGCGCAGTGCACGATGGCATCCGCGCCCCGGAAGTGCTGCCGGTAAGTGTCCCGGTCCCCGTTCGCCAGATCCGCGATCGAGATGTTGGGAATCGCCTTTCCGCCCCGGGTTTTGTCCACGATGTCCAGGCAGACGAGATCGTAGCGTTCCTGAAGGGGCTGGATCATCCGTTGGG
>JACZQV010000187.1 GCA_022545545.1 Pseudomonadota bacterium
ACAAGAACAAGGCGGCGCTGATCTACGTCCCCGAACCGGAGGACGAGGCGCACACCATCATCACCTATCAGGAGCTTTACGTCCGGGTGAACGAGTTCGCGGCGCTGCTGCGCGACTTCGCCGGGCTCAAGGCCGGCGACAGGGTGACGCTTCACATGCCGATGGTGCCGGAACTGCCGGTGACGATGCTGGCCTGCGCCCGGCTCGGAATCATCCATTCCGAGGTGTTCGGCGGCTTCTCCGGTCAGGCCTGCGGCGAGAGGATCGCCGATTCGGGCTCTTCCGTGTTGATCACCACCGACGCCTATCATCGCGGCGGCAAGCTGATCGACCACAAGGCCAACGCCGACATCGCCTGCGAGGTGTCGGAAAAGGCCGGCCAGGCCGTCGACAAGGTGCTGGTGTGGCAACGCTACCCCGGCAAGTCCTCGTCGCCGACGCCGATGGTCGAGGGCCGCGATTTCATCGTCAACGATGTGCTCAAGGACCATGCCGGCCAGCGGGTCGAGCCGGTGCCGATGGCGGCCGAGGCGCCGCTGTTCCTGATGTACACCAGCGGCACCACCGGCCAGCCCAAGGGATGCGAGCACAGCACCGGCGGCTATCTCGCTTATGCCGCCGGCACCTCCAAATACGTCCAGGACATCCACCCCGAGGACGTCTATTGGTGCATGGCCGACATCGGCTGGATCACCGGCCATTCCTACATCGTCTACGGGCCCCTGGCATTGGCGGCGAGCAGCGTCATCTTCGAGGGCGTGCCGACCTATCCCGACGCCGGGCGGGCGTGGCGCATCGCCGAGCGCCTCGACGTCAATATCTTCCACACCGCGCCGACGACGATACGCATGCTGCGCAAGGCCGGCCCCGACGAGCCCAAGAAGTACGACTACCACTTCAAGCACATGACGACGGTGGGCGAGCCGATCGAGCCCTTGGTGTGGCGATGGTATTACGATGTGGTCGGCAAGGGCGAGGCGGTCATCGTCGACACCTATTGGCAGACCGAGACCGGCGGCTTCCTGTGCTCGACCCTGCCGGCGCTCCAATCGATGAAGCCGGGAAGCGCCGGCCCCGCCGTGCCCGGCATCCATCCGGTGATCTATGACGAGGACGGCAACGAGATCCCGCCCGGATCGGGCGTCGCCGGCAACATCTGCATCCGCAATCCCTGGCCCGGCGGCTTCCAGACCATCTGGGGGGACCGCGAGCGCTACGTCGAGACCTATTACGCCAAATACTGCAAGGACCCGAACAGCAAGGACTGGCGCGACTGGCCCTATCTCACCGGCGACGGCGCCATGGAGGCCGAGGACGGCTATTTCCGCATCCTCGGCCGCATCGACGACGTCATCAATGTCGCCGGCCACCGGCTCGGCACCAAGGAGCTGGAATCGGCATCGCTCACGGTCGATGAGGTCGCCGAGGCCGCGGTCGTGCCGGTGGTCGATGAGATCAAGGGCCGGGTGCCCGATCTTTACGTCTCGCTCAAGCCCGGGGCCGACGGCGGCGAGGCGGTGCAGAAGAAGATCGTCGCCAGGATCGAGACCGAGATCGGCAAGATCGCCCGGCCCAAGCACGTCTATATCGTGCCCGACATGCCGAAGACGCGCTCGGGCAAGATCATGCGACGCGTCCTGGCGGCGATCTCCAACACCATGGACATCGGCGACGTGACGACGCTGGCCAACCCCGACATCGTCGAGGAAATCCGCGTCCTCGTCCAGGGCAAGGACAAGCTCGCCGCCAAGGAAGGCCCCGAAGACCTCAAAACCTTCGGCGAGGAGGGCTAGGGGGGCGGGCCTTCGCCACGCCGACCCGCTCTACGCCAGTGAAGCTTGGCGGGGAAGTGACAACCCTGAACGTCGTTCGGCTCTGAGAGAACGTTTGAGCGGGGGAGGCTCAGCCTGCTTCGTCTTTGTCGTCCACTTTCTCCTGGTCACAACCGGCTTCGTCCATTGAGGCTTGAACCTTTTCAACCTCGAGCATTGCACCGACATCTTCAAATAATCGCCTCGACGTACGCCACGCTTTGCAGGCTTGCGCTAAATCCCCCTGCCTACGGTAAAGGTTGCCGAGATTACCGAATTGTCTTGCCATCCCCTCCTTGAGGCCAAGCTCCTCTTCGATGGCCAGGGATTTGAGATAAAACTCCTCCGCCTTCGCGAGATCACCACGAGTCTGATAGATGATCCCGAGATTGCCGTATTGGCTCGCCATGCCCTCCTTGCGGCTAAGCTCCTCATCAATGGTCAAGGCTTTGAGGTAAAATTCCTCCGCCTTCGCCAAATCCCCCCGCGTCTGATAGACGATCCCGAGATTGCCGTATTGGCTCGCCATGCCCTCCTTGCGGCCAAGCTCCTCTTCGATGGCCAAGGATTTCAGGTGATACTCCTCTGCCTCCGCCAAATCCCCA